>NZ_JBFBLX010000004.1:0-164098 GCF_040702705.1 Micrococcus sp. NPDC078436 | reverse complement strand
GTTGCTCGTGGGTCAGTGAAGACGGTGCTGGCATGGAACTGCTCCCCGGATGGTCGGACTCATTTTCGGAGTCCAACTTCCGGGGAGCAGTTCACTCGCGGGGCGCGGCGCCGTCGTCGTGGCTGACGGAGTGGCTCAGGCGGGGTGCTGACCGCGGGTGACCTGTGGCTTGGGCAGGCGCAGGCGGCGGAACTGCAGCCCCCGCATGACGCCGTACATGCGGGTGCCGGGCTCGGGCGTGCCGAAGCGTGCCGTGAGGCCCCGCTTCACCTGGCGGGAGAGGATCACGCTGTCCACGATCACGAGGGCCACCACCGCGTAGAGGCTCAGCATGAGGATGATCTGGAACTGCTGCCCCGGCACGAGCATGAGCAGCAGGTAGAGGAAGACGATGGGCATGAGCCACTCGCCCACCCCGGTGCGGGCGTCCACGAGGTCGCGGACCCAGCGCTTCTGAGGGCCCCGGTCCCGTGCCGGAAGTCCGCGCTCATCCCCGGTCTCGAGGGCGACGCGCTGGCGCATGCGCTCCTGGCGTGCCGCGTCGCGCTGCGCCTTCTTCGCGGCCTGTCGGTCCGCTGGGACGAGGGGGCGGCGGCGAGCGGCCTCCTGGTCGCGGCGCCGCGGCGTGGGCGTGGACTTGCCCTGCGCGCGGTCGGCGCCGGTGTGGGCGGTCGAGCCGTGGGTGGCCGGGGCGGCCGGGGGCTCGGCGGACGGGGAGGACTTCCTGCGAGTGAACACCGAGCCAGTCTAGTGCGGCGGGGCCGTCGCTAGGCTGGGTGCATGACCGAACAGATCCCCGCCGCCTCCGCCGGCTCCGTGCCGCAGTCCCTCGACGCCGAGCTCGTGACCGCCGTCCGCGCCGCCGTGGACCGCCGCTTCCCGCAGACCCTCCAGACGCTGAAGGACCTCGTGGCCGTCCCGGGCATCGCCTGGGACTCCGCTCCCCGCGAGAACCTCGAACGCTCCGCCCAGGAGGTCGCCGACCTCCTCCGCGGGGCCGGGCTGCAGGGCGTCGAGGTCGTGACCGAGACGCGCGAGGACGGCCGGCCCGGCGGCCCCGCCGTGCTGGGCGAGCGCCCCGCCGCCGCTGACAAGCCCACCGTGTTGTTGTACGCCCACCACGACGTCCAGCCCCTCGGTGACGAGTCGCTCTGGGACACCCCGCCGCTCACGGCGACGGAGAAGGACGGGCGCCTCTACGGCCGCGGCGCGGCCGACGACAAGGCGGGGGTCATGGTCCACATGGCCGCCCTCGCCGCGCTGGACGAGGCCCTTCCCGACGCCGGCGTCGGCGTGCGCGTGTTCATCGAGGGGGAGGAGGAGGCCGGCTCTCCCACCTTCCGCCCCTTCCTGGAGAAGCACCGCGACCGCCTCGCCGCCGACGCGATCGTGGTGGCGGACTCCTCCAACTGGGCCGTGGGGGAGCCGGCGGTGACCACCTCGCTGCGGGGGCTCGTCGACGGCACCGTGACCGTGCGCGTGCTCGACCACGCCGTGCACTCCGGCATGTTCGGCGGCCCGGTCCTGGACGCCGTCGTCCTGCTCTCCCGCCTCGTCGCCACCCTGCACGACGAGCACGGCGCTGTGGCGGTGCCCGGCCTCGAGCCGCGCCACACGGCCTCCCTCGAGTACCCGGAGGACGTGTTCCGCGCCGACTCCGGGCTCCTGGACTCCGTGACCCTCGCCGGGACGGGCGCCCTCGCCGACCGACTGTGGAACGCCCCGGCCCTGAGCGTCATCGGGATCGACGTCCCGAGTGTGGCCCAGTCCTCGAACACGATGCAGCCGCAGGCGCGCGCCAAGTTCTCCCTGCGCCTCGGCCCCGGGATGGACCCTGCGGCGTCCTTCGCGGCGCTCAAGGAGCACCTCGAGGCGCAGTCCGCCGCGGTGCTCGGCGCGGAGATCACCGTGGAGGCGGGCGAGTTCGGCCAGCCCTTCTCCACCGACACCTCCGCGCCCCACGCGGCCGCCATGCTGGAGGCGCTCGGCGCGGCGTGGGGCGTGGAGCCCAAGGAGACCGGCCTCGGCGGGTCCATCCCGTTCACCGCCGACCTCAAGGAGGTCTTCCCGGAGGCGACGATCCTCATCACCGGCGTGGAGGACCCGGACTCCCGTGCACACTCCGCCAACGAGTCCCTGCACCTCGGGGACTTCCGCAACGCGATCGTGGCCGAGGCCCTCTGGCTCGCCGGCCTCTCCCGCTGAGAACCTGCAGCGGGAATGCCCCGCCGTCCGGCGTTGTTGAGCCGGACGACCCCACCGGCGTCGGCATCCCCGACGCCCCCACCCCCAACCAGGAGGTCAGGATGGCACTGTCCGCAGAGGAGACCGGCGTCGAGATCGGCGCCATCGAGAACGCCGCGGGCCTTCCCCCGCACGAGGTCGAGCTCACCGAGGTCGCCGCGAACAAGGTCCGCGCGCTGCTCGAGCAGGAGGGGTGCACCGACCTGCGCCTGCGCGTGGCCGTCCAGCCCGGCGGCTGCTCCGGCCTCATCTACCAGCTCTACTTCGACGAGCGCGTGCTCGAGGGCGACACCGTCCGCGACTACGACGGCGTCGAGGTCATCGTGGACAAGATGAGCGTGCCCTACCTCATGGGCGCCTCGATCGACTTCGAGGACACCATCTCGAAGCAGGGCTTCACCATCGACAACCCCAACGCCGGCGGCTCCTGCGCCTGCGGCGACTCCTTCCACTGATCCGAGGGCGACTCCGGGGACGCGCACGCGGCCCCCGCTGACCCGTGGACGACGTCGGGCCGGCTCCCCACCCGGGGAGCTGGCCCGACGTCGTCGTGATGAGGCGGCCAAGGGGCGATGCGCGGGGGAGACCGGCGGAATCCGCCCGTGTCACGGTGCGGCGATTGGGGCCCGGTCGGCTTAGACTGGCTCCTGAATCATCAGGGCATACCCGGCCCACCTGAAGGGAACCTGCGAAATCTCGCGGGAGTCCGTGGGACGGGGCGCTCATCGCACACGAGATGAAGAGGAAGGCCGTCTGTGAGAGCACACAATGACGCCGGACGTCGGACTCGCCGCCGCCTGAAGAGCGGGGCCGTCGGTGCCGCCGCACTGGTGGTGCTGACCGGCTGCTCCGCCGAGGTCCAGCAGGGCTGGATGCCCGGCACCCGGGAGACCACCAACCACAACGCCGAGCTGATCGATCTCTGGGTGAACTCCTGGATCGCCGCCCTGGTCATCGGCCTGCTCGCGTGGGGCGCGATGATCTGGTGCATGATCGCCTACCGGCGGCGCAAGAACGATCAGGGGTTCCCGAAGCAGACGGCCTACAACGTGCCGATCGAGACCATGTTCACCCTGATCCCGGTCCTGCTGGTCTTCACGCTGTGGGGCTTCAGCGACCGCGTCCAGGCCTCCGTGGACGAGCCCATCGACGACTCGCCGCTGACCGTCACCGTGTACGGCAAGCAGTGGTCTTGGGACTTCAACTACGAGTACGAGGGCCAGCAGGCCCACTACTCCGGCGTGCAGGCCCAGCTCAACGGCGAGGAGGGCGTCCGGGACACGCTGCCGACCCTCTACCTGCCCAAGGACGTGCCGGTGCACTTCGAGCTGAAGTCCCGCGACGTGGCGCACTCCTTCTGGATCCCGCAGTTCCTCCAGAAGCGCGACATGATCCCCGGCAAGACCAACCACCTGTACCTCACCCCGCAGGAGCTGGGCCGCTTCGACGGCAAGTGTGCCGAGCTCTGTGGCGAGTTCCACTCCGAGATGATGTTCAACGTGGAGGTCGTCGACGAGGCGGAGTTCACGCAGAAGCTCGACGAGATGGAGCCGGGCCTGGTGGGCGACGAGTACAACCGCAACCCGAACAACAACCCTGACGGCGCCCGGGAGATGGAGGTCGACCTCCAGACCCCCCGCGGTGGAGGTAACCACTGATGACCACTTACGAGTACGCAACGGATGAGGTGCGCACGCAGGCGCAGCCTCGTGTGGTGCCCCGTTCCCTGGGCAAGATCATCGTCAGCTGGCTGACGACCACGGACCACAAGACGCTCGGGTACATGTACCTGATCACGTCCTTCGTCTTCTTCTGCGTGGGCGGCGTCATGGCGCTCATGATCCGCGCCGAGCTCTTCGAGCCGGGCATGCAGATCCTGCAGACGAAGGAGCAGTACAACCAGCTGTTCACGATGCACGGCACCCTGATGCTGCTCATGTTCGCCACGCCGCTCTTCGTGGGCTTCGCGAACGTGCTGGTGCCGCTGCAGATCGGCGCCCCTGACGTCGCCTTCCCGCGACTGAACGCGCTGGCCTTCTGGTTCTTCCTGTTCGGCTCGCTCATCGCCACCGCCGGCTTCCTCACCCCCCAGGGCGCGGCCTCGTTCGGCTGGTTCGCGTACGCCCCGCTGTCGGACACCACGTTCTCGCCCGGCGTGGGCGGCGACCTCTGGGTCTTCGGCCTGGCGCTCCAGGGCTTCGGCACGATCATGGGCGGCGTCAACTTCATCACCACGATCCTGACGATGCGTGCCCCGGGCATGACGATGTGGCGCATGCCGATCTTCACCTGGAACACCCTCATCACGGGCATCCTGATCCTGATGGCGTTCCCGCCGCTGGCCTCGGCGCTCTTCGCGCTGGGCATGGACCGCCGCTTCGGCGGCCACATCTTCAACCCGGAGAACGGCGGTGCCATCCTGTGGCAGCACCTGTTCTGGTTCTTCGGCCACCCCGAGGTGTACATCATCGCGCTGCCGTTCTTCGGCATCGTCTCCGAGATCGTCCCGGTGTTCTCCCGCAAGCCGATCTTCGGCTACAAGTCGCTCGTCTTCGCGACGACGGCCATCGCGGCGCTCTCCGTGACCGTGTGGGCCCACCACATGTACGTGACCGGCTCCGTGCTGCTCCCGTTCTTCTCGGTGATGACCATGCTCATCGCGGTCCCCACCGGCGTGAAGTTCGTGAACTGGATCGGCACCATGTGGCGCGGTTCCATCACCTTCGAGAACCCCATGCTGTGGACCCTCGGCTTCATGGTGACCTTCCTCTTCGGCGGTCTGACGGGCGTCATCCTGGCGTCCCCGCCGATGGACTTCCAGGTCTCCGACACCTACTTCGTGGTGGCGCACTTCCACTACGTGATCTTCGGAACCGTGGTCTTCGCGATGTTCGCCGGCTTCTTCTTCTGGTGGCCCAAGTTCACCGGCAAGATGCTGAACGAGCGACTCGGCAAGATCCAGTTCTGGATGCTGTTCGTGGGCTTCCACGGCACCTTCCTCATCCAGCACTGGCTGGGCGTCACCGGCATGCCCCGCCGCTACGCGGACTACATGGTGGAGGACGGCTTCCAGGCGATGAACGCCTTCTCGACCGTCTTCTCCTTCGTCCTCGGCGCGTCGCTGATCCCGTTCTTCTGGAACGTGTACATCACCTCGCGCTTCGGCAAGAAGATCACCGTGGACGATCCGTGGGGCTTCGGCGCCTCGCTCGAGTGGGCGACCTCGTGCCCCCCGCCGCGCCACAACTTCCACTCGCTGCCGCGCATCCGCTCGGAGCGTCCGGCGCTGGACCTGCACCACCCGGAGCTGTCGGCGCACTCGCCGCAGCACGACACGGACACGGCATTCGGAGAGAGGGCACACCAGTGAAGGTCAGCGCGAACATCTTCTGGATCATCGGCGCATTCCTGATCGCCGTCGCCACCCTCTACGCCTTCTGGACCGAGTGGACCGAGTGGGCAGGCATCCCCGCCTTCTACGCCCTCGGCGCGATGAGCTGGATGATCGCCTGGTACCTCCGGTCCACCGACCGGAAGTACGGCCTGGGTCCCGCGGATGACGAGGACGGCGAGATCGCCGACTTCGCCGGCACCTACGGCACCTTCGCCCCCTGGAGCTGGTGGCCGCTGGGCCTCGGCATCGCCTGCGCGATCGTCGTGACCGGCCTCGCGGTCGGCTGGTGGGTGTTCTTCATCGGCGCCGGCCTGTCGATCTTCTTCCTCTACGGCTGGGTCTACGAGTTCTCCAAGGGCAAGTACGCCCACTGAGCTCGCCGACGCCGGCACGGGCCGCGGGCCGGATCTCCTCAGGGAGGTCCGGCCCGCGGCTTTTTCGCGTCCCGGTCGCACCAGGGAGCATTCCCCTGCAGTTCGTCCTCCTGATGCACTCCCACCCCCAGCCGTGAGGCCACGCGGCCAGCTGTCCTGACCGGACAGGTTGTTCGAGGACTCAGGCGAAGCGTCGGCGCGCAGCGCGGCGGGCGAGGTCGTCAGATCCGCACACTCACCCGACGCCCCTCTGCCGCGGCGAACAGCGACGCTGGGCGTCTTCATCGCGGCGGCGCTCCTCGTGGCTCTGGCTCCATGACACGGGGTCAGCACGACAATGCCGCATTGACGTCTCGGCATGACCGGTCGCCGCGGCCGAGGACGTCGCCGTCCAACGCGTCCTGTCGTACAACGGCGGCGCTTACCGCTCGCACCTGTGGCGTGGCACCTGCGGGGCCCTGTCGATCACCCCGGAGCGGACCCGCCCGTACCGTCCGCAGACCAACGGGACGGCAGTGCGCTTCCACCGCACCATGCCCGACGGATGGGCCTACGCCCGCTGCTGCACCAGCGTGCAAGAACGACGCGACGCACTTCCCGAACGGCTGCGCCAGTCCGACCACCGCCGCCCTCACACCGCGTGCGGCAGCCATCCGCCCTTCTCAGAATTGATCAGCGGCCCCGGTCAGGACAACGAGCGACCACGTCGCCGCCTCTCAGGCCCGTCCGCAGCGCACGAGGGTCGACCTCGGCACGCACCGTCGACGCGGTCGGCGCGCACCGTCGACGAGGTCGCCATGCATGCGCCCCTCGGTGATCCGTCCGGCGCCCGCGTCGTCCGTCACGACGGGCGCCCCTCGTCGAGCCGGGCAGACGCGGCGGCAGGCCGCCTGACGTCGTCCGCCAGGCGCCAGCGAGCAGTGCGAGGCATGACGAAAGGCCCCGCACACCGATCGGTGCGCGGGGCCCTTCCTGAGGGGATCAGCTCAGACTGCTCAGCGGCTGATCTCCGGGTTGGCGCCGCCGTCGTGCTCGGCGCCCTCGATCTGGTCCGCAGCGCCGTGGCCGCCGTGCAGGCGGGCCTCGACGAGCTCCGCGCGGGAGACGGGAGCGACGCGGTCCTGGTAGAACGCGCGGCTCAGGCCGGAGCGCACCTTCTCCATGCCGGAGACCTTGCCGTTGCGGCCCGGGGTGGCCGGGACCGGGCGGTGCTCGTCGAACGCGACCATGCGGTACATCTCGTAGTCCGTCAGCTGGCGGTGACGCTCGTGGAAGCCGCCGTCGGGGGACATCTCGATGACGCCGGCCTCGTGGCCGTGCAGGACGGTCTCCCGGTCCTTGCGCTGCAGGGATAGGCAGACGCGGCGCGTGATGAGGTAGGCGACCACCGGGCCGAGGAAGAACAGCGCGCGCAGGAAGTACGCGACGTCGTTCAGCGACAGGTGGAAGTGCGTCGCGATGAGGTCCGAGGAGGCCGCGGCCCACATCGTGCACCACATGGTCATGACGGCGACGCCGAACGCGGTGCGCGCCGGGGCGTTGCGCGGGCGGTCCAGGATGTGGTGCTCGCGGTCGTCACGGGTGATCCAGCGCTCGATCCAGGGCCACAGAATGAGGCCCACGAGGATCACGCCGACCGGGATCAGCGGCGCCAGGACGCCCATCGGGAGGGACACGGAGGAGCCCCACGGCATCGGGACGTTCCAGAGGAACGAATAGTCGCCGAGCATGCCGGGCATCAGGCGCAGGGCACCGTCGAACGGGCCGATGTACCAGTCCGGCTGGGTGCCCGCGGACACGGGGGAGGGATCGTACGGACCGTAGGTCCAGATGGCGTTGATTGTCACGGTGCCGGCGATGAGGGCCAGCACGCCGAACACGATGAAGAAGAAGCCGCCGGCCTTGGCCGCGTACACGGGGCCGACGGGGTAGCCGACCACGTTGTTCTCGGTGCGGCCGGGGCCGGGGTACTGCGTGTGCTTGTGCACGACCACCATGAACAGGTGGACGGCGATCAGCAGCAGGATGACGGCCGGCACGATCATGATGTGCAGCGCGTACAGGCGGCCGATGACCGAGTAGCCCGGGAACTCTCCGCCGAAGAGGAAGGCCGAGAGGTACGAGCCGACCAGGGGGAGGGCCTTGAGGATGCCGTCGATGATGCGCAGGCCGTTGCCGGAGAGCACGTCGTCGGGGAGGGAGTAGCCGGTGAAGCCGGCGGCCCAGCCGGCCATCAGCAGGAAGCAGCCGACGACCCAGTTCAGCTCACGCGGGCGACGGAACGCGCCGGTGAAGAAGATGCGGAGCATGTGCACGGACATGGAGGCCACGAACAGCAGGGCCGCCCAGTGGTGCAGCTGGCGCATGAAGAGGCCGCCGCGGATGTCGAAGGAGATGTCGAGGGCCGAGGCGTAGGCCGCGGACATCTCGATGCCGCGCATCGGGGCGTAGGCGCCGTCGTACGTGACGTGCGACATCGACGGATCGAAGAAGAACGTCAGGAACGCGCCGGACAGCAGCAGGATGACGAAGCTGTACAGCGCCACTTCGCCGAACATGAACGTCCAGTGGTCGGGGAAGATCTTGCGGCCGAAGAACTTGACGATGGGGGACATGCCCATGCGGGTGTCCACGAAGTTCGCGACGCGGCCGGTCGAGGTGGCCGGCTGGAACTCTTTCACTGCGGTGCTCATAGGTGTCAGCCACGCTCCCAGTAGACAGGCCCGACGGGCTCATGGAAATCACTCTGAGCGACGAGGAAGCCCTCGTCGTCCACGGAGATCGGCAGCTGCGGCAGCGCGTGGCTGGCAGGGCCGAAGATCGGCTTGCACTCCTGGGCCAGGTCGAAGGTCGACTGGTGGCAGGGGCAGAGCAGGTGGTGGGTGTGCTGCTCGTAGAGGGCGATCGGGCAGCCCACGTGCGTGCAGACCTTGGAGTAGGCGAAGATGCCGTCCACGTTCCAGTCCTCACGACCGGGGGAGATCTGCACCTTCGAGGGGTCGAGGCGCATGACGAGCACCACGGCCTTGGCCTTCTCGTTCAGCTTCCCGTGCTCGACCTCGTTGAGGCCCTCGGGGATCACGTGCATGGCGGAGCCCAGGGTGACGTCGGACGCCTTGATCGGCGAACCGGTGGGGTCACGGACGAGGCGGACGCCCTCGGCCCACATGGTGTGGCGCAGGCGCTCGGGGCCGAAGTTCTCCGCCGCGTTGTCGGCGAAGTTGTCCGTGTTGTCCAGGTCGCGGAAGACGGCGATGAAGGGCAGCGGGGCCAGGAGGATCGCACCGATCAGCGTGTTGCGCAGCAGCGGACGACGCTTGATCTGGGACTCGTCGATGATGTCCGTGATCATGCCGGTGGCGGCGACGCGGTCGGCCTCCGTGCGGATCTCGTGACGCTCCTCGACGGTCTCGTGGTCGGGCATGAGCGTCTTCGCCCAGTGCACGATGCCGATGCCGATGCCGAGCATCGCCAGTGCGGTGCCGAGGCCCAGCAGGAGGTTCTGCAGGAAGATCGTGGAGAACGCCTCGTTGTTGCCGATCTGACCGACGCCGAAGTAGCCGATGAAGAACAGCACCGTGCCGACGATGGAGATGAGGAACATGATCGAGACCTGGCGCTCAGCGCGCTTGGCGGCCTTCGGATCCTCATCGGCCAGACGCGGACGGTGCGGGGGAAGGCCCGGGTTCTCGATGGCGTACCGGGACGCGTCCGCCCCGGAGTGCTCGAGGGAGTCCGAGTGTCGCTCGGTCCCTTCGTAGCCTTTCTCGCCCATATGCCTGTTTCCTTTACTCGAGTGATGAATGACGATGACGGAGGACCGGTGCGCAGGGCGCCGGCGCGATCAGGAGGACCGGCTGGTCAGCCAGACCATGAAGCCGATGATGAGGGCCAGGCCGGCGGTCCAGATGAACAGGCCCTCGGCGACCGGGCCGAGTGAGCCGAGCTGCAGGCCGCCGGGGGAGCCGTTGTTCTCGATGGTCTTGAGGTAGGCGATGATGTCGCGCTTGTCCTCGGGCTTCAGGTTCGAGTCGGAGAACACGGGCATGTTCTGCGGGCCGGTCTCCATGGCCTCGTAGATGTGCTTCTCGGAGACGCCCTCGAGGGACGGGGCGTACTTGCCGCGGGTCAGGGCACCGCCGGCGGCTGCCGCGTTGTGGCACATGGCGCAGTTGATGCGGAACAGGTCGCCGCCCTTGGCGATGTTCACGTCCTCGTGGTCCTTGTCGAGGTACTGCTCCTCGGGCAGGGCCGGGCCGGTGCCGAGGGAGGCGACGTACGCGGCGAGCTGCGCGGTCTGCTCCTCGTTGAACTGGTTCGGCTTCACCATGGCCTGGGGGCCGTTCATCTGCATCGGCATGCGGCCGGTGCCCACCTGGAAGTCGACGGAGGCGGCGCCGACGCCGACGAGCGACGGGCCGGAGGGGCCGCCCGCGGCGCCGGTGCCGTGGCAGGAGGCACAGTTCGCGTTGAAGAGCTTCTCGCCCTCGGACAGATCGTCAGCCGAGGCGGCCGCGGTGACCTGCGTGGCCGCCTGCGCCTGATTCACGGTGCTGGCGACGGAGTACAGTCCGCCGGTCACCAGGAGTCCCAGCAGGAGGAGCGCCAGCCCCATCAGGGGGTGGCGTCGATTCTGCGAAAGTGCCTTCACGGGGTTTCCTATCGTGTGTCTTCCGGACCGGGTCTCATGCCCCCCGGCCCGTACCTCTTGTCAGGTGCTTGAGAACGGGGGCGTCTTACTTGAGGAAGTAGACGATGAAGAACAGGGCGATCCAGACGACGTCCACGAAGTGCCAGTAGTAGGACACCACGATCGCGGAGGTGGCCTCGTGATGGCCGAAGCGGCGGGCCAGGTAGGCGCGGCCGATGATGAGGAGGAATGCGACGAGGCCAGCGGTCACGTGGAGGGCGTGGAAGCCCGTGGTGATGTAGAAGGCCGAGCCGTAGGCGCTCGAGGCGATGGAGATCCCGTGGGACACCAGGGTGGCGTACTCGTACGCCTGCACCGAGACGAAGACGGCGCCCATGATGAACGTCAGGATGAACCACTCCACCATGCCCCACTTCGCGAAGGCGAAGGGGCCGCCCGTGCGGCGGGGCTGCAGGCGCTCGGCGGCGAGGACGCCGAACTGCGCGGTGACGGAGGAGAGCACCAGGATCACCGTGTTCACCGCGGCGAGCGGGACGTTCAGGAGCTGGGTGTTCTCCGCCCACAGCGCCGGGGAGGTGGAGCGCAGGGTGAAGTACATGGCGAAGAGCCCACCGAAGAACATGAGCTCGCTGGCGAGCCACACCATGGTCCCGACCTGGACCATGTTCGGCCGGCTCGGGAGGCCCGTGGTGGGCTGATGGAGAGTGGGGGTAGCAGTGGTCACCCAGTCATTATGGCCCCAAAGGCGGTGCAGGGGGTAAACCGAACCTATCGTGTCGCCCTCGCCGTCGGACGGGGTGGGGGCGGGTTCGGGGCCAGTCAGCGGGTGGCGGCCAGGAAATGTTCAGGTGCGGAACCCCTGTGGACGGGTATGTCGGCGCGTCTCCGGGTGTCGCGTGCGGCCTCGGCTCCGCCGGGCCGGCGTTAGAGTCGTCCGCGTGATGACTCGGACGACTTCTCCGGAGACCGGAACGACCACGTGGCCCGAGGTGTTCCGCGCGCTCATGCTCGGCCAGGACCTGGAGGACCACGCGGCGGGCTGGGCGATGGGCGAGATGATGTCCGGCGACGCCAGCGAGGGGCAGGTGGGTGCCTTCCTGCTTGCGCTGGCCGCCAAGGGCGTCACCGTGCCTGAGCTCCGCGGGCTCACCGATGTGATGGTCCGCCATGCCCGCCCCGTCCATGTGGAGGGGGAGACCCTGGACATCGTGGGCACGGGCGGTGACCGCCTCGGCACGGTGAACCTCTCCACGATGTCCTCGCTCGTCGCCGCCGGCTGCGGCGTGCGGATCGTCAAGCACGGGAATCGCGGTGCGTCCTCCACGGCGGGTGCCGCGGACGTGATCGAGGCCCTCGGCGTGGACCTGTCGATGCCGCGCGCCAAGGCGGAGGAGTGCGCGGAGGCCGTGGGCATCACGTTCCTCTTCGCCCAGCACTACCACCCCTCCATGAAGCACGTGGCGCCGGTCCGCAAGCAGCTGGGCGTCCCGACCGTCTTCAACTTCCTGGGCCCCCTCAGCAATCCGGCCCGGGTCACGGCGCAGGCGCTCGGCTGCTCGAGCGAGGTCATGGTCCCCCTGCTGGCGCAGGTGCTCGCGGACCGCGGCGTGCGGGGCTTCGTCTTCCGGGGCTCGGACGGCAGGGACAAGATCACCACCTCCGGGCCCTCCACCGTGATGGAGGTGCGCGGGGAGGTCACCGCTCATGAGCTGGATCCGCGCGAGCTCGGCATCGAGCTGACGTCCGTCGAGGCTCTGGCGGGCAGGGACGGGGCCCACAACGCCACGCTCGTCCGCGCGCTCCTCGCTGGGGAGAAGGGGCCGATCCGCGACGCCGTGCTCCTCAATGCCGCCGCCGGTCTCACCGCGGCCGACCCCGAGGCCGATGCTCCCCTGATGGACCGCCTCGCGGCCAACATGCGGCGCGCCGCTGAGTCCCTCGACTCCGGCGCCGCGGCCGACGTGCTGGATCGCTGGATCGAGTTCTCGCGGTCCTGAACGGCCTCAGTCGCCCTGGGCCAGGGTGGCGCCGGGCGCCTGGGAGCACATCCCGACGTCGGCGCCCTCCTCCGTGATGAACAGGACCATGCCGGCGATCGCCGCGCGGGCGGCCACCCTGCGGGCAGCGGACGCGGCGTCGACCGGCGCCGGGAGGAAGATGGGCGTGACGCTCAGGCGTCGAACCCCAGCGCCCACCCTTCCTCGAGATCCTCAGAGGAGTACGCCCGGAACGCGAGCATGGTCTCGGTGTCCGTGATCCCCTCGACCTTGGAGAGCTGATCGGCGATGACGTCCGCGAGGTCCTCGTAGCGCTTGAGCTTGACCATGGCGACGAGGTCCCACGCGCCGGTCACGGAGTAGACGGAGCTCACGCCGTCCAGGGCGGCGATCGCCTGGGCGGTCTCGGGGATGCGGGACTTGTCGGTGGTGATCATGACGATGGCGGTGACCATGGGGGCGTCCTTCCTTGGGGCGGACCGACGGGGCCGAGAGCGCGGGGTCGTGCCCCGATCCTACGGCTGAGCTGTGCCCGGGGGCCGTTTGGGCGCCCGGCTGCGGTTCAGGGGCGGCGGCGGGTGAGGACCCGCGCGAGCGCGCGGCGGCCGAGCAGGAACACCCCGAGGACGAGCAGGGTGACAATCACGAAGGACAGCGGGGCGCCACCGAGGCCCCACAGCACCCGCAGCGCCATGCCGATGCCGACCGTTCCCAGCCACACCAGCACGCCGTGCGGCCAGGTGCGGGCCCACGTGCGGTGGCCGCCGGTGAGGATCGTCATCACGATCAGGCCGACCAGGAACGGGCCGGCTGTCTGCAGGAGGCGGGGGAGTCCAGCCGCCGTGTCGTGCTGACCCTGACCCAGCGCGGCGAACACGCTCACCAGCAGGACATCCGCGGCCAGGGCGAGCACGGCGGGAAGCGGTCGGGCGGGGGCGGGGGCATGCCGGTCGGATCTCATGGACCCATTCTCGCGCGCGACGCTCGGCTCTGATGCCGTGCAACAAGGAGTCAGGATTGTCATAGGGATACTGTGGGGTCGTGATCCACGTTCTGCTCCGCACCGCAGACCCCGCGCGCGACCGCGGAGACGTGTCGCGCCTGTGTGCCGTCCTGGCCGCTGCCGACAATCTCGACCACGCGGGGGAGCGCGGCCCGGCGCGGTTCACCGTCCGGGACGACGTGCTGCCCTGCGTCGTCGAGGGCCTCCTCGAGGATCCCGTGGAGGCCGTCGGGCTCGTTCTCGCCGTGATCCGGACGGGCGCGTGGGTCGCCGGGCTCGTCGCCTCCACGGGAGCTCCCGACCCGGATCGCGGCGTGGGCGCCGGGGAGGTGGAGGCGGCTGTCCTCGAGCGGGTCCTGCACCGCGCGGCGGCCTCGACGGGCCGGTGCGCGCTGGAGCTGGACGGGGCTGCCGGCGACGCCTCGGCGCGGCGCCGGCAGGACGCCGCCGAGGCCGCGCTCCAGCTGCTCGGCGTCCTGGAGCAGCGGCGATCCGAGCCCCAACAGGAGGCCGGGCGTCTGGTCGAGTCCGGCGCGAGCCA
Source organism: Micrococcus sp. NPDC078436 (assembly GCF_040702705.1). Taxonomy (NCBI): domain Bacteria; kingdom Bacillati; phylum Actinomycetota; class Actinomycetes; order Micrococcales; family Micrococcaceae; genus Micrococcus; species Micrococcus sp. NPDC078436. Next base: position 149,894 of record NZ_JBFBLX010000004.1, on the reverse strand, counting down.
GCGGGAGGCGGCCGCCGCACTGGAGGTCACCCAGCAGGCGGTGCACGCCCGGCTCAGGAACGGGCTCTGGCACGAGACGCGGACGCTGGCCGCCGCCGTCGCCGCTCTCGTGGCCCCCTCCTCGAGGACCACCGCCCCGTGATCCGGGGCGGACAACTCACACCGCGTCGGGACCCTGCCGGCGAGACGCCACAGGATCAGGGGCGGCGCCGAGCGGTGTCAGGAGGATGTCCGCCCTGCGTTCACTGGCTGACCGTGTCGTCCTCGTCCGTGGCGGGCAGGGGTGCGTGCTGCACCACGTCGTCGGGGGAGAGGAGGCCCGGGTGGGGGACGCCGGCGGCCTCGGAGGCCTTGAGCAGGTTGCTGCGCAGGGTCTGCACGTAGCGAGCCGGACGCTCGGACTTCTCCTCGGGCACCACGCCGCGGGGGAGCCACGGGTTCTGCGTCGCGACGCCGGTGGGGCACGTGTCCGTGTGGCACTTCTGCCCCTGGATGCAGCCGACGGCGAGCATCGCCTCGCGGGCGACGTGCACCATGTCCGCGCCGAGGGCGAACGCCACGATCGCGTTGTCGGGGAGGCCGACCTTGCCCGAGGCGATCCACGTCACGCGGTCGGTCAGGCCGCGCTCGGCGAAGATGCGGTAGACCTCCGTGAACCCGACAGCGGCGATGGACGCCGGGGACCCCGCCAGGAGCGTTACATGACATAATGTCCATTATCGGCTCTTCGGGGCTCCGCCCGCGTGTGCCGTTCGTGGCATCCGCCCGGCGTCGCCGCTCGCCAGGACGTGGAGCGTCCGTAGACTGCCCGCATGACTCTCGTGACCGATCAGCGTGACCGCCCGTTCGTCGCCACCGTGGCCGTCGTGCTGGCCATCCTCACCGCCGGCTACCTGGCCCCGTGGGCCGTGGCCGCTGCTCGCGGACGTGCCAACCACTGGCTCGTGTTCTGGGTGAACCTGCTGCTGGGCTGGACCGTCATCGGCTGGGCCTGGGCCCTCTACCTCTCGCTCACGAGCCACCGGGTGAGCGTGTACCCAGGCATGCGCTGACGCCCGGGATCACCTCGCCTCGGCCCTGCGTCGGACTCCCGACCCGTGTGGTTGACATAACGCGCACGCCCATCATGCGGAGTCCGCCACGTATGCGGCCAAGTGCTCGCCCGTCGTCGTGCCCTCGCCGCTGTGCGCGGCCGCCACGAGGTCGTGCGGGCGCCCCTCGAACACCACCGTGCCGCCCTCGGCGCCGGCGCCCGGGCCGACGTCCAGGATCCAGTCTGCGTGTGCCATGACGGCCTGATGATGCTCGACGGCGATCACCGAGACCCCGGCGTCCACCAGCCCGTCCAGCATGGCCAGCATCCGCCCGACGTCGTGCAGGTGGAGGCCCGTGGTCGGCTCGTCCAGGACGACGACGGTCCGCGCGCCGTCCTTGGCCTTCGCCCGCTCCCCCAGGTGGGTGGCCAGCTTGAGACGCTGACGCTCGCCCCCGGACAGGGTGGTCAGCGGCTGACCGAGCCGGACGTAGCCCAGGCCGACGTCCACGAGCCGCTCGAGGGCGGCGGCCGCCGCCGGCACGCGCGACTCGCCCGCGGAGAAGAACTCCCGCGCCTCCTCCACCGGCATCTGCAGCACCTCGGCGATGTCCCTGCCGCCGAGCATGAACTCCAGCACCTCGTCCATAAATCGCCGCCCCTCGCACACGTCGCAGGTGGCCGCCGTGTCCGTCGCCGCCGCGGCGTCAGCGTAGATCACCCCGGCGCCCTTGCACTCGGGGCACGCGCCCGCGGAGTTCGGGCTGAACAGGGCCGGCTTGACGCCGTTGGCCTTGGCGAACGCCTTGCGCACCGGCTCGAGCAGGCCCGTGTAGGTCGCGGGATTGGAGCGCCGCGAGCCCTTGATCGGCGCCTGGTCGACGACCACAAGGTGGACATCCTCGGCGGCGCTCCCCCGGCGCGTCTGGAGCATCGCCTCGCGCATCAGCGAGGACTTGCCGGAGCCGGCCACGCCGGTGACGGCCACGAGCATGCCCAGGGGCACGTCGACGTCGACGTCCCTCAGGTTGTTCTCCGCGGCCCCGCGCACCCGCAGCGCGCCGTTGCCCGCGCGCAGCTCGGCCTCCTCCTTGAGGCGGGCGCGGTCGTGGAGGTGGCGGCCCGTCGGGGTGTCGGACGCGGTCAGCTCGGCCACGGTCCCGGTGAACGTGACCTCGCCCCCGGCGGTGCCCGGGCCGGGTCCGAGGTCGACGACGTGGTCCGCGATCGCGATGGTCTCCGGCTTGTGCTCCACCACGAGCACGGTGTTGCCCTTGTCGCGCAGGCGCAGCAGCAGGGTGTTCATGTTGGCGATGTCGTGCGGGTGCAGGCCCGTGGTGGGCTCGTCGAACACGTAGGTGACGTCCGTGAGCGAGGACCCCAGATGGCGGATCATCTTGGTCCGCTGCGCCTCTCCCCCGGACAGCGAGCCGGCGGCGCGGTCGAGGGAGAGGTAGCCGAGCCCGATCATCACGAAGCCGTCCAGCAGCTGGCGGATCGACCCGACCAGGCCGCCCACCCGCGCGTCGTCGAGCTCGGCACACCACGCGGCGAGGTCGGTGATCTGCATCGCGCAGAGGTCGGCGATGGACGTGCCGCGGATCCGGGACGAGCGCGCCTGCTCGTTCAGGCGCGTGCCCGCACAGGCCGGGCAGGGAATGGTGGTCACCGCGCGGTCCACGAACGCGCGGACGTGCGGCTGCATGGCCTCGCGGTCCTTCTGCAGGAACGCGCTCTCGATGCTCGCGTAGAGGCCCGTGTAGGTCATGGAGATGCCGGACATGTCGATCTTCACCGGCTCCTTGTGCAGGAGGTCGTGCATCTCCCGCTCGGAGTAGTCCCTGATCGGCTTGTCCGGGTCGAAGAAGCCGGACTCGAGGAACTTCCTCACGGCCCAGCCGTCCGCCGTGTAGCCCGGGATGGTGAAGGGCCCCTCGTTCAGGGACTTGGCCTCGTCGAACAGCTCGGCCGGGTCCAGGTCCTGCTTCGCCCCGGTGCCCTCGCACTCGGGACACATGCCGCCCTGGACGTGGAACGAGCGCCGCTCCTTCTTCCCCTTGTCCTTGCCCGTGGTGAGGGTGACGGCGCCGGAGCCGCTGATCGAGGCCACGTTGAAGGAGTAGGCCTTGGGCGAGTCGAGCGCGGGCTCGGCGATCCTGGAGAACAGGATGCGCAGCAGGGCGTTCGCGTCCGTCACGGTGCCGACGGTCGAGCGCACGTTCCCGCCCAGGCGCTCCTGGTCCACGATGATCGCCGGGGTGAGGCCCTCCATGTGGTCCACGTCCGGGCGCGGCAGTGCGGGCATGAAGCCCTGCACGAACGCCGGGTAGGTCTCGTTGATCATGCGCTGGGACTCGGCCGCGATGGTCGCGAACACCAGGGAGGACTTCCCCGAGCCCGAGACGCCCGTGAACACGGTCAGGCGCCGCTTCGGGATCTCGACGTCGACGTCCTTCAGGTTGTTCTGCCGCGCGCCGACCACGCGGATCGTGCTGTGGACGTCGGCGGGATGGGTCTCGGCGGCGGGTGCGGGCGCGGTGGTCACAGGGGCATCGTAGGCGAGAGCCCCCGCCGCAGGCCCGTCACCTCAGTGCCGCGCGGCAGGCCAGGCCGGAGGGTCGAGGCGCGGGAGGCGCCGGCATCAGCCCTGCACGGCGCGCGTGGCGTGGTCCATCGCGCGGTAGGCGTCGATCTCCCGCGCGTCGTGGGCGCCGCCCACCACGCGCACCGCGGCCTCCGGGTAGCCGGCGGCGACGAGCTCGGCGGCCAGCTCGGCCACGGGCTCCTGCCCCGCGCACACCACGACGTCGGTCACGTCCAGGACGCGGGCCACGCGTCCCCCGACGCCCTCGGCCCCCGGGCCCGGCTCGGACGCCGGCAGCGTGACGTGCAGCCCCTCCGCGTCCACACGCTCGTAGGTCGCCCCGCTGACCGCCTCGACGCCGAGGCGGCGCAGCTCCGCGCGATGCACCCAGCCGGTGGTCGGCCGCAGCCGTGCCCCCACGGGACCGGGGCTGCGCTGGAGCAGCACGACCTCCCGGGCGGGCGCCTCCGGCCGCGGGCGCACCAGCCCTCCGCGGACTCCCGGCGCGTCGGCCACGCCCCAGCGCGCGCGCCAGTGGTCCACGGACTCGGGCTCGCCGTCGGCCCGTTCTCCCCCGGCGGCGAGGAACTCGGCCACGTCCACGCCGACACCTCCCGCGCCGATCACCGCGACGCGCGGCCCGCAGACCACGCGCCCCGCGATGACCTCCTCGTAGCGGTGGACGAACGGGGCACCGGGCTGCCCCGCTCCCGGGAGACCGATCTCCCGGGGCCGCACGCCGGTGGTCACGAGGACCTCGTCGAAGGCCGGCGCCCCCTCCGGTGTCAGGAGCGTTGTACCACTCACCCGTGTGCCGAGACGCATCTCGACTCCCGCCTGCTGCGCCCGTGCCGCGAGGTGCTCGAGCGCCGGGGCGAACTCGTCCTTGCCGGGGATCCGCCGCGCCAGGCGGAACTGGCCGCCCACGCCGTCATGGGCGTCGTAGAGGACGACCTCATGGCCGAACTGCGCCGCGCGGTGCGCGGCCGTCAGCCCCGCCGGCCCCGCGCCGACCACGGCGACGCGGCGGCGCCGCCCGATCTCCACCGGCACCGGCACGGCGTAGAGCGGGTCGGTCTCCCTGCCGGCCCGGGGGTTCATGAGGCAGCTGACGGGCTCCCCCGTGAACACGTGGTCCAGGCACGCCTGGTTGCACGCGATGCAGGGGGTGAGGTCGGCGGGGTCGTCCGAGCCGATGCTCCTCACCCATGCCGGGTCGGCCAGCAGCGGGCGGGCGAGGGCGACGAGGTCTGCGGCGCCGGAGGCGAGGATCTGCTCGGCATCGGCCGGCGTCGTGATCCGGTTCGCCGCGATCACCGGGATGGAGACGGCGTCCCTGACGGCCGCCGTCGTCGGGACGAACGCGGCGCGCGGCACGGAGGTGACGATCGTGGGCACGCGCGACTCGTGCCAGCCGATGCCCGTCATGAGCAGGTCCGCCCCGGCCGCCTCGAATGCGCGAGCGGTGTCCCGGACCTCCTCGAGGTCCTGGCCCTGTGCCACGAGGTCGATGAGCGAAGTCCGCACGGACAGCAGCCCGCGCTCCCCCAGACCGGCCCGCACCGCGGCGACGACCGCGGCCGGGAAGCGGCGCCGGTTGAGGGCGGATCCCCCGTACTCGTCCTCGCGGCGGTTCGTGGCGGGGGCGAGGAACTGGTTGAGGAGGTAGCCCTCGGAGGCCATGACCTCCACGCCGTCGTAGCCGGCCTCCAGCGCCAGGCGGGCGGAGCGCTCGAACGCGGCGACCGTCTCCGCGATGTCCTCCGCGGTCATCTCCCGCGCGGTCAGCCGGGAGATCGGGGCGCGCGTGGCGGAGGCCGAGACGAGCTCCGAGGTCGGGGCGTAGCGGCCCGCGTGCAGGAGCTGGACGAGGATCCGCCCGCCCGCGGCGTGCACGGCGTCCGTGACGACGCGGTGGGCGGCCGCGTCCGCGTCGGAGGCGAGGGCCCCGCCTCCGGACGTGACGGCGCCCTCCGGCACCGGCGCCACTCCTCCGGTGACGATGAGCCCGACGCCGCCGCGTGCCCGCTCCGCGTAGAACGCCGCGAGCCGCGGCAGGTCCTCGTGGCGGTCCTCGAGTCCCAGGTGCATCGAGCCCATCACCACGCGGTTCGGCAGCGCCGTTCCGCGGACCGTGAGCGGCTCGAGCAGGAGGGAGGGAGGGGGCGCGGGGGCGGCGACTGTCATGCGGGTCACAATACCGGCCGGTCGGCCCGGGCTCCTCTCCCGCGCCCGGCCGTGCGACTCTCCCCCGGTCTCCGGCGGCGTCGGTGGGAATTCGGACCTCCATCGGGCAGGATGGAGCGCAGGGGACGCTGTGGCGCAGGCCACGCGCGACGGAGAGCGTCGGGCCGGCACGGCCCGATCACCCCCAGAGCACGGAGGTGTCGGATGGAGTGGATCGAGGCCAACGCCGGATGGCTGTGGCTCGTGCTCGCCCTCGTCCTGGCGGGCGTCGAGGTGCTCACCCTGGACCTGCTGTTCCTCATGCTGGCCGCCGGCGCCGCCGCGGGGGGCGTGGCCGCCCTCGCCGGCGCCGATCTCTGGGTCCAGATCGTGCTGTTCGCCGTCGTCTCCCTCCTGATGCTGACCGCCGTCCGCCCCGCGGCGCTGCGCCGCCTGCACGGCGACGACGCGGCCTCCGCCTCCTACCTCGACACGCTCCCCGGCCGGCGCCTCACCGCCGACGCCGCCATTACGCGCGAGTCCGGGCTGATCGGCGTGGACGGCGACACCTGGTCCGCGCGCGTGGACGCCGGCGCCCCGGACGCCGAGCCCGGCACGGACGTGCGGATCCTCCGCGTGGACGGAGCGACGCTCATCGTCGCCCCCGTCCCGCGCATCGACTGGGACGCCGCCCGAGACTGACCGCCACGGCTCCGCCCGGCCGGCCCTCCCGAACCACCCCCGACCATCCACCGCAGAGGAAGACCCCATGGAACTCCTGATCGTCCTGGTCGTGCTCGCGGCCGTCGTGGTGGTGATCCTGGCCAGCTCGGTCAAGATCATCCCCCAGGCCCGCACGGCCAACATCGAGCGGCTCGGCAAGTACCAGCGCACCGCAGGCGCCGGGCTGACGCTCATCATCCCGTTCATCGACCGCATGCTCCCTCAGGTGGACATGCGCGAGCAGGTGGTCTCCTTCCCGCCGCAGCCCGTGATCACCGAGGACAACCTCGTGGTCTCGATCGACACGGTGGTCTACTTCCAGGTCACCGACGCGAAGGCCGCCACCTACGAGATCGCCAACTACATCCAGGCCGTCGAGCAGCTGACCACCACGACGCTGCGCAACGTGGTGGGCGGCATGAACCTCGAGGAGGCGCTCACCTCGCGCGACTCGATCAACTCGCAGCTGCGCCTCGTCCTCGACGACGCCACGACCCGCTGGGGCCTGCGTGTCTCCCGCGTGGAGCTCAAGGCGATCGATCCGCCCCTGTCCATCCAGGACTCCATGGAGAAGCAGATGCGCGCCGAACGGGATCGCCGCGCGGCCATCCTCACGGCCGAGGGCACCAAGCAGGCCCAGATCCTCACGGCCGAGGGCGAGCGCCAGGCGCAGATCCTCGCCGCCGAGGGCGACGCCCAGGCCCGCGTGCTCCGGGCCAACGCGGAGGCCGAGGCCATCGAGGTGGTCTTCGACGCCATCCACGGCGGTCAGGCGGACTCGGAGGTGCTCGCCTACCAGTACCTCCAGCAGCTGCCGAAGATCGCCGAGGGCCAGTCCAACACCATGTTCGTCGTCCCCGCCGAGCTGACCCGCGCCCTCGAGGGCCTCGGGGAGGCGTTCGGCCCCGGCGCGCGGCGCTCCGGCGGGCAGGACGGGGCCGGTGCAGACGAGGGCGGCTCTCCCGCGTCGGACTCCGCGGCGGGGCGCGACGACGCGGCGCCCGGCACCCGCCGCGCCCTGCGCGGCTCCCGCCCCACCACGGTGGAGGCACTGCGCTCGAGCGGCGTGCTCGAGGCCATGACCGGCGGCGCGGTCACGGCCGACGACATGCCCCAGACCTCCCTCGACGAGGCGCTGGCGACGCCGCAGGGACTCGACGAGCCGACGGAGCCCGGCCCCGTGCCCGGCACCGCCCCCGCCGGGACGACCCAGCCGCCGCGCTGAGCACCCACCGCCACCCGGGCGGGCGGACCCCGTCCGCCCGCCCGGGAATGCCGTGGGAGACTGGGTGGTTGCACCATCGGAGAGACGACCGCCGCGCGCAGCCGCCTCCGCCCGCGAGACGGGCGGAGTCCGCGCGGCCTGACGAGGAGGAAACGTGAGCGATCGCAGCCTGCGCGGCATGCGCCTGGGGGCCCAGTCCCTGGAGTCGGAGGCCGGCGTCGAGCCCGCCGCCCGCCAGCGTGTGGAGTACCGCACCGAGGACGGCGAGCAGGTGTTCGTCACCTTCGCGGTGGAGGCCGACGTGCCTGCCACCTGGACGTCCAAGACGGGCAAGGAGGCCTTCCTGGTCAGCGGCGAGAAGCCGACGGAGCCCGAGGGCAAGCCGGTCCGCAGCCACTGGGACATGCTGCTCGAGCGCCGCTCCATCCCTGAGCTCGAGGAGACCCTCGAGATCCAGCTGAAGAAGCTGCGCGCCAGCCGCGGCGAGGCCGTCGACGCCTGATCCGCTCCCCCGCACGCCATGAGGGCCCGACCACGTGGTCGGGCCCTCGTCGTCTGCGGGGTGCGCCGGTCAGCGTCGGGTCAGCGGCCGAACAGCTTGCCCAGCTGCTCGGCGCGGGCGGCCAGGCCCCAGCGGGTCACGTTGACCACGGCCTCGCCGATGATGCCGCCGCTCATCTTGGACTCGCCGAGCTCGCGCTCGACGAAGGTGATGGGGACCTCCACGATCCGCTTGCCCAGGCGGGCGGTGCGGAACGTCATGTCCACCTGGAAGCCGTAGCCCTTGGACTGCACGTCGTCGAGGTCGATCTCGCGCAGCACGTCCGCGCGGTAGGCGCGGTAGCCGGCGGTGATGTCCGTGAGGTTGAGGCCGAGCATGATGCGGGGGTAGAGCGAGCCGCCGAAGGAGATGAGCTTGCGGGACATCGGCCAGTTGACCATCTTGCCGCCGGGCACGCGGCGGGAGCCGATCACGAGGTCCGCGGTGCGGACGGCCTCCAGGAGTCGGGGCAGCTGCTCGGGCTGGTGCGAGCCGTCGGCGTCCATCTCCACGAGCACGTCGTAGCCGCGCTCGAGCCCCCAGCGGAAGCCCGCGATGTACGCCCCGCCCAGGCCGTTCTTCTCGGCGCGGTGCAGCACGTGGACGCCCGCGTCCTCGGCGGCGCGGCGGTCGGCCCACTCGCCGGTGCCGTCCGGGGAGGAGTCGTCCACCACGAGCACGTCCACCTCGGGGACGGCCTCGCGGAGTCGACCGAGGGTCAGCGGCAGCGACTCGATCTCGTTGTAGGTGGGGATGATGGTCAGCACGCGCATGCGTCTCTCACGCCTTCCTCGGGCCGTTCGGTTCGGCCGTGCGCCGGTCGGCGGGCCGTGGTCATCCGTTCGAGTATAGGAACCGCTCGGGCGCGCGCCGTCCAGCGGCGCGCGCGGCGGGTCTCACGCCTGGACGGCCACCGCGCCGTCCAGCCACGTGGCGCGCCAGCGCGGCAGCGCGGTCTCGGCGTCCAGGGCGGGCAGCAGGGGCGTGCCGGCGCGGGTGTCGGTGCTCCACGCGGCCACGCGGCCGTCCGGGGACTGCACCGTCACGGCATCGGCGTCCCACACGGCGAAGGTGGCCACGGCGGAGACCACGAGGCGCGGGGTGGCCTCCACGCGGGCGGCCGGCACGTCCGGCAGGACGCGCAGGCCGGTGCGGGTGGCGGCGGTGAACGCGGAGCGTGCGGAGATCCGCTCGTCCTCCTTCGGGTGCGTCAGCGCGGCGCGGACGGCCGCCCACGGGTCGCCGTCGGGGCCCGCCGCGAGGGCGAGCGGCACGGCGTCCGCCAGGAGGGAGGCCACGGGGGCGCGCAGGACGCCCTCGGCGTCCGGGGCGACCGTCACGGACGCCCCGATCCCGGCCAGGAACGCGCGGTCCGCGGCGTCGAGGGGCCCGGTCACCGCCAGCCGGTGGCGGACGCGCGCCAGCGCCGGGGCGCCGAGCTCCCCCGCGACGGAGCGCAGGGCGGCGACGGCGGCGGACTGGGCGCGGGCGGCGGCGTCGGGATCCCCGGTGTGGTCCCGGTGGGCCGGCACGAGGTAGGCCTGCTCCCCCGCCTGCGTCGACGCGGCCACCAGCCCCGCGAGGGAGGACGCGTCGAGCCCGTCGTCCGTGGGCAGCCACACGCCCGCGGCCGCGGCGTCCACGGTCTCGGGGGCCCGGTAGACCACGGTCCGGGCGGCCGGTCGGGAGGACGGCGCGGGCGGAGCGGCGTCGGCCTGGCCCTGCGACCGCGCGTCCCAGCCCTCGAGCACGGTGACCACGGCGGCGCCGCGGCGCAGGGCGTCCCGCGCGTCGGCGGCCGTGCCCCACGGGGCCACGAAGGCGGGGGCCACGACCGCCCCGTCCAGGTCCTGGCGCGGCACCTCCGGGCCGGCCACGAGCGCGGCGGAGTCGTCGGACCCCAGCCACGCCACCACGCCGTCGGCCACGAGGGCCGCGGTGGCGTAGGGATCCGAGGCGGAGTGGATGATGCCGTTCGTCAACAGATGCGCTCTCACGCGGCTCACCCTAGCGCCCCGGGCTGGGCGGCGCCGGGAAGGGAGGTGGCCACCACTCCGCGGGCCACCAGGCCCGCCGCGCGTCGGCACGCCCGGGAGCGGTGCGCGTCGCCGGGCACCTGGGCCAGCTGGTCGAGCACGTCGATCACCTGGCGGGCCCAGCGCACGAAGTCGCCCGCCGCGAGGTCCGCGCCCTGCAGGGTGTCCCGCAGGGACTTGCCGCGCACCCAGCGGTGCACCGGCCCCACGAGCCCGGGATCGGTGGGCGGGGTCGGGTCCAGGCGGGCGGCCTGCTCGGCGGCGGCGAGGTCCGCCTCGATCGCCTCCGCGGCCTCCGCCACGCGGGCCAGCCGCGCCGTGGGCATCGGCACCACGCCGCGGGTCTCGCCCTTGCCCTGGTACACGAGCAGCGCCGCCACGCACGCCCACTCCTCGGGCGTCAGCGAGGCCGTCGCCGGGTCGTGCAGCACGAGCGAGGCGAAGAGGTCGCGCTCGCCGTAGATGCGCCGCAGGGTCTGGCCCTTGTCGGTGAGGGCGTCGGCCGGGTCGGCGACGTCGTCGCGGACGTAGCCGTAGGAGTTCAGCAGGCCCACCACGCGATCGAACGTGCGGGCGATCGTGTTGGTGCGACCCGCGATCCGCTCGCGCAGCACCGAGAGCTCACGCTTCATCCCCCACCAGCGCTCGCCCCAGCGCAGGTGCTCCTCCCGGTCCTGGCACCCGTGGCACGGGTGGCGCTCGAGGGCGCGGCGCAGCTCCTCGGCGCGGGGGGCCACGGTGTCCTCCTGCAGGCGGAAGCCCGTGGAGCGGCGTCGTCCCCCCGTGGGCGGGCGGTGGGTCCGCACGGCCTCCCGCATCGCGGCGGCGATGTCCTTGCGCTGCGCGGGGGTCTTCACCTGCAGCAGCTGCGGCAGGACGGCTCCCGCGATCGGGTCCACGGGGCCCGTGACGTCGTCGACCGTGATGCGGCGCAGCTGCGCCTTGTCCGTCACGACGCCCACGCGCGGGTTCTGCGGGTTGCCCGCGGGGAGGACCACGACGGCGCGGCCGAGCTGGCGCCCGTCGTCGAGCTGGATGACGTCGCCGGGCGCGAGGTCCGACAGCGACTCCTTCACCGCCGCGATCTGGGCGCGCCGGCGCCCCTGCGAGCCGGACTTCTGCACGGAGGCGAGCTCCTTGCGCAGCCCGAGGTACTCGCCGACGTCCCCCAGGTGGCACTCCATGGCCGCGGCGTACTTCTCGAGGCTGCTCTCCTTGGACCGGACCTCGCGCGCCAGGCCCACCACGGAGCGGTCCGCCTGGAACTGTGCGAACGAGGACTCGAGGATGCCGCGGGCACGGTCCGCGCCCACCTGGGACAGCAGGTTCACCGACATGTTGTAGGTGGGGCGGAACGAGGAGCGCAGCGGATAGGTGCGGCGCGAGGCCAGGCCGGCGACGGCGGCCGGGTCCAGGCCGGGACGCCACATCACCACGGCGTGGCCCTCCACGTCGATCCCGCGGCGGCCGGCGCGGCCCGTGAGCTGGGTGTACTCCCCCGCCGTGATGTCCACGTGGGACTCGCCGTTGAACTTCACGAGCTTCTCGATCACCACGGAGCGGGCGGGCATGTTGATGCCGAGCGCCAGGGTCTCCGTGGCGAAGACGGCCTTCAGGGCGCCGCCGGCGAACAGGTCCTCCACGGCCTCCTTGAACGGGGGCAGCATGCCGGCGTGGTGGGCGGCGAAGCCCCGGGAGAGGCTGTCGCGCCACGCCCAGAAGCCGAGCACCTCGAGGTCCTCGGGCGGCAGGAGGCGCGCGACCTCCTCGACGCGCTCGGCGACGAGGGCCTTCTCGCGCGGCGTGGTGAGGTCCAGCCCTGCGCGCAGGCACTGCTCCACGGCGCCGTCGCACCCGGCTCGCGAGAAGATGAAGGTGATGCAGGGCAGCAGGCCCTCGCGGTCCAGCACGCGGATCATCTCCGGGCGGGAGGTGGTCATGCTGCGGCGGCGCGGGGCGTCCTCGCCGTGGCCGGTGCGCGCGGCGGCGCCCCGGTCCCGGTCCCAGCCCGACGCCGCCGGACGGCCGGAACGGTCAGGACGATCGTCCCGACCGCCGCGGCCGCCCCTGGTGCGGCCCTTGGGCCCGCCGCCGCGGCCGCCCTTGTCCTGGCGGCGGCCGGGCCGGCCCCAGTCGGGGCGCTGCGCCCCGCGCTCGGCCTCGACGGCCAGGCGCTTGAGCTCGGGGTTGAGCAGGGCGGCGCCGTCCCGGTCCGCGGTGTCCTCGAACGCGACGTCCTCCGCGAAGAGGTCGTAGAGGTGGCTGCCCGCCATGACGTGCTGCCACAGGGGCACGGGGCGGTGCTCGGAGACGACGACGGTGGTGGCGCCGCGCACGGTGTCCAGCCACGCGCCGAACTCCTCCGCGTTGGACACGGTGGCGGAGAGGGAGATCAGCTGCACGTGCTCGGGCAGGTGGATGATCACCTCCTCCCACACGGGGCCGCGGAAGCGGTCCGCGAGGTAGTGCACCTCGTCCATCACCACGAACCCGAGGTCGGTGAGGGCGTCGGAGTCCGCGTAGAGCATGTTGCGCAGCACCTCCGTGGTCATCACCACGACCTGCGCGTCCGGGTTGATGGAGGTGTCACCGGTGAGCAGGCCCACCCGCTCGGCGCCGTGGGCGCGCACCAGGTCCGTGTACTTCTGGTTGCTCAGCGCCTTGATGGGCGTGGTGTAGAACGCCTTGGTCCCCCGGGCCAGGGCGAGGTGGACGGCGAACTCCCCGACCACCGTCTTGCCCGCTCCGGTGGGCGCCGCCACGAGCACGCCGTGGCCGTCCTCCACCTCGCCGCACGCACGCACCTGGAAGTCGTCCAGGGGGAAGCCCAGGCCCGCGGCGAACAGGCCGAGCTGGGATCCGGCGTGGGTGCGGGACGCCCGGGCGCGGGCGTAGCGCTCGGCCGGGCTGAGCTGCGGCTCGTCGTGGGGCAGGGCGTCATCGCCCCTCGGCTCGTTCGGGATGACGGGGACCATGACCGCCACCCTAGCGGCCGGTTCTGGCGGCAGAGGAAGCGCGGCGCCCGTCTCCGCCGTGGGCGGAGACGGGCGCCGGTCGACCCTGCGGGGCCGGGGTCAGATCTCGTCGAGCGGGCGGGGGCCGGCGGCGATCTCCGCCTCGACGTCCTGCTCGCGGTGGCCGGCGCGACGCGCGCGACGCCGGTCGTTCAGAAGGCAGAGCACGATGGAGGCGCCGAAGAGCAGCACCAGCGGGACCGCGAGGTAGAACATCGAGACGGCGTCGCTGCCGGGGGCGGCCAGCGCGGCGATCAGGGCCACGCCGAACACGGTGATGCGCCAGTGCTGGACGATGGTGCGCCCGGGGAGCACGCCGATCATGTTCAGCCCGACCAGGAACACCGGCAGCACCAGGGAGGCCCCGAAGGCCAGGAACAGGCGCAGCACGAACGGGATGTACGACTGGGCGGGGATCAGGTTGGGCATGTTGGCCGGCGAGAACTGGATGAAGAACTGCACGGCCTGGGGCATCACGAGCCAGCCCAGGCCGACGCCGGCGAGGAACAGCGGGATGGCGACGCCGAGGAACCCGAGCGCGTAGCGCTTCTCGTTCTTCTTCAGGCCCGGCATCACGAACGCCCAGATCTGGTAGAGCCACACCGGGCTCGAGACGAGCAGCCCGATGAACATCGACACCTGGAGCATGATGTCGAACGGCGCACCCACGGAGTCGAAGGTCACGGCGGAGAGCCGGCCCTTGCCGGCCTCGACCACGGGGGCCACCAGCGCGGTGAAGATCGGCTCGTAGAGGAGGAATCCCACGATGGAGCCGAGCGCGATGGCCACGGCCGAGATCAGGATGCGGTTGCGCAGCTCCGTGAGGTGCTCGCGCAGGGGCATCTCCCCGTGGGGGTTCTTCTGCTTCCGGGCCTTCGTGCGGCGCCGCCCGGCGGTGCGCTCCTCACCCTCGACGGAGGTCATGGATGCGGTGCCTCTCGCGGATCAGCGGTCGTCGCGCGGGCGGGGGTCCGGGTCCACGACGCGGCCCTCGACCGGCTCCGTGGCGTCCGCGGCGGTGGAGCCGTTGCTCGGCTTCTCCTCCTTGCCCTCGGTGCGCATCTGCTTCACCTCGGAGGAGAAGATGCGCATGGACTGGCCCAGGTTGCGGGCCATCGTGGGGAGCTTGGGCGCGGCGAACAGCAGCAGCGCGATCAGGATGATGATGACGAGCTGCCATCCCTGGAGTCCGGCCATGGTGGAGGGTCCTTTCGATCGGTTCCTGCGCCTAGGCTACCCCGGTGCGGGCCCGTCGAGCGGCCCTCCCGGCCCGCTCCGCGACCTCCGCGCGCAGCGCCGCCGGGGCGAGCACCTCGACGTCGCCGGCGTGCCGGGCCACGAGCGCCGCGGCGACGTCCGCGCCGGTCAGCGCGAGCCGGGTGACACGGTCCCCTCCGGGCAGGTGGGCCTGCGCGAGGGGGTGGTAGCCGTCCGCGGCGTCGCGCACGCGGTGGGACCACCGCACCACCGCGACGAGCCCCTCGTCGCCGGCGTCGGCGGGAGCGTGGGAGGCAGCGGGGCGCGGGCGGGGCCGGAACCTCTCGCCGGTCTCCCGGATCTCGCTCACGCGGTCCACGCGGAAGACCCGGTGGTCGCCGGCCTCGCGGCACCACGCGTGCAGGTAGAGCCGGGTGCGGTCCTGGACCACGGCGAGCGGCTCCACGTCCCGCTCGGACTGGGTGTCCGAGCGCACCGCGTGGTAGCGCAGCCGCAGCACGCGGTGCTCCGCGATCGCGTCCAGGAGCGTGCGCACCGTCTCCGGGTCCACCGCCACGTCCCAGTGCGCGACGACGGCGGCCGGGCCCGCCGCGCCCGGCGCGGGGGCGTCGAGGAGGGCGGCGCTCTCCGAGTCCTCGGCCAGCGGCTCCCCCGCGGCGATCAGCCGCTCGCGGATCCGGCGCTGCGCCGAGCGGGCGGCCTCCCGGTCCGCGGCGGGCAGCACGGTCATGTCCGCCACGGTCTGGAGGGTGGCCACGAGGGTGTGCGCCTCCGGCAGGGTGAGCCGCACCGGGGCGGCGAGCTCGGCCGCCTGGTGGACGCGGATCCGGCCGCCCTCCTCCTCCACGTCGAACTGGAAGCCGGGGAACTCGCGCTCGGGCATGCCGCAGTACGCGAGGAGCTCGAGGTCGCGGTCCAGCTCCCGGGACGTGACGCCGAGGCGGTCCAGCAGCTCGGCACGCTCCACGCCTCCGGCGCGGTTGGCCAGCCCCACGATGTCCAGGAGCCGGCCCACGAGGTCCTCGCTCGAGTGTCGGGCGCGGCGGCGCACGGGCGGGGCCAGCGACAGGGACTCCCACGCGGGATCCGGCTCTGGGGCGTGCACGGCGGCGGCGGCCTCGAGGCCCTCGGCGAGACGGTGGACGAGGCCCGCATGGGCCGGGGAGAAGAGGGCCTCCCCCAGGAGGGCGGCCACCTCGGCGCCGAGCCCGTCCTCACGAGCTCCGCCGGCGGCCTCCCACAGCTCCCACCCCTCCGCCGGCGGGGGGCCGTCGTCCGCCCGCGGGTCCACGGCGCGCCCGGCCACCCGCACCGCCTGGCCGCGTCCCGGCGCGAGCCACACCCGCACGCGCTCGGCGTCGGCCTGCCCGGCCAGGCGCACGCGCAGGCCGGCGGCGTCATAGCCCTCGGGACGCGCGGGGGCCTCGGGGGCGTGCTCGGCGAGCACCGGATCGGTCTCCATGCGGGTGAGGCGGAAGCTGCGCTCGGCGCCGCGGTCCAGGTCCCATCCGGTGGCGTACCAGCGCCCCCGCACGAGGGTGAGGAACCAGACGCGCACGGTCCGCTCGCGCAGCGCCCCCGCGGCGTCGCGGTACGCGAAGCGCACCGTGCTCTGCTCGGCCGCGGCCTCGGTGAGCACCTCGAGCCGCGGATCCGACCGCGGCATCACGGTGTGGTAGCCGGCGAGGGCGTCGTCGTCGGCCAGGTCGGCCGGATGGAAGAGCAGCCCGACGGCGCGCACCACGTCCGCGCGCAGCGGGGAGTCCGCCCACAGCCGGCGGGCCCGCACGAGCGCCCGGCGCTCGTCCACCGTCAGGTCGAGGTCGCGCAGCAGGAGCGCCTCGCGGTCCACGCGGTACCGCGATCCCTCCTCCGCGTCCTCGCCGCCGTCGTCGGCCCGGGCGGCACGCAGCAGCGGGACCCCCACGGCGCGCAGCACGCGGCGGTCCCGCTGGAACAGCTTGGCGAACGCCCCCTCGCCCAGGTCCTCGTAGCCGACCACGAGGCGACGGATCTGCTCCCGCGTGTAGCCGCGGGGCTCGTGGAGGAGCAGCCACAGCAGGGAGATGATCCGCTCGGCGGGCTCGGCGGTGGAGCGGCGGGCGAGGGAGGCGGCCACGGCGTCAGGGTCGGGTCAGTCGATCGAGACCAGGTCGCACACGAAGATGAGGGTCTCGTCCGGGCCGATGGCGCCCCCGGCCCCCTGGGACCCGTAGGCCAGGTGCGGCGGGATCTCGAGGCGACGGCGACCGCCCACCTGCATGCCGAGCAGGCCCTGGTCCCACCCGGCGATGACCTGGCCGACGCCCACGGTCAGCGGCAGCGGAGTGCCGCGGTTCCACGAGGCGTCGAACTCCTCGCCCGTGGACCACGAGACGCCCACGTAGTGCACCTGGGCGCGGGATCCGCGCTCCACCGCGGGGCCGGAGCCGGGGATGAGGTCCTCCACCACGAGCTCGGTGGGCGGGGTGTCGCCCGGGAACTCGATCTCGGGGCGGTCGCGGTCGTAGTCACGCTGGCCGAAGGACACGGCGTTCTCCTTGGGGTCGGGGATGGGGGGGTCAGTTCTGCGGGGCGGCCGGAGCCTGGGCGTCGAGGATGTCCACCACGAAGAGCAGCGGCTCGTTCGGGCCGATCTTCGGCGGACTGCCCTGCTCACCGTAGGCCTTGTCCGCAGGGATGGACAGCAGGACGCGCGAGCCGACCTTCTGCCCGGCCAGGCCCTCCTTCCAACCCGGGATCACGCCGTTGAGGCTGAACGTGGCCGACGCGCCACTCTCCCACGAGGAGTCGAAGGTCTCCCCGTCGGACCACGTCACGCCGCTGTACTGCACGGTGACCGTGTCGTCCTCCCCGACCTCGGCGCCCTCGCCCTGGATGAGGGGCTGGACCACCATCTCCGCCGGAGGGCTGCCCTCGGGCTTGGCGATCGTGGGCGTGCCGTCCTCGCCCACGCTGACCTCGGGCAGGCGATCGTCGCGCTCCGTGACCTCGGCCCCCTGGGCCGTGCGCGGCACGATCGCGTCGATGCGGTAGACGAACAGCTGCGCCGGCACCGTGGTCGTGGAGGGCGAGGCGGACGGGGAGGAGGACGCGGATGAGGACGCGGACGGGGCCGGGCCGGTGGGCTCCTGACGCTCGGGCGAGTAGGCCGCGACGACGCTGCCCACGCCGTTGGTGGCGAACAGCTCGAACATCTCGGGGAACATCTGCTGGACCCGGTCGTCCAGCGGCGTGGTCTGTGGCTCCGAGGAGAAGTTCTCGGCCTCCACCTCGCCCGTGTCCGGGTCCACGATCACCGTGGAGAACTTCACGACGTCGCCCGACCGGGCCATCTCGCCCTCGCCGGCCGTGAGGACCCGCGTGCTCGGCTGGTCGGTCTCGATCGGCGTCTCGATCCTCACCTCGGGCTCGCCGTTCTCCGCCTCGGTGACGTGCACGCCCTCGAGCGCGCCGGGCTCGCCCTGGCCCTCGCCGGCGGCCTTGCGCGGCGCCTCGGACTCGCCTGCCTGCTGCGTGGTGCTCTGCGAGGACTGCGCCGAGGGCTCGGGCTCCTCGCCGGCGTCCTGCCCGCCGGCACACCCTGTGGCGAGCAGGAGGGAGGCGAGGCCGAGGGACAGCAGGGTCAGCGGACGCCGACGACGGGACGCGCCCGGGATGGGGTTCTCGTGGGTGGTCATGCGGGCCACCCTAGCGGCGGTGGCTGGGGAATCCGGTCAGCCCGCCGCCCCCACCCGCTCGAAGAGCCGGTCGACCGCGGCCGAGGAGGTCTCGAACGGGTCCTTCGCCGAGATGGCGTGCAGCGGGTGGTCGGTGAGCTTCAGGGTCGTCCAGTCGACGGCGTAGTCCAGGCCGCGCTCCCGGGCGCGGGCCACGAAGTCCGCGCGCACGCGGGCCCGGGTGGTGGGCGGGGCGGTCTCGACGGCGGACCGGACGGCGTCCTCGGGCAGCAGGCGGGCGACGGCGCCGCGCCGGAGCAGCAGGCGGAACAGCCCCCGGTCGGGGTCGATGTCGTGGAAGGCCAGGTCCAGCTGGGCGAGGCGGGGCGCCTCCCAGCCCAGGTCGTGGCGGGCCCGGTAGTCCTCCAGCAGGCGCAGCTTGATCGCCCAGTCGATGCGATCCTCGATGCGGGACCGGTCACCGGTGCGGACGGCGTCGAGCACCTCGCCCCACAGGGTGAGGATCTCCCCCACCCGGTCGTGGTGGGCGCCCTCCACGGCGACGAACGCGCGGGCCCGCTCGAGGTAGTGCTCCTGCAGCTCGAGGGCCGAGGCGTCGCCCTCGCGCAGAGCGATGCGCGCGGTGCCCGTGAGGTCGTGTGAGATCTGCCGGACCGCGCGGGTGGGGCTGGCGACGACCCGGTCCCCGAGCGGGAAGCCCGCCTCGATCATCCGCAGCAGCAGGTCGGTGGCGCCGAAGCGCAGCAGGTGGGTGTGCTCGGAGAGGTTCGTGTCCCCCACGATCACGTGGAGGCGCCGGTACTCGGAGGCGTCCGCGTGCGGCTCGTCCCGCGTGTTGATGATCGGCCGGGACCGCGTGGTGGAGGAGGACACGCCGTCCTGCACGAAGTCGGCACGCTGGGAGAAGGCGAAGTGCGCCGTGCCCGAGCCCTCCGGCCACGTGCCGGCGGGGACCACACGGCCGGCGCCCACCAGGATCTGGCGGGAGACGAGGAAGGGCACGAGCGCCTCGGTGAGGCGGCGGTACTCGGTGCGCCGGCGGAGCAGGTAGTTCTCGTGGCTGCCGTAGGAGCTGCCCGAGGAGTCGGCGTTGTTGCGGTACAGGTAGATGCGCCCGCCGATGCCGTCGGCGGCCATGTGGTCTTCAGCCTGGGCAATGAGGTCCTGGAGGATCAGGTCACCCGCGGCGTCGGAGGCGATCAGCTCCTCGAGCGTGGAGCACTCCGCGGTGGCGTACTCGGGGTGCGAGCCGACGTCGAGGTAGAGGCGGGAGCCGTTGCGGACGAAGACGTTCGAGGACCGGCCCCACTCCACCACGGGGCGGAAGAGGTAGCGGACCACCTCCTCCGCGCTCAGGGGCCGGGCGCCGGGGTTCCAGTGCTGCACGCCGTACTCGGTCTCGAGGCCGAAGATGCGGCGGGAGCGCTCCGCGTCCGCGGGAGCGACGCCGATCACTGGCCGCCCTTCTGGACGAAGCCCTTGACGAACTCCTCGGCGTTGGACTCGAGGACGGCGTCGATCTCGTCGAGGAGGCTGTCCAGGCCGGCGTCCTGGGACGCGGGGCGGGCCTGCGCCTGGCCGGCCGAGGCGGCCGCGTCGTCGTCGCCGGCGGGGCGGGGGCCGGTCTGGTGCTGGGCCTTGTCCTGGGCCATGGTCGGTGCTCCTTCTGCGGCGGTGCGGGGGCGCCTGCGATCGGGCGTCGCCCTCGACCCTACGCCGCGGGGCGGTGGGGCGCGACGGCGGCCGGTGCCAGGATGTCCCCATGCGACTGTGGACGCCCCACCCGAAATACCTGGACCGCCAGGGCCTCACCGGAGGCTGGCGCGAGGCCCTTCTCGCCCAGGCCGTGCTGGCCGGACGGACGAAGGGCTACCAGCACCATCCCCAGCTCGAGCGGTTCCGCGCGCATCCCGACCCGCACCGCGCCGTCGGGGCGTATCTCACCGGCCTCGCGGACGAGGCCACCGCGCGCGGCTACCGCTTCGACCGCTCCCGGATCGACCATCCGGGGACGGACGCCGTGGAGCCCGTCCCCGTGACCGCCGGCCAGCGGGACTACGAGTGGGAGCACCTGCGGGCCAAGCTCGCCGCCCGCAGCCCCGAGTGGCTCGCCCGCTGGGAGGACGTGGCGGTCCCCGACGTCCACCCGCTCTTCACGGTCCGCCCGGGCCCCCTCGAGGGGTGGGAGCGACCCCTGGGCTGAACGCCCTCGGGCTGGGAGGATGTCCGCATGATCCGCCACGAGAGCATCGAGGACTACCTGACCCGCCTGGCCTCCGGGGAGCCCACCCCCGGCGGCGGCGCCACCGGGGCGCTCGCCGTCGCCGAGGGCGTCGGACTGATCTGCATGGCCGCCCGCTTCTCCGAGCGGGAGGATCTCGCGGCGGAGGGCGAGAAGGTCATCGGCGCCTGCCTGCGCCTCTCGGACGCGGACGAGCGCGGCTTCGCGGCCGTCGCCGACGCCTACGGGCTCCCCCAGGACACGCCCGAGCAGAAGGAGCACCGCTCGGCCGCCGTCCAGGACGCGCTCGCCGAGGCCGTCCGTCCCCCGCGGGACATCGTCGACGCCGTCGCGGCCGCGCTCGACCTCGCCGAGCGCGTCCTCGCGGACGCGAACCCCCACGTCCTCTCCGACGTCGGCACCGCGCTGGGGTGCGCCCGCGCCGGGCTCACCGCCGCGGTGGTCACCCTGCTGACGGACCTGTCCCCGTTGAAGGACGAGACGCTCGCGGACGAGCTGCGCGCCGAGATCGACCGGGCGGACCGGCTCACCGAGCGCGCCGACGCGATGCTGGCGCGGGTCCGGGAGTCGATCGCGGGCTGAGCCGGGTGCGGCTCAGTGCTCGCCGACCCGGCGGGCGTGGGCGACGGCCGCCTCCGCCCCGCCCTGCCACGGGCCGCCGTGGCCGGGCAGTACCGTGCGCGCCCCCGTGGAGGCGATCGCGTCGAGGGAGGCCATCGCCTGGGCGGTGTCCTTCGTGGCCGCCGAGGCGACGATCTGCGGTCCGGTGCGCCCGGTGTACGGGTCCAGTGTCACGAGGGCGTCGGCACTGATGACGGCGTCCCGGTCGGGCAGGTGCAGGATCACGTGGCCGTCCGTGTGGCCGGGGGTGTGGATCACGTGCGGCCGCCCGGGCACGGGGGCCGGGGCGCCGGCCGCGAGGGTCCGGGTCTCCTTCACCCCCCCGGACCTGGAGGGCCCCGGCCAGCGCCATGCCGCCGATCAGCGGCAGGGACCGGGGATGCAGGAGCGGGTAGAGGACGCGGCTGCTCTGGGGCTTGTAGCGGTACGGGTGGGCGGCCAGGCGCCGGTCCCCCTCGTGCACCAGCACGGGCAGCCCCCAGGCGCGCTGCGCGCGGCGGGCGAAGCCGACGTGGTCGAAGTGCCCGTGGGTGAGCACGAGCGCCCGGACCTCGTCCGGTCGGCGCCCGAGCTGTTCGAGCGCGTCCTGGAGCATGGGCCACATGCTGGGCAGCCCGGCGTCGACCACGGTGACCCCGTCCTCGTCCTCGAGGAGGTAGAGGTTGACGTTCGCGTGGGTGAGCAGGTGCACGCCGTCGGCGACGCGGGGGATGAACATGGGGGCCTCCTGAGGCGCGGGTGGTCCGGGGCGGTGCGGCGGCGGACGGCGAACCTCCGTCGCCCGTCCGCCCGGGACGGGACGGGACGCACTCCAGCGTGTTCGCGGCGCCCCGTCGGGTCAATCGGTGACGGGCGGCCGCGCGTCCTTCACTCCCCGAAGAGCGGCACCAGCGTCGTGACCAGCTCGTCCGGGGTGGGCAGGCGCGCCGCGCCCGATCCCGCGTCCTCCCACCATCCCGGGAGATCGTCCGCGGCGCCCACGAGCGGCTCCGCGAGGCGCAGGCGGTGGAGCCGGCCCTCCTCCGCGGGCCGCAGCAGCACGGAGTCCCATGCCGCCCCGACCACCTGCGCGCTGTGGTGGCGCACCAGGCTGCCGCGGGTCCACGCCCGGGTGCTGCGCGGAGGCCCCGCGACGGCGGCCGTCACCTCGGCCTCGTCGGCGAGCACCCGCAGGGCGCCGGCCGCGACGAGGCGGCGGTGCAGCGACCTGTCCGGGCGCAGGTCGGCGTACTGGAGGTCGAGCATCGCCAGGCGGGGGTCGGACCAGTCGGCGCCGGAGCGGGCGCGCATGCCCTCCAGGAGGCGCAGCTTGGCCGCCCAGTCGGCACGGTCGGCCAGGGAGAGCGGGTCGGCCGCGGCGTCGCTCAGGTCCTCGCCCCACGCGGTGAGCACCGCGGCGGTCTCGGCGTCGTCCACCCCGAAGCGGGCGCAGTGCGCCTCCGCGGCGCGGTGATAGGCCCCGAGGATCTGCAGGCCGGTCCACTCGTGTCGGACCCACGCGCCGCCGTCGACGGCCCCGTCCCCCGCCCACTCCCGCAGCGGCACGGTGGCCGTCAGCGTGGGGTCGTGGCTGATGGTCTGCAGCGCGGCCACGGGGTCGTCGAGGACGAGCCGCGGCGCGGTCCCGGCCTCGGCCGTCGCGAGCACGAGGGCGGTCATGCCCATCCGCAGCCACGTGGCGTGCTGGCTCAGGGTCGCGTCGCCGATGATCACGTGCAGGCGCCGGTACGCGTCGCGGACGGCGTGCGGCTCGTCGCGCGTGTTGACGACGGGCCGGTGGATGGTGGTCTCCAGCCCGACCTGCTCCTCGAAGTAGTCCGCGCGCTGGGAGAGCTGGAACCCGGGCTGCTCCCCCGCCTCCCCCAGGCCCACGCGGCCGGCGCCCACGAGCACCTGGCGCGCGGCGAAGAACGGGAGGAGCACGGCGGCGAGCTCGTCGAAGTCCAGGGCCCGGGCCACGAGGTAGTTCTCGTGGGCGCCGTAGGAGCGGCCCTTGCCGTCCACGTTGTTCTTGTACACGAGCACCTCGGGGTGGCCCTCCCCGGCACCGATGTGCTCGGCGGCGGCCTGGGCGATCCGGTCGCCCGCGGCGTCCCAGACCATGGCCGCGCGCGGCGAGGTGGTCTCGGGCGAGGAGTACTCGGGGTGCGCGTGGTCCACGTACCACCGCGCGCCGTTGGTGAGCACGGTGGAGAGCAGCAGGTGCACGGGCTCGCCGTCCGGGCCCACGAGCGCCTGGTCGGTGAGCTGGGAGGGGTGGGCGGCGGAGCGGGGCATGCGCCAGCCGCGCGCGTCCACCAGGGGCGATTCGCCCGTGTAGTCCCACTCCGTGCCGGCCACGGCCGAGCCCGTCCGCGTCGCCAGGTCCGCGTACGCGTTGACCAGCTCGGTGGAGAGCACGCTGTGGTGCGCACCGGGGTTGGCCGGCGCGTGGATGCCGAACTCGGTCTCCGTGCCCATCACGCGGTGCACGCCCCACCCGGCGGCGTCGCGGCGGTGCGGGGGCGCCGCCAGGTCCGCCGGGAACAGCCGCCGCTGACCCGCGAACGCGGGCGCGGCCGACGTCGAGGGGCCCGCCGGTCCCTGCCGCCCGCTCACGCCCCGGCCTCCCCCGCCGGGCCGGCCCCGCGCCCGGGCCCCCGCAGCATCCTCAGGCGGGTCAGCGCCGGGCCCCGCCAGCCAGAGGTGCGCGCCCACTCGGCGGGCGCGGCCGTGGAGAGCAGGTCGGTCTGGTCCTCGAGCACGCCGTCGACGGCCTCGAGCAGGTGTGCGGCGCGCAGGCCGCGCGCGGAGGGGTCCTGGTCCGCGGCGAGCAGGTCCCGCACCGCGTGGCGCTTGGCGCGGTCCACCACGTCCGCGACCACGGCGCCCGAGACCAGGTCCGCCAGGTGCAGCACGGTGACCGCGCCAGAGGCGTCCGTGAGCTCGGCCAGCGCGGTGCGGGGGCCGCGCTCGTAGAGGGCCGTGACGGCGGTGGAGATGAGCTCCTCGCGGGCGGACTCCGCGTCCCCGGCGGCGGCCGTCTCCTCCGGGTGCAGCGGCACGTCGTCCGTGAGGTGGCGCGCCATGATGTCGACGGCGCCGCGCGCGTCCGGGCGGTCGACGCGGATCTTCACGTCGAGGCGTCCGGGACGCAGGACGGCGGGGTCGATCATGTCCTCGCGGTTGGACGCGCCGATCACGATCACGTTGTCCAGGGACTCCACGCCGTCGATCTCGGCGAGCAGCTGGGGGACGATCGTGGTCTCCACGTCCGAGGAGACGCCCGCGCCGCGCGTGCGGAACAGGGACTCCATCTCGTCGAAGAACACGACCACGGGGAAGCCCGCCGCCGCCTTCTGGCGGGCGCGGTCGAAGATCACGCGGATCTGCCGCTCGGTCTCGCCCACGTACTTGTTCAGCAGCTCGGGGCCCTTGATGTTGAGGAAGTAGGAGCGCTCACCGTCCGCCGAGCGTGCCGAGAGGGCGCGCGCGACCGCCTTGGCCAGCATGGTCTTGCCCGTGCCGGGCGGGCCGTAGAGCAGGATGCCCTTGGGCGCGCGCAGGCCGTGCTCGCGGTAGAGGTCGGGGTGCAGGAACGGGATCTCCACGGCCTCGCGGATCCGCTCGATCTGCGGGCCCAGGCCGCCGATGTCCTCGAACGAGGTGTCCGGCACCTCCTCGAGCAGGACCTCGTCCACGTCGGAGAGCGTCACCACGCGCAGGGCCCACTCGAGGCGGGCGTCCACGGCGACGGCGTCGCCGTGGCGCAGCTCGACGCCCTCGAGCGCGGGGGCGCGCCGGACGACGCGCTCCTCGTCGGCCGCGCCGGCGAGCACGAGCCCGCCGTCCGGCAGCGCCTCCTTCACGCGCAGCAGCTGGCCCGCGTGCGTGGTCGGCCCGATGCCCACCACGGTGCTGGAGTCGTCGAGCAGCACGGTGGAGCCGGGCGTCAGGCTCTCCGGGTCCAGGAGCGGGGAGACGGCGACGCGCAGGCGGCGGCCGTTCTGCACCACGTCGGCGCCGCCGCGCACGATCGCGCCGGTCTCCACGCCGGCGTGGGGCGGGCGCGGGGCGTGCACGGCCTCGAGGGTCGCGAACGTGAAGGGCGCGTGCGTCGTGGCGTCCAGGGTCTCCTTGAGCGTGGTGATCTCCGCACGCGTGGCCTCGAGCAGCTCGACCATGCGGCGGTTGTTGCGCGCCGCGGCGTCGGTCTGCGCCTGGGCGGCGCGGCGGCGCTCGCTCAGCTGCGCGGCGTGGCGCTGCGCCGAGTCCAGCTGGTGCCGCAGGCGCTCCGCCTCGGCCTGGGACTGGCGCAGCAGCTCCTGGGCCTCCGCGAGGCGGCGGCCGTCGTCGGCCGCGGAGAGCGCGCTCACGCCTCCGGCCCTCCCGCGTCCGTCGCCGGCGTGGACGCGGGCGGCGCCATCTGCCCCGTGGACAGGTCCGGGAACGCGTCCGGGTCGCTGCCCGGGGTCTGGGCCTCCTTGGCGCGGCGGGCCATGAGCCGCGCCTCCTTCGCGGCCTTGCGGGCCTTCTTGTCCGTCACGGGCCGCTCGCCGAGGGCCTGCGGGGTCCAGCGCGACTCGTCCGAGGGCTGCCACGCCTCGACGTCCACCGCCTTGAACTCGGACACCTTGGAGCGCTTCTTCAGCAGCAGCGCCTCCTCCCCGGTCGCGAGGCGACGGGCGGTGAGGAGGAAGCCCGTGTGGGCCACCATGCGGTGGTCCGGGCGCACGGCGAGCCCGTCCAGGTGCCAGCCGCGCACGAGGGTCTCGTTGGCCTGCACCTCGGTGAACTTCCCGGAGTCGCGGATGGCCTCGGCCACGCGGGAGAGCTGGGTGGCGGTGGCCACGTAGTTCAGCCACACGCCGCCGGGGGCGAGCACGGTGGCCACGGCGTCGAGGCACTCCCACGGGGCGAGCATGTCCAGGACCACGCGGTCCACCGAGCCGGGCTCGTGGACGTGCAGCATCTCCTCCTGGGCGTCGCCGAGGTGGATCGACCACGCGGGGTGCTCGGCGCCGAAGAAGGACTCCACGTTGGCGCGCGCGATGTCCGCGAACTCCTCGCGCCGCTCATAGGAGTGGAGCCGGCCGCCGTCGCCGACGGCGCGCAGCAGCGAGCACGAGAGGGCGCCCGAGCCGACGCCGGCCTCCACCACCACCGCGCCCGGGAAGATGTCCGCCTGCTGCACGATCTGGCCGGCGTCCTTGGGGTAGACCACGGTGGCCCCGCGCGGCATGGAGAGCACGAAGTCGTTGAGGAGGGGGCGCAGCACCTGGTACTCCTGCCCCGCGGAGTTCGGCACCACCACGCCCTCGGAGCCGCCGATCAGCTCGTCGTGCCGCAGCACGCCCTGGTAGCTGTGGAACTCCCCGCCCGGAAGCAGGGTGATGGTGTTCAGGCGGCCCTTGGCGTCCTTGATCTGCACGCGCTCTCCGGCCCGCAGGGGGCCTCGTCGACTGCTCACGCCGGTGGGTTCGGTCATGCTCGGTTCTCCTTCGCAGAGGGGTCGTCCGTGGAGTGCCGCGTCGCGTGGACGGCGGCCAGGAGGGTGTCGCGCGGGAGCACGGAGGCCACGCCGTCGCGGGCGTCCGTGAGCACGCGCACGGGGAGGTCGGGCTCGCCGAGGCGGGCCACGAGGTCGGCGCCGGAGGCGGGGAGATCGGCGCGGCGCACCACGGCGCCGGGCGCGAGCGCGGTGCATGCCGCGCTCACGGGGGTGCGCTCGAGCTCGTCGGCCGGGCGGTGCACCACGGCCGTCAGGTCGAGCACGCCGCGGGGCGTGCCGGTGGCGTCCACGGCGACGGCGGCGCGGCGGCCGCCGTCGGCCATCCGGAGCGCGTGCGCCACCGAGCCCTCGGCGGGGACGGCCACCGCGGGGATCTCGAGGGAGGCCAGCGTGAGCGCGGCGAGGCGGCCGCCCCACCGCCCGCGCTCGACGGACGCGCCGGCCCCCCGCCACAGGATCACGCCCACCCACGCGAGCAGGAGGGACATCAGCAGGTCGGACCGCTGCCCGCGCAGCAGCGGGCCCGCGACCGCGGCGCCCACCAGCAGGAGGGCGATCGCGCGCCCGGACCAGCCCGCCGCCACGAGGCCGCGGTCCCGGGAGCCGGTGGAGGCCCACACGGCGGACTCGACGAGCCGGCCGCCGTCCAGGGGCATGCCCGGCAGCGCGTTGAACGCGGCCAGCAGGAGGTTGGCCCACACGGTGATGTCCAGGAGGAGCCCGGCCACGGAGGCCGTGGGCAGCGTCAGCGCGGCGAGCCACGCGAGGCCGGCCACCGCCAGGTTGGCCAGGGGCCCGGCCATCGCGGTGGCCACCGTCCCCCACGGCCCGGCCTGCGGGCCGCGGAACTGGGTGTGCCCGCCCCACAGCGTGAGCACGATCTCCTCCGCGCGGTCCCCGAAGGCCCGCCCGACGACGGCGTGGGCGATCTCGTGCGCCAGCACGGAGAGCGCGAGCAGCACGGCGTAGCCGAGGGCCACCGCGTAGGCGCCCGCCCCGAGGTGGGGCAGGGCGCGCTGGATCTGCGGCCCGAAGGTGAGGACCACGAACGCGGCCACGAGGGCCCACGTCCAGGAGAGGTAGACCGGGGCGCCCGCCGCGCGGCCGATGGGCAGGCCGGGCCGGCGGGTCATCCGGCTCCGCCCGGACGCGCGGATCGGACGGCCGCGAGGTCGGCGAGCGTCCGCCCGGCCAGGGTGTCCCACTGCACGGTCGCGGCGCCGGGGGGCAGCGGGAGCACGCTGGGCACGCCCACCGTGGGCAGGCCGGCGGCCATGGCCGCTCCCACGCCCACGGGCGAGTCCTCCACCGCCACGCAGTCGGCGGCCGCGAGGCCGGGCCGCAGCTCGCCGAGGCGGGCGAGGGCCAGGGCGTAGGCCTCGGGATCGGGCTTGCCCCGCGTCACCTGGTCGCCGGCGACCACCACGGCCAGTGCCCCGCCCGGAGCGCGCTCGGCCAGCACGCGGGCCAGCGGCGCGTGGGACATGGTCACGAGCGCACCGGGCACGCCGGCGGCCGCCTGCTCGCGCAGCAGCTCGAGGGCGCCGGGCCGCCACGGCACCCGCTCGACGACGCCGCGCGCCACCTCCGCCATGGTCCGCTCGATGATCTCGGGGACCCCGAGGCGGATCCCGGCCTCCTGCAGGTGGCGGGCGCCCACGTCCAGGGGCCGGCCCACGAGGGAGGCGGCGAGCTCGTTCGACCACGTGCCGCCGTGCTCCGCCATGAGGCGGCGCTGGGCGGCGTTCCACAGGTGCTCGGTGTCCACGAGGGTGCCGTCCATGTCCCACAGCACGGCGGCGGGCGTCTCGCGGGGAGGCAGGGGGGCGGCGTCGGGCATGCGTCCATCCTATTGGAGGGCGTCGACGGGCCGCGGGCACGGGCCGTGCGCCGCCCCTCGGGCCGCTGCGCGGCGAACCGTGACCCCCCTCGGCTCCCGTGCGTAGGGTGACGGTCATGACCGAATCCCCCGCCGCCCCCGCCGAGGACCAGCCGGACGACGCGCTCGGCGCCCTGCGCACGCACCTGACCGCCACGGTGGAGGAGCTCGAGGCCGGGCGCCGCGCCCCCACCGTCCTGCTCCTGGCGTTCCAGGGGTGGAACGACGCCGGGGAGGCGGCGACGGGCACGCTGGAGGCGCTGCGGCAGCAGTGGGACGCCGCTGAGCTGGGACGCGTGTGCGAGGGCGAGTACTACGACTACCAGGTGACCCGTCCCCACGTGCGGCGCGACGCCGACGGGCTCGGCACCCTGGAGTGGCCCGCGATCCGGCTGCACGTCGCGTCTCTCGACGCCGCGGGGCGCCCCGTGGCCGAGGAGGAGGCCCCCGCGGACGGGGTGCGCGTCCTGCTGGCCAGCGGCGTCGAGCCGAACGTGGGCTGGCGGGCCTTCACGGCCGAGCTGTTCGCGTGGGCGGCGCGGGAGCGCGTGGACGCCGTGGTGACCCTGGGCGCCCTGCTGGCGGACGTGCCCCACACGCGCCCGCTCCGGGCGCGCCCGACCTCTCCGCTCGTGGACGTGCGCGTGGCCGTCGGCGCGGAGCGGCCCACCTATGAGGGGCCCACGGGGATCGTCGGCGTGATCGGCGACGAGGCGGCCCGCCGCGGGCTGCCGAGCCTCGCGCTGTGGGGCGCCGTGCCGCACTACGTGGCCCAGGCGCCCTCCCCCAAGACGCTGCTGGGCCTCGTGGAGGCCGTCGAGGACCTGCTCCACGTCACCGTGTCCACCCACGAGCTGGAGGACGACGCCCACGCGTGGCAGCGCGGCGTGGACGAGCTCGCCGCCGAGGACCCCGACGTCGCCGCCTACGTGCGCCAGCTCGAGCAGGCGCAGGACGCCCAGGAGCTGCCGGAGGCCTCCGGCGAGGCGATCGCCCGGGAGTTCGAGCGCTACCTGCGCGGCCGGCACGGCCGCTGAGCGCGGCGGCTCAACGCAGGCGCAGGCCCAGGAGCGCGTCGGCCACCGTGGCGACGTCGAGGGGTGCGGGGGCGTCCTCTGCGGCGCCGGTGTCGCGGAGCCCGGGCAGGGAGCCGTCCGCCCACGCGTCGAGCACGCGGAGCGCGGCGGGCGCGTCGAGGTCCTCGGACAGCGCGGCGTGGGCGGCCTGCAGCACCGCCGCCCCGGCCGCGGCGTGGGGGCCGTCGAGGGCGGCGCGCCACGCGGCCACGCGCTCCTGAGCGGCGGAGAGCAGGTCCTCGGACCACTCCCAGTCGCTGCGGTAGTGCTGCGAGAGGATCGCCGCGCGGATCGCGACCGGCTCCACCCCCCGGGCGCGCAGTCGAGAGACGAGCTCGAGGTTGCCGAGGGACTTGGACATCTTCTGCCCGTCGAGGGCCACCATGCCCGAGTGCACGTAGGTGTGCGCCAGGGGCTGGCCGTCCGCCGCCGTCGCGTGGGCCGCGGAGAACTCGTGGTGCGGGAAGCGCAGGTCGGAGCCGCCGCCCTGGACCGTGAACGGGGCGGGCAGGTGGGCGCGCGCGATGACGGAGCACTCGATGTGCCAGCCGGGCCGGCCGGCCCCGAGCGCGCCGGCCTCCCACGAGGGCTCGCCCGCGCGGTGCACACGCCACAGCAGGGGGTCGAGGGGATGGCGCTTGCCGGGACGGGCCGGGTCGCCGCCGCGCTCTGGGAAGACCTCGTCCATCTGCGCCCGCGTCATCGCGCTCACGGAGCCCAGCGTCCAGCCCCCCGCGGCCTGCGCCGCCTCGACGTCGAAGTACACGTCCCCGTCCGGGCCGCCGTCGACCCCGGGAACGCGGTAGGCGACGCCGGCGTCGAGCAGGGCCGTCACGCCGTCGACCACAAGGTCGATCGCCTCGGTGGCGCCCACGTAGTGGTCCGGCGCGAGGACGTTGAGCGCGGCCATGTCCGCGCGGAACAGGTCCGTCTGCTCACGGGCGAGGTCCCGCCAGTCGACGCCCGTGGCGTCGGCGCGCTCGAGGAGCGGATCGTCCACGTCGGTCACGTTCTGCGTGTAGGCCACCTCGATCCCGCACGCGCGCCAGTACCGCTGCAGCAGGTCGAAGGCGACGTAGGTGGTGGCGTGGCCCAGGTGCGTGGCGTCGTAGGGGGTGATGCCGCACACGTACAGGGAGGCGTGCCCGGCGTCGTTGCCGGGGTGGCGCAGGCCCTGCGTGGCCGTGTCGAGGACCCGCAGTCGGTCCGGCTGGGCGGGCAGGGCGGGCGGCGCGGGGGTGCTCCAGGACTTCACGGTGCTCCTCGGGGACGGCGACGACGGGCGGGTGCGCGGGGCGGGCGCGCGGCTCAGGCGGAGATCAGCCCGGTGCCGAGCATCGCGTAGAGGGCAAGGCCGAGGGCCACGCGGTACCACACGAACGGCATGTACGAATTGGTGGAGATGAACTTCATGAGCCAGGCGATCACCGAGTAGCCCACCACGAACGCGATCACGGTGGCCACCAGCGTCTCCCCGCCGCCGTAGGGACCGGACTGGCCGGGCTCCGTGAGCGCGGAGAACAGCTTGTAGAGGCCGGAGGCGAACACGGCCGGGACGGCCAGCAGGAACGCGTAGCGGGTGGCGGCCTCGCGGGTGTAGCCCATGGCCAGGCCCGCGGTGATGGTGCCGCCCGAGCGCGAGACGCCGGGGATGAGGGCGAGCGCCTGGGCGAAGCCGAAGAGGATGCCGTCCTTGACGGTGAGCCGCTCGATGGGCGTGGACTGACGGCCGAGGCGGTCGGCCAGCGCCAGCAGCACGCCGAACACGATCAGCATGGTGGCGGTGATCCACAGCGAGCGGAACTCCGTGTCGATCCAGCTCTCCAGGAGCAGTCCGAGGATCGCGATGGGCAGCGAGCCGAGGATGATGAGCCAGCCCATGCGGGCATCCGGGTCGCTGCGGGGCACGCGGCCGGTCAGCGAGCCGGACCATCGTCCGATGATCCGGACGATGTCCTTCCAGAAGTAGATCAGCACGGCCAGCTCGGTGCCCAGCTGGGTGATGGCGGTGAAGGCCGCGCCGGGGTCCGACGCCGAGGGCAGGAACTCCCCCACGATGCGGATGTGCGCCGAGGAGGAGATGGGCAGGAACTCCGTCAGGCCCTGCACCAGGCCCAGAATGATTGCTTCGATCCACGTCACGGTGGGTCACTGTACTGCACCGCCCAGGGAGGTCTCCCGGGGCGGTGCAGGGGTTCGCGGCGGTGAGGGGCCGCCAGGACTCAGTCCTGGTCGTCGTCCTCGTCGTCGTCGAAGAGGTCCAGCGGGGTGACCTCCTCGGTGTCCGCGTAGAGGGCGTCCTCGTAGTTCTCGAAGGCGTCCGCCACCGCGAAGAAGGCCGCCTCCACGGTGGGGTCGTCCTCGCCGCGCTTGTTCTGGGCGGCCACGAGGTGTTCGTTCAGGGCGGTGGTCAGGGCCTCCAGGGCCAGGCGGGCGTCAGAGCTCATGGCTGAACGGTAACCCGAGGACGGGCGGTGCGACCAGAGGTGCGCGCACCCGCGCGGCGGGGCCGCGGCGGTCTGCGAGGATGACCGGGTGCGTGAGCAGCTGATGTCCTCGACCCTGGACTCCGTCGCCCAGGGCCAGAAGTGGGAGTACCTCGTCCTCACCGTGGCCCCCGAGGAGTCCCTCGGCGACGCGCGGCGCCGCCTCGTGGAGCACGCCGAGTACGGCCGCTGGGAGCTGCAGCGAGCGGTGCACTACCGCGGCGGGGCCCGGCGCTACTGGCTGCGCCGGCGCGTCATCCGGGTGGCCTCCACGCTCGACCTCGCCTGAGCGGCCCGGTCCGCGGGGCGGCGCGCCGTCAGGGGCGCGGATCCAGCATGCGCGCGAGGACGCGGCAGCCGAACTCGAGCGCGTCCACCGGCACGCGCTCGTCGATGCCGTGGAAGAGCGAGGTGAACGCGAGGTCCGGTGGCAGGCGCAGCGGGGAGAACCCGTAGCCGGTGATGCCCAGGCGGGAGAGCGACTTGTTGTCCGTGCCGCCGCCCAGCATGAAGGGCAGCACCTCGGCCTCGGGGTCCTCGTGCCGCAGCGCCTCGACCATGAGCTCCACGAGGTCGCCCGAGAACGGGACCTCGAGGCCGATGTCCCGGTGCTCCGGCTCGAACTCCACGTGGGGTCCGGCGAGCTCGGCGAGGGTCGCGAGCGTCTGCTCCTCCTCTCCCGGCAGGGGGCGCACGTCCACCGTGCCCGTCGCCGTGGACGGGATCACGTTGTGCTTGTACCCGGCGGTCATGCCGGTGGGGTTGGACGAGGTGCGCAGCGTGCCGGTGACCCACGTGCGGGCCTGGCCGAGGGCCTCGAGCTGCGGGGCGGGGTCCGTCTCGTCGAACGGGACGCCCATGATCTCGGCCACCTGCTCCAGCAGCTGACGGGTGGTCTTCGTGTAGGTCAGCGGCCACTCGTGGCGGCCGATCCGCTCGAGCGCGCCGGCCAGGTGGGTGACCGCGTTGTCCTCGTGCGGGGCGGAGCCGTGGCCCGGAGCGCCGGCCGACCGCAGGTTGAGCCACATCAGGCCCTTCTCCGCGGTCTGCACGAGGTAGGCGCGGGTGCCGGCCACCTCGGTGGAGAAGCCCCCCACCTCGCTGATCGCGTCCGTGCACCCCGCGAAGACCTCCGGGTGGTGCTCCACCATCCACGTCGCGCCGTACACGCCGCCGGCCTCCTCGTCCGCGAAGAACGCGACGGTGAGCGGGCGGCGCGGGCGGCGGCCGGTGCGGGCGAGGTGCAGGAGGACGGAGAGGATCATCGCGTCCATTCCCTTCATGTCCACCGCGCCTCGGCCCCAGACCATCCCGTCCTTCAGCTCCGCGCTGAAGGGGTCCACGCTCCACTCGGCGGCCTCGGCCGGCACCACGTCGGTGTGGCCGTGGAGCACGAGGCCGGGGGCGTCCGCGTCCCAGCCCGGCAGGTGCCCGACGACGGAGACGCGCCCGGGTGCGGACTCGAAGAACCGCGGGGTCATCCCCGCCTGCTCCATGAGCCTCCCGCAGAAGGCGGCGGCCTCCGGCTCGCCCACGGACACGTTGCCGCCGCGGTTGGTGGTGTCGATGCGGATCAGGCCGCGGCAGATCTCGACGACGTCGGCCGCGGGGGACTCGGTGCGGGGGGCGGTGGGCTTCTCTGCGGGGGAATCGACCATGGAGTTGAGCCTACCTCCAGGGGTGTGGTACGCTTCTCGGGTTGCTCCGGCGAGGAACGGTGAAAACCGGGACTGGCCGAACGCGAAGGAAACGGTCCGCTCCGGCGGATCGGGATGAGCGCGAGTGGCGGAATTGGTAGACGCGCAGCGTTGAGGTCGCTGTGTTCGAAAGGACGTGGGGGTTCAAGTCCCCCCTCGCGCACAGCTCATCGGACGAAGGGCCCCGGTCACAGACCGGGGCCCTTCGTGCCATCCCGTCCCTCCTTCCCCCTACAGTGAAGGTGCGCGACGGCCCGCCGCCGTCGTCGCTCACCTGACAGGGACGACACGGAGGTTCCGATGGCCGACGATGCCCGCACGCTGCTGCTCCGACTCGCCCGCGCCCACGGGGTGCAGTGGCGATACACGGGACAGGACGGCTCGGACCAGACCGTGCCGGACGACGCCCTCGTGAAGGTGCTCGCGGCCCTCGGGGTGGCGGTCCGCCCGGACGCCGTCGCCGCCCTCACCGAGGCGCTCGACGACGCCGAGCTCGCACCGTGGCGGGACGTCCTGCCTCCCACCGTGGTCACGCGGGCGGGGCACCGGCTCTCCGTGCCCGCCCACGTCTCGGTGGTCGAGGGGCTGAGCGCCCGAGTCGTCACGGAGGCGGGCGCGCCCGTGCCCGTCGCCGTCACCCGGCCGCTGGGCGAGCCCCGCCGCGTGGACGGCGTGGACCTCGTGCGGTGCCACGTGGAGGTCCCCGCAGACCTGCCCCTCGGCTGGCATCGCCTCGAGCTCGACAGCGCCACCGGCCACCACGCCGAGGCCACCCTCGTCTGCGCGCCGGACCGCCTCACCACGGCCGCACCCTTCCTGGCCCGGCGCGGCTGGGGCGTGGCCGCCCAGGGCTACTCCGTGACCTCGGAGCACTCGTGGGGCATCGGGGACATCGAGGACGCCGCGTCCGTGGCGGAGACGGCCGCCGAGCACGGCGCCGACTTCCTGCTCCTGCATCCGCTGCACGCGGTCGACCCCGGCACCACGCCCGCGGACTCCCCCTACTCCCCCGTCTCCCGCCGCTTCCTCACCGCGCTGCTGATCCGCGTGGCGGACATCCCGGAGTTCGCCGGGCTGCCCGCCGCGGAGCAGGAGCAGCTGCGCGCCGCCGGCCGTCAGGTCCAGGAGCGACTGGAGGAGACGGGGCGCATCGATCGTTCCGCCGTCGCCGAGGTCCTGTGGCCCGCCCTGCGCCGCGTGCACTCCGTGCCCCGCACCGCCGAGCGGGAGGCGGCGTACGCCGCGTTCCGCGCGCGGATGGGGGCGGGGCTGGACGACTTCGCCCTCTGGTCCGCCCTGCGCCTCTCGGACGTAACCGGCCCGGACCCGCAGGACGCCGACTGGACTCCGGAGGGCGAGCGCGCCGCCGCGTTCCGCAGCACGCACGCGGACGAGCTGGACCTGCACCGCTGGGTCCAGTGGATCGCGGACGAGCAGCTGGCCGCCGTCCAGCGCCGCGCGCTCGGCGCGGGCATGCGCATGGGCGTGATGGTGGACCTGGCCGTGGGCGCCACGCGCGGCTCGGCGGACGCGTGGATGCTCGGGGACGTGCTCGTGCCCGGGATGTCCGTGGGCGCCCCGCCGGAGGTCTTCAACCAGCTGGGCCAGGACTGGTCCCAGCACCCGTGGCACCCCCGGCGGCTCGCCGAGACCGGCTACGCCGCGTTCCGGGACATGCTCCGCACCGTGATGGCCCACGCCGGCGGCGTGCGGATCGACCACGTGCTCGGCCTCTTCCGCCTGTGGTGGGTGCCGGAGGGCGCCGGCCCCACGCAGGGCGCGTACGTGGAGTACGACCACGAGGCCATGCTCGCCGTCCTCACCCTCGAGGCGCAGCGGGCCGGCGCCGTGGTGATCGGCGAGGACCTCGGCACGTTCGAGCCGTGGGTGCAGAAGCGCCTCGCGGAGGCGGGCGTGCTCGGCACGAACATCCTCTGGTTCGAGCAGGAGGACGGCGTGCCGGTCCCCCCGGAGCGCTACCGGCGCCTGTGCCTGGCCGCCGTGAACACCCACGACCTCCCCCCGACCGCCGGCTACCTCGAGGGCGTCCACCTGGACCTGCGCGAGGAGCTCGGCCTGTTCACGGGGGACGTGGCCGCGGAGCGGGAGCGCTCGGCCGCCGAGGTGGAGGCATTCCTCCGGGCCGCACGAGACCGCGGCCTCCTCGAGGAGGTGCCGGGCGTGGGCGAGCGGCAGGCCCAGGTCATCGCCCTGCACCGGCTGCTCGCCCAGGCGCCGTCGGCGCTGCAGAGCGTGGCCCTCGTGGACGCCGTCGGGGAGCGCCGCATCCAGAACCAGCCGGGGACCATGCAGGACCAGTACCCGAACTGGACCGTGCCGCTCGGGGACGCCGAGGGCGCGATGCTCCACGCGGAGGACCTGCCCGGCCTGCCGTCGGTGGCCCGCCTCTTCGACGCGGTGGACCGTGAGCTCACGGCCTCTGTGCCCGTGGGGATCGGCGTGGCCTACCACACCTCGCCGCTGGCCCAGCCGGGCCGCGGGGACGCCGGCGGCATGAACGTGTACGTGCGGCAGGCCGCCCTCGCGCTCGCGCGGCAGGGGATGCGGATGCTCCTGTTCACCCGCGCGGAGGAGCCGGTGGACGGCGGCGCACGGATCACGCGTCTGCCCGCGGGCGGACCGACACCGGACGTCCTCGTGGTCGAGCTGGCCGCCGGCCCCGCCCGACCCCTGGACAAGGCCGAGCTCGCCGCGCACACGGACGCGTTCACCGCGGCCGCGCTGGCCTGGCTGCGGGGAGCACGCGAGGCCGAGGGGCTCGCGGAGGCCGAGCGCGTGCGGTTCGTCCACGGGCACTACTGGCTCTCCGCGCCCACGGCCCACGCCCTGGCGCAGGAGATGGATGCCCCTCACCTGCAGACCATGCACACCACCGCGGCCGTGAAGATGCTGCAGGACGAGGGCCACGAGGAGCCCGCCGAACGGATCGCCGCCGAGGCGCGCGTGGTGGAGGAGGCCGACCTCCTCGTGGTGAACTCCCCCGCCGAGGCCGCCGACCTGCGTGAGGTCCTCGGCGTGGACCGCCGGCGCACGCGCGTCCTCTCCCCCGCCGTGGACACCGCGACGTTCACGCCCGAGGGAGCGTCCTGCTGGCCCGGGTCGTCCGGGGCCACGGCCGGCGCCGACGCGGCCGCTCCCCTGCGCGTGCTCTTCGCGGGGCGCGTGCAGGCGCACAAGGGCCCGCAGATCCTCGTCGAGGCCCTCGCCATCCTGCGGGGCCGGCGCGGCGGCGCCGGTGCGGATCCCGGGATCCGGCTGCACCTCAACGGGGCCGCCTCCGGCGGAGAGGGCCTGGACCTCGCCGCCCTGGCCCGCCGGCACGACGTCGCGGACCTCGTCACCGTGTCCGATCCGGTGCCCGCGCCCGCGCTGGCCGAGCAGCTCCGCGCGGCGGACGTCGTCGCGATGCCGAGCCGTTCGGAGACCTACGGCCTCGTGGCCCTCGAGGCGCAGGCGTGCGGCACCCCGGTGCTGGCCCACCGCGTGGGCGGGCTCGTCCACGCGGTGCAGGACGGGCGGACCGGCCGGCTCGTGGCCCCGAACACCGCGGAGGCGTGGGCGGACGCGCTCGAGGGGATCCTCGGGGACCGCGGCGCGTGGGCCGCGATGTCCACCGCGGCCGTGCGCCACGCGCAGAGCCACTCCTGGGACGCGTACGCGGACGGCCTCCTGGACGCCGTGGCGGCCGCGGAGGGCTGATCCCGCTGCCTTGACGACGACGGCGGCCCGGGAGCATCACGCCCCCGGGCCGCCGTCGTCGGTCCTCCCCTCAGGTGAGGGGCCGGATCCCGCCCCGGAAGTGGCGGCGTCCACGCGTGGCGTCCCAGCCCGTCACCTGCGTGACCGCGGGGTCGCGCTCGTACCGGACGGCCACGCGGGCGGGCAGCACCACGGGCGCCTCGAACTCGATGTCCCAGCCGACGCCGGCCTCGGCGGGCTCCCGGCCGTCCAGCATGCGCGCGGCGAGGAGCATGCCGTGGGCGATCGCACCCTTCATGCCGAACAGCGTCGCGCTCGGCCCGGAGAGGTGGATGGGGTTCCAGTCCCCCGAGACGCCCGCGTAGGCGCGGCCGGCCCCCGCCCCGAACGTCCACTGCGCGGTGGGGGCCGCGGGGGCGAACTCGTCGCGCTCGGGCCGCTCGGGGCGTTCGCCCGTCAGCCACACGCCCTTGGCCAGGTACCGGGAGGAGCCCTCCCACAGCAGCGCGGCCTCCGCGCCGGCGCCCGCCGCGCGCTCCACGCGCACCGCGACGTCCACGGCGGTGCCCGCGTGGTGGGGCACGAGGCCCAGGGCCTCGGCCGCGACCGTCAGCGGCTCGCCCGCGGGGACGGGCCGGTGGTGCTGGACCGAGTTGGAGAGGTGGACCATGCCCGGCAGGGGCAG
This sequence comes from Micrococcus sp. NPDC078436, assembly GCF_040702705.1. NCBI lineage: Bacteria > Bacillati > Actinomycetota > Actinomycetes > Micrococcales > Micrococcaceae > Micrococcus > Micrococcus sp. NPDC078436. The sequence continues at coordinate 111,777 of NZ_JBFBLX010000004.1, read as the reverse complement.
CGGGAAGTCAGGGGCGGCCATGAGCGCCATCGCCGTCCCGAACACCTGGGTGTGCACGAGTACGGAGGGCAGGTGCGTCGGGTCCGCGGGGCCCACCACCTCGCGCCAGCGGCCGACGACGGCGGGGTCGATCGTCAGGCCCTCCACCTCGATGCGGCGCTCGGGCAGGGTCGTCGGCCGGCGTCGGCGGGTGAGGGCGTCCTGCGCGGCCTGCGCCGCGGCGCGGGCGTACAGGGAGCCGAGGGCGGGGGCCTGCGTGAGCGTCCGGGTCTCCATGCTCAGGCCCCCATGATCGCCTGGCCGCACACCCGCAGGGTGGCGCCGTTGGTGCCGCCGGCCCCGTCCGAGACGAGGTAGGCGATGGCCTCGGCGACGTCCTGGGGACGGCCGCCCTGCTGCAGCGAGTTGAGGCGGCGGCCCAGCTCGCGGGTCGCGAGCGGGATCTTGGCGGTCATCTCGGTCTCGATGAAGCCCGGGGCGACGGCGTTGATCGTGCCCCCGCGCTCGGCCAGCATTGGCGCGGTGGCCGACGTGAGGCCCATGACGCCCGCCTTGGACGCCGCGTAGTTGGTCTGGCCGCGGTTGCCGGCGATGCCGGAGGTGGAAGCCAGGCCGACGATGCGCAGGCCCTCGCCCACGACGTCGCGGGCGTCCTCGGCGAGGAAGGCCGCGTTCATGGCCAGCTGCGAGGACGTGTTCACGGCGAGGACCGAGTCCCAGCGCGCCGCGTCCATGTTGGCGAGCAGCTTGTCCCGCGTGATGCCCGCGTTGTGCACCACGATGTCCATGCGCCCGTGGCGGGTGCGGCAGTGCTCGAGGATCCGGGCGCCGGCGTCGGGGGCGGTGATGTCCAGCGCGAGGGCGGTGCCCCCGAGCTTGTTGACTACACCGGCCAGGGCGTCCCCGGCGGCGGGCACGTCCACGCCCACCACGCGGGCGCCGTCGCGGGCCAGGGTGGCGATGATCGCCGCGCCGATGCCGCGGGCGGCACCGGTGACGACTGCGACCTTGCCCTCGAGCGGGCGGGCCAGGTCCGCGGGGGTCGAGCCGTCCGCGGTGGTGACGGGCAGGAACTGGCCGGAGACGAACGCGGAGCGGCCCGAGAGCAGGAAGCGCAGGGCGCCGGCCGCGCCGGGGGCGGTGAGCGGGACGCCGGAGCCCAGGATGAGGCCGTTGGCGGTGCCGCCGCGGCGCATCTCCTTGCCGAGCGAGCGGGTCAGGCCCACCACGCCCTGGCGGGCGGCGCGCGCCGCGGGGTCGGCGGCCACGGAGGGGTCCTCCGGATCCTCGAACACGGTGACCACGCGGGCGCTGGAGCCGAGCTGGCGCAGGGCGGGGCCGAGCTCGAGGGCCACGGCGGAGAGCTCGGACGGGGCACGCACCCCGTCGAAGCACGCGACGACACCGGCCAGGCGGGCGCCCTCGGCGCGCTCGGAGACGACCTGGACGCCGGCGGCGGTGAGCAGCCCGCGGGCCGCGTCGGCGGCGGGGGTGGCGCCGAGCACCAGGACGGTGCCGGTGATCAGCGGCTGGCCGGGCTCGTACCGGCGCAGCTCGACGGGCTGGGGCAGGCCCAGGGCGCCGGTGACGCGCTTGCCCAGGGCGGAGGAGACGAAGGAGCCGTACGGGTCGTTCACGGGGGGACCTCTCAGGTCAGGGGTGTGCTGGAGTGCGGCGGGGTCGGTGCGGCGGGGACCGGCGCCCCGCCGTCGGACGGGCCGACGGCGGGGCGGGTGCTGCGGGTGGTGCCGGGTGGCTCAGCGGCCGCGCAGGAGGGCGACGATGCCCTGGCCGCCGGCGGCGCACACGGAGATGAGGCCGAGGGAGCCCTCGCCCTTCTGGTGCAGCGCCTTGGCCAGCAGGGCCACGATGCGGCCGCCGGTGGCGGCGAACGGGTGGCCGGCGGCCAGCGAGGAGCCGTGCACGTTGAGCTTGGAGCGGTCCACGGTGCCGAAGGCGCCGTCGAGGCCGAGGCGCTCGCGCCCGAACTCCTCGCTCTCCCAGGCCTTCATCGTGGCGAGCACGGTGCCGGCGAAGGCCTCGTGGATCTCGATGAAGTCCAGGTCGTCCAGGGTCAGGCCGTGGCGGGCCAGGAGGCGGGGCACGGCGTACGCGGGGGCCATGAGCAGGCCCTCCTTGCCGTCCACGAAGTCCACGGCGCCGTTCTCGGCGTCCACGAACTCGGCGAGCATGGGCAGGCCGCGCTCGGCCGCCCAGTCCTCGGAGGCGAGCAGCACGGCGGAGGCGCCGTCGGTGAGGGGCGTGGAGTTGGCGGCGGTCATGGTCGCCTCGTCCCCGAACTGGCGGCCGAAGGCGGGCTTGAGCTTGGCGAGCTTCTCCATGGAGGAGTCCGCGCGCAGGTTGTTGTCGCGGGTCAGGCCGCGGAACGGGGTCACGAGGTCGTCCATGAAGCCGGAGTCGTACGCGGCGGCGAGGTTGCGGTGGCTGGCCACGGCCAGCTCGTCCTGCGCCTCGCGGGTGATGCCCCACTGGTGGGTGGTGAGGGCCTGGTGCTCGCCCATGGACATGCCGGTGCGGGGCTCGCTGGCCCCGGCCGGCTCGGGGACGAGCTGGTTCGGACGCAGCTGGGAGACGGCCTTGAGGCGGTCCTTCAGGGTCTTCGCCGCGTTGAGCTGCATCAACACGCGGCGGGCGCCGTCGGAGACGCTCACGGGCGAGTCGGAGATGGAGTCCACACCGCCGCCGATCGCGGAATCGATCTGGCCCAGGCGGATCTTGGAGGCGAGGGTGCCCAGGGCCTCCATGCCGGTGGCGCAGGCGACCTGCATGTCCGCGGCCGGGGTGTCGGGCGCGAGGGCCGAGCCGAGGACCGACTCGCGGGTGAGGTTGAAGTTCTTGGGGTGCTTGAGCACGGCGCCGGCGGAGACCTGGCCGATGCGCTCACCCTGCAGGCCGAAGCGGGCGACCAGGCCGTCGAGGGCGGCGGTCAGCATGTCCTGGTTGGAGGCCGTCGCGTAGGCCGTGTTGGCGCGGGCGAAGGGGATGCGGTTGCCGCCCACGACGACGGCCGGGCGCAGCGGGCCGCCGGCGACGGCGGGACGGGCGGTGGGGGTGTTCTCCGGGGTGTTCACGGCGGGGTCCTCCTGGACGGTGTGGCCTCACCCGCGGGGTGCGCGGCGAGAGGTCGGGGGTGATCCGGGCGCTGGTGGTGTCGATGGAACTGGGGTGATGGTGGAGCGGCGCGGCCGGGATCGGGGTGACTGAGACGAACGGTACCTGATACAGTCCGTCCTGTGAAGTCACTCACGCCTCCCCCCGTCCTCCGCGACGGTCGCAGCTCCCGGTGGGACCAGCACCGGCTGGACCGCCGCCGCGAGCTGCTCCGCGCCGCGCGGGCCGCGGTCCACGAGCTGGGGCCCGAGGCCTCCATGGAGGACATCGCCACGCACGCCGGCACCTCCAAGTCGGTCTACTACCGGTACTTCGGCGACCGCGCCGGCCTGCGCGTCGCCGTCGCCGAGCGGGTGACCGCCCACATGGAGCGGCGACTGCTCGAGGCGGCGGTCGACCACTCCGACGCCGCCGCCACCCTGCATCGGATGGTCGAGGTCTACCTCAGTGTGGCCGCCACGTCCCCGAACGTCTACGCCTTCGCCGTGTCCGCCCCGGACTCCTCCGGCGCCGCGGCGGGCGTCCTGGACGCCTTCTTCGACCGCGTCCACGCCCTCCTCGCGGAGGGGCTCGCCCAGCACCTCGGGGCGGACGGCGTCCCGCCCGTCGGCTCCCCCCTCGGCCTGTGGCCGCGCGCCGCCGTCGGACTGGTGCGGGCCACGGCCGAGACCTGGCTGCGCTCCCCCGAGGACGCGCGCCCCGACGCCGCCGAGCTGGCGGCCTCCATCACCGGCTGGCTGCTCCACGGCCTGCTCGGCGCCCCGACATCCCCCGTCCCGATCCACGCCCACGAAGGAGCGGTCCGATGACCACCACCCGCGACCACAGCCTCGACGCCGTCACCGACGTCCCCCCGTCCCCCACCGACCTGCCCCACGACGTCGCCGAGATCGCCCCCGAGCACCCGCGCCCGGGGTCCCTCGACTCGGCCGTGATCCAGGAGGCGCTCCTGGGCCGCTGGGCCGCGGAGCGCCGTGAGTCCCGCGAACTCGCCAAGGACCCGGCCCTGCACCGCGACCCGCTGCTGGGCATGGACGAGCACCGCCAGCGCGTGTTCGGCCAGCTCGGCATCCTCGTGGACAGCCGCGCCGTCCACCGCGCCTTCCCGGCCGAGTTCGGCGGCGACGACAACCACGGCGGCAACATCTCCGCGTTCGGCGACCTCGTGGTGGCCGACCCCTCGCTCCAGATCAAGGCCGGCGTGCAGTGGGGCCTCTTCAGCTCCGCGATCCTCCACCTCGGCACCGCCGATCACCACCGCCGGTGGCTGCCGGGCGCGATGGACCTGTCCATCCCCGGCGCCTTCGCCATGACGGAGATCGGCCACGGCTCCGACGTCGCCTCGATCGCCACCACGGCCACCTACGACGAGGCCACCCAGGAGTTCGTCATCCACACGCCGTTCAAGGGCGCGTGGAAGGACTACCTCGGCAACGCCGCCCTGCACGGCAAGGCCGCCACGGTCTTCGCCCAGCTCATCACCCAGGGCGTCAACCACGGCGTGCACTGCTTCTACGTGCCGATCCGCGACGAGTCCGGGGCGTTCCTGCCCGGCGTCGGCGGCGAGGACGACGGCCTCAAGGGCGGCCTCAACGGCATCGACAACGGCCGCCTGCACTTCACCCACGTCCGGGTGCCCCGCACGAACCTGCTGAACCGCTACGGCGACGTCGCCGAGGACGGCACCTACACCTCGCCGATCGACTCCCCCGGGCGCCGCTTCTTCACCATGCTCGGCACCCTCGTGCAGGGCCGCGTGTCCCTGTCCATCGCCGCGACGACGGCCTCCTTCCTCGGCCTGCACGGCGCCATCGCCTACGGCGAACAGCGCCGCCAGTTCAACGCCTCCAGCCCGGAGCGCGAGGAGGTGCTGCTGGACTACCAGAACCATCAGCGCCGCCTCATCGACCGCCTGGCCCGCGCCTACGCGGACGCGTTCTCCTCCAACGAGCTCGCCGTCAAGTTCGACGACGTGTTCTCGGGCCGCGCGGACACCGACGTGGACCGCCAGGAGCTGGAGACCCTCGCGGCCGCCGTCAAGCCCCTGACCACCTGGAACGCCCTGGACACCCTCCAGGAGGCCCGCGAGGCCTGCGGCGGCACCGGGTTCATGGCCAAGAACCGCGTCACCCAGCTGCGCGCCGACCTGGACGTCTACGTCACCTTCGAGGGCGACAACACCGTCCTGCTCCAGCTCGTCGGCAAGCGCCTCCTGACCGACTACTCCAAGGAGTTCGGCCGCCTCGAGGTCGGCGCCGTGTCCCGCTACGTGGTCCTCCAGGCCTCCGACGCCCTGCACCGCGCCGGCCTGCCCAAGGTGGTCCAGACCGTGGCGGACGCGGGCTCCGAGCGCCGCTCCGCGAACTGGTTCAAGGATCCCGCGGTCCAGCGGGAGCTGCTCGAGGACCGCGTGCGCGCCAAGACGGCGGACATCGCGGGCACCCTCTCGGGCGCCCGAGGCAAGGGCCAGCAGGCCCAGGCCGAGGCGTTCAACACGCGCCAGCACGAGCTGGTCGAGGCGGCGCGCAACCACGCCGAGCTCCTCCAGTGGGAGGCGTTCACCCGGGCCGTGGACGCGATCGAGGACGAGGCCACCGCCACCGTGCTCACCTGGCTGCGCGACCTCTTCGCGCTGCGCCTCATCGAGGACGACCTGGGCTGGTTCGTGGCCCATGGCCGCGTCTCCAGCCAGCGCGCCCGCGCCCTGCGCGGCTACGTCAACCGCCTGGCCGAGCGCCTGCGCCCCTTCGCGCTGGAGCTCGTGGAGGCCTACGGCCTCGAGCAGAAGCACCTGCGCATGGAGGTCGCCACCGACGTCGAAGCCGAGCGCCAGGAGGAGGCCCACCGCTACTTCGAGCAGCTGCGCGCCTCCGGCACCGCCCCCGAGGACGAGAAGGTCCTCCGGGAGCGCCAGCGCAAGGAGGCCAAGTCCAAGGCCTCCCGGCTGCGCCGGTCCTGACCCGCACCCGTCCGCGCCGGTCGCCCGGCGCGGACGGACCGAGGGCCCGGAGATCCCCCAGGGGGGTCTCCGGGCCCTCGGGCGTTCGGGGACGGCGGCGCGCTCCGCCTCGGCCGGGCGGCACAGCCCTGTCCGCGCCGTCGCGGAGCTGGCCGGCCTCAGTCGAGGACGGAGCGGTACACCTCGAGCGTGCGCTCGGCGATGGTGTCCCAGGAGAAGTGCTCGACCGCGCGCCTCCGGCCGGCCTCGCCCATGCGGCGGGCCTGCTCCGGGTCCTCCAGCACGCGCGTGAGGGCGGCGGCGAAGTCGCGTGCGAAGCCGTCCTCGTCCACGGGGGCGCCGGTGGCATCGTCCGCCTGCTCGAAGGACACGAGCGAGCCGGTGACGCCCTCCTCCACGACCTCCGGGATGCCGCCGACGGCCGAGGCCACCACCGCGGTGCCGCACGCCATGGCCTCCAGGTTGACGATGCCCAGGGGCTCGTAGACGGAGGGGCAGGCGAACACGGTGGCGGAGGTGAGGATCTCCATGACCTCGTGGCGCGGGATCATGCCCTCGATCACGACGACGCCCTCGCGCTGCCCGCGCAGCTGCGCGATGAGGCCGTTGACCTCCGACGCGAGCTCCGGGGTGTCCGGGGCGCCGACGCACAGCACGAGCTGGACCTCCGGGGGCAGCTGCAGAGCGGCGCGCAGCAGGTGCGGGACGCCCTTCTGGCGGGTGATGCGCCCGACGAACGCGACCGAGGGCTTGCGCGGGTCGATCCCGTACTTCTCGAGGGCGCCGGTGCCGGTCTGCGGGGTCCACACCTGGGTGTCGATCCCGTTGTGCACGGTGTGCACCTTGGCGGGGTCGACGTCCGGGTAGCAGGCCAGGATGTCCCGGCGCATGCCGTCCGAGACCGCGATGACGGCGTCGGCGCCGTGGTACGCGGTGGACTCGGCCCAGCTGGAGATCGCGTAGCCGCCGCCGAGCTGCTCGGCCTTCCACGGGCGCAGGGGCTCGAGGGAGTGGGCGGAGAGCACGTGCGGGACGCCGTGCATGAGCTTGCCGAGGTGTCCGGCCATGTTGGCGTACCACGTGTGGGAGTGGATCACGTCCGCGCCCTCGAAGGCGCCGACCATGGTGAGGTCGGTGGCCAGGGTCTGGACGGCGCCGTTCTCCGCCTCGAACCCCTGGGGATTCGGGTAGGAGTGCACGGCGGCGCCGTGGTAGTCCCGCTCGCGGGGCTCGCCGAACGCGTGGACGACGAGGTCGGCGCGGGACGCGAGCACACGCGTCAGCTCCGCGACGTGGACTCCGGCGCCGCCGTAGATGGACGGGGGGAACTCTTTGCTCACGATGTCGATGCGCACGCCTCCAACCTAGTCGAGCGCCCCTCGGGCCGGATAGCCTGACGGGACCGACAGAGGCCGGGCCCGAGCGGGCTCGGCGACGAGGCGCGTCCCCGGAATGAGGAGTGGTCCCCGATGGTGCAGAAGAAGGTCCTGTCCGTGGTGCTGGCGGGCGGCGAGGGCAAGCGTCTCATGCCCCTCACCGCCGACCGGGCCAAGCCGGCCGTCCCCTTCGGCGGCACGTACCGGCTGATCGACTTCGCGCTCTCCAACCTGGTGAACTCGCGCTACCGCGAGATCGTGGTGCTGACGCAGTACAAGTCGCACTCGCTGGACCGGCACATCTCCGAGACGTGGCGCATGTCCACCATGCTCAACAACTACGTGGCCACCGTCCCGGCGCAGCAGCGCCGCGGCAAGGACTGGTTCACGGGCTCGGCGAACGCCATCTACCAGTCCATGAACCTCATCGCGGACGCGCGCCCGGACATCGTCGTGGTGATCGGCGCGGACCACGTCTACCACATGGACTTCCAGCAGATGGTGGACCAGCACATCGCCTCCGGCGCGAAGGCCACCGTGGCGGCCGTGCGCCAGCCGCTGGACCTCGCGGACCAGTTCGGCGTCATCGAGACCGACCCGTCCTCCCCCGAGCGCATCAAGGCGTTCGTGGAGAAGCCCGCCACCACCCCGGGCCTGCCGGACGACCCGTCCCAGTTCCTGGCCTCCATGGGCAACTACGTGTTCGACACGGACGCCCTCGTGGAGGCGCTCAACGCGGACGACGCCAACCCGCACTCCAACAACGACATGGGCGGGGACATCGTCCCCTACTTCGTGGACCGCGGCGAGGCCGGCGTCTACGACTTCACCGCCAACGAGGTCCCCGGCGGCACCCCCGGCAAGCACTACTGGCGGGACGTGGGCACGCTGGACTCCTACTACGACGCGCACATGGACCTCGTGCAGCCGTGGCCGGAGTTCAACCTCTACAACCGCGAGTGGCCGCTGTACACGCGGCAGTCCGTCTCCCCGCCGGCGAAGCTGGTGCGCTCGGCCTCGCGCCGCCCCGGCAGCGCGAACGACTCGATCCTCTCGCAGGGCGTCGTCGTCTCGGGCGGCACGGTGGCCCAGTCCGTGCTGTCCACGGACGTCCGCGTCGCGAACGAGGCGTGGGTCGAGCAGTCCGTGCTCCTGGACTCCGTCGTCGTGGGGGAGGGCGCCCACGTCCGCAACGCCATCCTCGACAAGAACGTGGTGGTCCCGCCCGGCGCGCGCATCGGCTTCGACCGAGCGGAGGACGAGGCCAACGGCTATACCGTGACGGACTCGGGCCTGACCGTGCTCTCGAAGGGCCAGTCCGTGCCGGCGCCGCGCTGACCCGCACCGGTCCCCCGTCTCGCTCCCCCGCCCGCACCCACCCCACAGACCGGAGAACACCCGTGCCCGACGTCGTGCCCGCGCCCGACCTCGACCAGACCAACGTGACCCGTGCCGAGGCCTTCGAGCGCTCCCGGCTGCTCACCGTGAGCGCGTACGACGTCCACGTGGACCTCTCGGCCGCCCGCGACCTCGAGCAGGACACCTACCCGGTGGAGGCGCGGATCCGCTTCGCGTGCGCGGAGCCCGGCGCGAGCACGCACCTGGACTGGATCCACGCCGGGGTGGATGCGGTGGAGCTCAACGGCGCGGCCCTGGACCTCGCCGAGGTGGTCGGCGAGGCCCGCGTCCTGCTGCCCGGCCTGGCGGCCGAGAACGACGTGGTCCTGAAGGGCGCCTCGCGCTACTCGCGCTCGGGCGAGGGGCTGCACCGCTTCGCGGACCCGGCCGACGGCCAGGTGTACCTCTACACGCAGTACGAGCCCGCGGACGCGCGCCGCGTCTTCCCGGACTTCGAGCAGCCGGACCTCAAGGGCGCCTTCACCTTCGCCCTCACCGGCCCGGCCGACTGGGTGCTGGCCTCCAACCGGCCCGAGGCGTCGCGCACGGAGGCGGGCGACGGCGTCGTGCGCGTGGACTTCGAGCCCACGCTCGCCCAGTCCACCTACATCACGACGCTGCTGGCCGGCCCCTACGCGAGCTGGGAGGACCGCTGGGACGGCGATGCGGCCACCGGTGCCGCGCCCGTGCCGCTGCGCCTGTTCACGCGGCAGACGATGGCCGACGCGTTCGACCCGGAGGCCGTGTTCGCGGTGACGAAGCGCGGGCTGGACTTCTTCCACGGGCTCTTCGGCGTGCCCTACGAGTGGGGCAAGTACGACCAGGCGTTCGTGCCCGAGTACAACCTCGGAGCCATGGAGAACCCGGGGCTGGTGACCTTCACGGAGGACTTCGTGTTCACCTCGCGGGCCACCGCCGTGCAGTACGAGGGCAGGGCCACCGTGATCCTCCACGAGATGGCGCACATGTGGTTCGGCGACCTCGTGACGATGCGCTGGTGGGACGACTTGTGGCTCAAGGAGTCGTTCGCGGACTTCATGGGCTCGCTCGGCGCCGCGGAGGCCACGGAGTTCTCCGACGCGTGGGTCACCTTCGCCTCGCGCCGCAAGGCGTGGGCCTACGTGCAGGACCAGCTGCCCACCACGCACCCGATCGTCGCGGACATCGTGGACCTCGAGGCCGCGCGGCAGAACTTCGACGGCATCACGTACGCCAAGGGCGCCTCGGTGCTCAAGCAGCTCGTGGCGTTCGTCGGCCGGGACGCGTTCCTCGACGCCGCACGCCGCTACTTCCGCGCCCACGCGTGGGGCAACGCGGAGCTCGCCGACTTCATGGCGGCCCTCGAGGCCGCCTCGGGGCGGGACATGGGCGCGTGGGCGGACGCGTGGCTGCACACCTCGGGCGTGCCGCGCCTGCGGGTGGAGGCGGGGGACGACGGCGCCGTCCTCCTGCACCAGGAGGGCCGGGATCCCGTCACGGGCCGCCAGGTGCTGCGCCCCCACGTGGTGAAGGTGGGCGTGTTCACGCCCGACGAGGACGGTGTGCTCGCGCGCACCGGCCAGGCCACCGTCGACGTGCCGGGCGGCGCCGAGGGCGCCGCGGTGCCGCTGGCCGGGCTCGAGGTGCCGGAGGGCGTCCGGCTCGTGCTGCCCAACGACGAGGACCTCACGTACGCGGCCGTGGAGGTGGACGACGCCTCGCTCGAGGCGGTGCTCGCTCACCCGATCGCGGATCCGCTGGCCGAGGCCACCGTGTGGGCGGCCCTGTGGTCGATGACGCGCGACGGCGCGCTGCCCGTGGAGCGCTTCGTGACCGCGGTGGGGCAGCTCTCCGCCGGGATCGAGACCGTCGGCGTCCACACCCAGGTGCTCGCCCAGGCCGCCGCCGCGGTGTCCCAGTTCGCCCGGGCCGAGGACCGCGCCGCCCTGCGCTCGCGGCTCGGCACCGAGCTGGCCGAGCAGACCCGCACGCTCGAGGCCGGCTCCGACCGCCAGCGCACGGCGGCCCGCACGTGGGCGCTCGTGGCGCGCGCCGACGCGGCGCTGGCGGGCTCTCTGGCCGAGGCCCTGCTGGTCTCGCCCGGCACGGCGGCCCCCGGGCTCGCCGTGGACGCCGAGGTGCGCTGGCTCGTGCTCCAGGCCCTCGCCGCGACCGGCCAGGCCGATGCGGCCCGCCTGGACGCCGAGCTCGAGGCGAAGCGCACCGCGCAGACGGTCACGTGGCACCGCCTCGCCCTCGCCGCGCGCCCCGAGCCCGGCGTGAAGGCCGCAGCGTGGGAGGCCGTCATGGCCGGGCGCACCGCCGACGGCGTCGAGCTGTCCAACGACCTGCTCTCCGCCACGGCCGCCGGCTTCGCCGCGGGCTCCGTGGAGCTGCTCGCCGCCCACGAGGACGGGTTCTGGCCGCGGCTGGAGCAGGTGTGGGCGAGCCGGTCGAACGGGCTGGCCAGCCGCGCGATCGGCGGGCTGTTCCCGGGGCACCAGCACGCGGTGCCGGGCGGTGCCGAGGACCAGGGGCGCCACCCCACGCTCGCCGCTGCCCAGCGCTGGATCGACGGCCACCCGGACGCCCCGGGCGCCCTGCGCCGCGTCGTCGTGGAGCACACGGACGCGCTGCGCCGGTCCCTGCGGGTGCAGGCGGCCCAGCACGACCTCGAGGGGTAGGCGGGCTGCGCAGGGGTGAGCCGCCCGGTCACGGCACGCGGGCGGTCCACTCCGGCGTGGCGAACTTCGTGCGGGCCAGCTCCTCGGCCTCGGCGCGGGTCTCGGCGTCGAGGTCGACGCGCCGCGCCCCGTACCGCTCCTCGAAGGTGGCCATCATGGTCTCCCAGATCTCAACGCGGGGGACGCCGGTCTGACGGCGCAGCGGGTCCACCCGCTTCTTCGCCGAGGCGACGCCCTTGCCGCGCAGCTTCTCGCGGCCGATCCGCAGGACCTCGAGCATCTTGTCCGCGTCGATGTCGTAGCTCATGGTGACGTGGTGCAGGAGGCCGGACTCCCCCACGCGCTTCTGGGCGGCCCCGCCGATCTTTCCCTGGGGCGTGGCGATGTCGTTGAGCGGCTGGTAGAACGCCTCCACGCCGAGGCGGCCGAGCGCGTCCATGGTCCACTCGTCGAGGAACGGGTAGGTCTCGGCGGTCTCGAGGCCGTCCACGAGGGACTGCGGCACGTGCAGCGAGTACGTGACGCAGTTGTCCGCCTCCATGAACATCGCGCCGCCGCCGGAGATCCGCCGCACCACGTTGATCGCGTGCCGCTCCACGCCCTCCGGGTCGACCTCGTTGGCGAGCGACTGGAAGGCCCCGATCACGACGGCGGGCTCATTCCACTGCCACAGCCGCATGGTCGGGTTCCGCCGTCCCTCGGCCACCTGGCGGGTGAGGACCTCGTCGAGGGCGACCGTCAGCGCGATCGGCAGCGGCTCCGGCGGGATGATCTCCCACTGGTGGTCCTCCCACGTGGTCGACTTGCCGAGGGCGCGGCGCACCGCGGAGGCGATCGCGAAGGCGTCGACGCCGAACAGCTCGGCCTCGGGCCGCAGGCCCTGCTCCACCGCCGCCCGGATGGCGCGGTGCTCCACGTCGGCCGAGAGCCCGGCCACGGCCGCGTTGAGGTCCTCGAGCGCCTCGTCGGGCTCGAGGAAGAAGTCGCCGTTGATGCTGGCCGTGGCGATGCGGCCGTCGTGGAGGGTGAGGTCTGCGGCCACCAGCTTGCCGCCGATCACCTTGTACTCCCCGTGGTGGGCGCTGTCCTGGTTCGTGGTCATGCCGCCAGCCTAGGATCTCGCCGGGGCACGGGCCAGGGGCGTTCGCGCCGGGCGGGAGCCGGGGACGCGAGGGGCCCCGCTCCTCCGGCGTGGTGCCGGAGGCGCGGGGCCCGTCGTCGTGGTGCGAGGTGAGAGCGGCTCAGGCCGCTGCGATCACTTCTTGCCGCCGAAGCCCTTGAAGCGGGCGTTGAAGCGCTCCACGCGGCCGGCGGTGTCCATGATGCGCTGCTTGCCCGTGTAGAACGGGTGCGAGGCGGCCGAGATCTCGACGTCGATCACCGGGTAGGTGTTGCCGTCCTCCCACTCCGCGGTCTTCTCGGAGTTCGCGGTGGTGCGGGTGAGGATCTTCTCACCGGAGGCGAGGTCGTTGAAGATGACGTAGCGGTACTCGGGGTGGATCGCGGTCTTCATGGGGAGCATCCTTCGTTTCTGCCGCCTGATTGGGACCAGGGGCGCGAGAGGTGTGGTCGATGGGGTCCGCCGGTCGGCGGGCCAGCGGCCCACTCTACCGCATGCCCCGTCGCGCCTCCCCGCGGATCGCGCGGCCCGCGCGTCGCGCCCGGCCCTCACCGCGCGCGCAGCTCCCACAGTGCGACGGCGGCCGCCGCGGCCACGTTCAGCGAGTCCACGCCCGCCGGCATGGGGATCACGACGTCGGCGTCGGTCTGGGCGAGCGTCTCCTCGCGGACGCCGGGGCCCTCCTGGCCCAGCACGAGGGCCAGCCGCTCGGCGCCCCGGATCCCCTCGAGCTCCGGGCTGTCCAGGCCCACGGCCCGCTCGGTCACCTCGAGTGCGGCGACCGCGAACCCCGCCTCCTTCAGCACGGGCACCGCGGACGCCACGGGGCCGTCCAGCCGCGCCCAGGGCAGCTGGAACACCGTCCCCATGCTCACGCGGATCGCCCGCCGGTAGAGCGGGTCGGCGGCCTGCGGGGTCAGCAGCAGCGCGTCCCATCCCAGGGCCACCGCCGAGCGCACCACCGCGCCCAGGTTCGTGTGGTCCACGAGGTCCTCGGCGATGAGGACGCGCCGCGCGCCCGCGAGCACCTCGCCCACGGAGCGCGGGGCCGGCCGGTCCATCGCCGCCAGCGCGCCGCGGTGCAGGTGGAAGCCGGTGAGCTCCGTGAGGACCTCGTCCGGGCCGGTGAAGACCGGCACGTCCGGGTGGGCGGCGAGGGCGTCCGCGAACGTCTCGCGGTACCGGTCCCCCAGCAGGAACGAGCGCGGCGTGTGCCCGGCGGCCAGCGCCCGCCGCACCACGGAGGAGGACTCCGCCAGGAACACCCCGTGCTCGGCGTCCACGCGGCGGCGCAGGGCGGCGTCGGTCATGGTCGTGTACGCGGCCAGGCGGGGGTCGGCGAGGTCGGCCGGGGTCAGCCGCACCTCCCGGCCGGCCGCGCCCGGAAGCCGGGTGTGCTCAGCCACCGTTCACCAGGCGCAGGATCATGCTCGTCAGTCCGGCCAGGCCCACCACCACGATCACCCCGCGCAGCAGCGTCGGGGAGATGCGCCGCCCGATCCTGGCCCCCACGGACCCGCCCACCAGGGAGGACGCCGCGATGAGCAGCACGGCCGTCCAGTCGATGCGGTCGAAGGCGAACAGCAGGTAGGAGACGGCGGCGATGAGGTTCACCGAGAGGGAGAGCCACGTCTTGATGCCGTTCGCGTGCACGAGCGTGCCGCCGCAGAGGAACACGCCGAGGATGCCCATGAGCAGCACGCCCTGCGCGGCCACGAAGTACCCGCCGTACACACCGGCCAGGAAGACGAGGATCCACAGCGCGGGGCCGACGGGCCGGCTCGGCACGGCGGGGGCCTCGGCGACCTCGCCGCCCGCCCGCGCGGCGGCCCGCCGGCGCACCCACGCCTGCAGGCGGGGCTGGAGGATCACGAAGGCGAGGGCCACCACGATGAGGATCGGCGCCGCGTACCCGAACACCTCGGGCGGCAGGTGGATCAGCAGGGATGCCCCGAGGATGCCGCCCAGCAGGGAGGCCACGGTCAGCACGGGCAGCACGGCCCGCGACTCCGCGAGCTCGCGGCGGTACCCGAACACGCCCGAGAACCCGGCCGCCACGAGGCCCATGGCGTTGGAGATCTGCGCCGTGACGGGCGGGTACCCCACGGCCACGAGCACGGGGAAGGTCACCAGGGTGCCCGAGCCGATCACGGAGTTGATGGTGCCGGCCCAGAACCCGGCCAGCAGCACGAGCAGCACCTGCCACAGGTCCATCCCGAGGACCTGGGCGGCGAGCAACTCGCTCACGCGCCGACGGCCGAGTAGCGCCCGTCCGTCGAGGTGACGGTGAGCGCGAGGCCGAACGCGGTGGAGAGGTGCTCGTCCGTGAGGACCTCCGCGACGGGGCCGGCGGCCACCACGCCGCCCTCGCGCAGCAGCAGGGCGTGGGTGAAGCCCGGAGGGACCTCCTCCACATGGTGTGTCACGAGAACGGTGGCCGGCGCCGCCTCGTCCTCCGCGAGCTCGGTGAGCTGGCGGACGAGCTCCTCGCGCCCGGCCAGGTCCAGCCCCGCGGCGGGCTCGTCCAGGAGCAGCAGCTCGGGGTCGGTCATGAGCGCGCGGGCGATCAGCACCCGCTTGCGCTCGCCGTCCGAGAGGGAGCCGAAGGGCCGGTGCGCCAGGCGGGAGAGCCCCCACGCGGACACGAGCCCGAGGGCCCGCATGCGGTCCTGCGTCTCGTAGCTCTCGCGCCACGTGCCGGTCACGCCGTACGCGGCGGTCACCACGGCGTCCTGCACGAGCTCCGCGCGCGGCACCTGGGCCGCCAGCTGGGCGGAGGAGAGCCCGATGCGCGGGCGCAGCTCGAACACGTCGACGGCGCCCAGCACCTCGTCGAGGATCGCGACGTCGCCGGCGGTGGGGTGCAGGCGGGCCGCGGCGATCTGCAGCAGGGTCGACTTGCCCGCGCCGTTGGGGCCCATCACGACCCAGCGCTCGCCCGCCCGGACGGTCCAGTCCACGTCGGCGACGATGTCCCGGCCGCCACGGTGCACGCGCACGCCGCGCAGCTGGAGCACGGCGTCCTCGTCCGGGGTGAAGATGTCCTCGAGGTGTTGGGGCGTGGTCATGGCCTCCACCATAGTGGGGCCGGGCGTTCACACGCGGGGCGCGCTGCGTCCGCGCCCCTAGATTGAGGCCCATGAGCTCCGTGCGCCGCCTCGTCCTGACCGCCTCGCCCGCCGACGCCCATGGTCCCGCGGGCACGCCGGAGGGCGTGCCGGAGGGCGCCGAGCGCGTCGCCGCGGACGGCCTCGTGGGCTGGCGGTTCCTGAGCGACGCGTGGGCCGCGGCTCCCGATCCGGGTCCCGGATGGGCCGCGCTGACGCTGCCCGAGGACGCGACGGCGAACCCGCACCCGCTCGTGGTGACCGACGTCGACTCCACGCTGATCCAGCAGGAGGTCATCGAGCTGCTCGCGGCGCACGCCGGGCGCGAGGCGGAGGTCGCCGAGGTCACGGAGCGGGCCATGCGCGGCGAGCTCGACTTCGCCCAGTCCCTCCACGCGCGCGTCGAGGCGCTCGCGGGCCTGCCCGTGGGCGTGGTCGAGGAGGTCGTGGACGCCGTGCGCCCCACGGACGGCGCGCTCGAGCTGATCGCCGCCGTGCACGCGGCCGGGGGTCGGGTCTGCGCCGTCTCGGGCGGGTTCACCTCGGTGCTCGCCCCGCTCGCGGCCGCGTGGGGCCTGCACGCCTACTGCGCGAACGAGCTCGAGGCCGCGGACGGGCGCCTCACGGGGCGCGTCGTCGGGACCGTCGTGGACCGCGCCGCCAAGGCGGCCATGCTGCGCGCGTGGGCGGCCGACGCGGGCGTCGCGGAGACCGCCGTCGTGGCGGTGGGCGACGGCGCCAACGACATCGACCTGCTGACGGCCGCGGGGTGCGGGGTGGCCCTGTGCGCCAAGCCGGCGCTGCGCGAGCACGCCGACGTGGTGCTCGACGTGCCCTCGCTCACCCCGCTGCGCTGGCTGCTCGGGCTCTGAGCCCGAGCAGCCGGCGGCTCAGCCCCGGTGGCGGGCCAGGAAGTCGCGGGCGCCGCCCACGAGCTCGGTGTGGCCCACCTCGAGGTCGGTGCGCCCCACCAGGGCGGCCACCTCGGACGCGAACTCCTCCACCGTGTACAGCTTCCCGGCCGCCTCACGGCGCGCCTCGATGGCGCCCGGCTCCGCGCGGTTGAGCAGCGTGGCGGTGATGGTTCCCTCGATCATGTCGCCCGAGACCACCGCGAAGCCCACGCCCTTCTCCGCGAACGCGGGGATGCGCTCGCGCAGCGCGAGCTCTCCGGCGCACTTGGAGCGGGCCACGGGCTCGTAGGACTCCATGGTGTCCACCTCGTCGATGAAGTGCGCCTGGTGCGAGGTGACGAACACGATCTGCCCGCCCTCCCCCATCCGCTCGAGGGCGGCGTCCGCGAGGGCGGCCTGCGCGTCCCGGTTGAGCGTCATGGCGTAGTCCTCGCCGAACTGGGACTCCATGCCGCCGGAGGCGTTGAGCACGAGCACGTCCAGCGAGCCGAACGCCTCGACGGCGGCGTCGAGCAGGGCGGCGCGGTCCTCGGCCTTCGTGACGTCGCCGCCCACGGCCACGGCGCGGCCTCCGGCCTCCTCGATGGCGGCGACCACCTTGTTCGCGCGCGGGGCCTTCTGGCGGTAGTTCACCACGACGCCGGCGCCGCGGGCCGCCAGCAGCCGCGCGGTCTCCGCGCCGATGCCGCGGGAGGAGCCGGTGACGACGACGCCGCGTCCGGTGAGGTCTGTCTCAGTCATGCTCGGGGCCTTTCTGCCTGGGGTGGGAAGGGTGAGGGGGCGGGTCAGTGGCCCATGCCGAGGCCGCCGTCCACGGGGATGACGGCGCCCGAGATGTAGGAGGCCTCCTCCGAGGCGAGCCACCGGACGACGCCGGCGACCTCGTCCGGGTCGGCGAAGCGGCCCGCGGGGATGGACTTCTTGTACTGGGCCTTGAGGTCCTCGTCCAGCGAACGCGTCATCTCCGTGTCGATGTAGCCGGGGGCCACCACGTTCGCCGTCACGCCCCGCGCGCCGAGCTCGCGGGTGATGGAGCGCGCCATGCCCACGAGGCCGGACTTGGAGGCGGCGTAGTTGACCTGGCCCGGGGAGCCGAGCAGGCCCACCACGGAGGAGACCAGCACGATCCGGCCGCGCTTGAGGCGCATCATGCCCTTCGTGGCGCGCTGCACCACGCGGAACGAGCCGGTGAGGTTCGTGTCCACTACCGAGGCGAAGTCCTCCTCGGACATGCGCAGCAGCAGCTGGTCGTTCGTGATGCCGGCGTTCGCCACGAGCACCTCGACCGGGCCGTGGGCCTCCTCGACCTGCCGGAACGCCGCGTCCACGGACGAGGCGTCCGTCACGTCGGCCCGCACCGGCAGGACGCCCTCGGGGCCCTCGCCCGAGCGGGACGTGATGGCCACGCGGTCGCCGTTCGCGGCGAACGCCTGCGCGATGGCCAGGCCGATCCCGCGGTTGCCGCCGGTGACGAGGACGCTGCGCCCGCCGGGGGCGGCCGGCTCGGCTGCGGAGGGACGGGACTGCTCGGCCATGGGGACCACCTTCTGTGCGGGGGCGACTAGGATCGTTCACCTAGGACATCGACCGGCGGTCGGCTCTGAGAGCCGTCCGAGGCGGACGCGAAGCGCCCGCCCGCCGCCGTGAACCACCACTCTACGTGTGCCGTCGTGCCGGGACCCGCCCCCGGACGTCGTGCAGGAGGTGACGCCATGACCACCCGCCCGGTCCAGGGGGTCACCACCGCCGCGCCGGCCCGCAGCGAGGACCGCTCGCACCGCATGCGCGTCTACCTCCTCCAGATGGGCGTCCGCACGCTGTGCTTCGTGGCCGCCCTCTTCACGCACGGCTGGCTCCAGCTCGCGCTCATCCTGGGCGCCGTGGCCCTGCCCTACATCGCGGTGGTCTCCGTGAACAACGCCGGCCCCGAGCGCTCCGGCACGCTGCGCCGCGTGGACTCGGGCGCCGCCGCCCTCCCCGTCCCCGAGGAGTCCGGCCCCGCGGCGCCGCAGCCCGTGGTCCTGACGGGCGACGTCGTGGCGGACCCCGTCCTCGACCGGCGCCGGGCCCTGCCCGGGCCGCGGACCGGTGGGGAGGCGGGCGCATGAGCACCGCGGGCCCGCTCGGCGGCATGGACCTGCTCGGAGCCCTCGCCGCGGGGTCCTCCCCCGCGCCGGGCTCCGTTCCGGGCGCCACGCCCGGGCCCGTCGGGGGACCCGCCGGCGTGGCCGCCGGGCCCGGCGATCCGCACCCGTGCTCGCGCCGCGGCTGCCGCGCCGACGCGGTGTGGGCGCTCGAGTGGAACAACCCCCGCGTGCACGCTCCCGAGCGGACCAAGACGTGGCTCGCCTGCCGCGAGCATCGCGCCCACCTCGGGGACTTCCTCGAGGCGCGCGGCTTCCTGCGCCGCGTCCGGCCCCTCGTGGCCCCCGACCACCCCGACCACCCCGACGATGAGGTCCCCGCATGAGCACCGCCACCGGCCCCCGCGTCGGCTCCCGCCGTCCCCCCGGGGACACGGCCACGGAGCGCCTGCCCCGCCTGCGGTTCGGCTTCCTCGCCACGGGGCCCTGGATCCTCGGCCTCCTCGTGTGCGTCCTCTTCGCGTTCGCGTGCCACTACCTCGCGCAGTGGCAGTGGGACCGGCGTGTGCAGAAGATGCACGAGGTCAACCGCGTGCTGGAGAACTACGACGACGACGCCGTGCCGTTCGCCGAGGCCGAGCGGATGTTCACGGACTTCGACGCCGAGGACGAGTGGACGCCCGTGACCCTGAGCGGGGAGTACCTCGTGGAGGAGACGCTGATCGCCCGCAACCGCCCCCGCGCCGGCCGCCCCGGCTACGAGGTGCTGGTGCCGTTCCGCACGGACGAGGGCGTCGTCGTCGTGGTGGACCGCGGCTGGCTGCCCGTGGGCGACACCCCTGGACGGCCCGACGTGGTGCCGGCGCCGCCGGAGGGCGAGGTGTCCGCCGTCGTGCGCGTCAAGCCCGGCGAGCCCACCCTGGACCGCGACGCCCCCGAGGGGCAGGTCGCCTCGATCGACCTGCCGGAGATCGGCCGGGTCGTCGGCGAGCCCGTGGCGGACACCGCGTACGGGATCATGGTGAGCGAGGACCCGGCCGCGGAGACCGCGCCGCAGAGGCTCGTGGAGCCCACGCTCGACGAGGGCCCGCACCTCTCCTACGCCATCCAGTGGTACCTCTTCGCGGCCATGGGCTTCGGCGTGTGGGGCTACTCGGCGTGGATGCGCGCCCGCAACGACCGCGCGGACGCCCTCGAGGACGCCGTCGACGACGGCACGTTCGCCGCCCGCCGCCCGCCGCGCCCCCAGCCCGTGCGGCGCCGCCGGGACGGACGGCTCACGGACGAGCAGGCCGAGGACGCGCTGTTCGACTGAGCGGCCCCGGCCGGCCGCTCAGGCCAGGGTGATGAGGTCCAGGTAGTCGTCGTTCCAGAGGTCCTCGACGCCGTCCGGCAGCAGCACCACGCGCTCCGGGGCGAGCGCCTGGACGGCACCCTCGTCGTGGGTCACGAGCACCACGGCGCCCTCGTACCGGCGCAGCGCGTTGAGGATCTCCTCGCGGCTGGCGGGGTCGAGGTTGTTGGTGGGCTCGTCGAGCAGCAGGACGTTGGCGGAGGACGCCACGAGCGTGGCCAGGGCCAGGCGGGTCTTCTCGCCGCCGGAGAGCACCCGCGCGGGCTTGTCCACGTCGTCGCCCTGGAAGAGGAACGAGCCCAGCAGCGTGCGCGCCTGGGTGTCCCCCAGCTGCGGCGCGGCGTGGCGCATGTTGTCGAGCACCGAGGCGTCCTGGTCGAGGGTGTCGTGCTCCTGGGCGAAGTAGCCGAGCTTGAGGCCGTGCCCGGCCTCCACGCCGCCCGTGTCCGGGGTCTCGGCACCGGCCAGCATGCGCAGCAGCGTGGTCTTGCCCGCGCCGTTGTAGCCCAGGATCACCACGCGGGAGCCGCGGTCGATCGCCAGGTCCACGCCCGTGAAGATCTCGAGCGATCCGTAGGACTTGGAGAGGTTCTCCGCGCGCAGCGGCGTCTTGCCCGAGGGCTGCGGCGAGGGGAAGCGGATGGCGGCCACGCGGTCCTGCGCGCGCTCGCCCTCGACGTCCCGCATGAGGCGCTCGGCGCGCTTGATCATGTTCTGCGCGGCCACGGCCTTCGTGGCCTTGGCCCGCATCTTCTCCGCCTGGGAGATCAGCGCGGAGGCCTTCTTCTCCGCGTTGGCGAACTCCCGGCGGCGGCGGGACTCGTCCTGCTGGCGCTGGGCCAGGTAGTTCTTCCAGGACATGTTGTAGACGTCGATCACCTGGCGGTTGGCGTCGAGGTAGAGGACCTTGTTCACGGTCATCTCCATGAGCTCCACATCATGGCTGATCATCAGCAGGCCGCCGGAGTACGTCTTGAGGTATTCGCGCAGCCACACGATCGAGTCGTGGTCCAGGTGGTTGGTGGGCTCGTCGAGGAGCATGATGTCCGCGTCCGAGAAGAGGATGCGGGCGAGCTCCACGCGGCGGCGCTGGCCGCCGGAGAGCGTGTGCAGCGGCTGGTCCAGGACGCGGTCCGGCAGGCCCAGGTTCGAGGTGATCCGGGCGGCCTCGGACTCGGCCGCGTACCCGCCGCGGGCGGCGAACTCCGCTTCGAGCCGCGAGTACCGGTTCATGGCCCTCTCGCGCTCGGCGTCGTCGTCCGCCGCCATCCCCTCCTCCGCGGCGCGCATGCGGCGGATGGTCTGGTCCAGGTCCCGGGCGGAGAGGATCCGGTCGCGGCCGGACTGGTCCATGTCCTCCACCTTGGGGTCCTGCGGGAGGTAGCCGATCCGACCCGAGCGGGTGACGGTCCCCCCGGCGGGCTGTCCGCCGCCGGCGAGCACCTTCGTGAGGGTGGTCTTGCCGGCGCCGTTGCGCCCCACCAGGCCCACCTTGTCCCCCTTGTCCACGCGGAAGTTCACCTCGTCCATGAGCAGGCGGGCGCCGACGCGCAGTTCGAGATCCGTGACGGTGAGCATGAGGGGGTGGAGCTCCTGGGGGTGTGGGGGCGGCCGCAGCGGACCGGTCGAGGGCGCGCGAAGGGCCGAGGGGCCCGGGGCCGCGCCGCCCCAGTCTAGTCCGTCTAGACTCAGGCCTCATGACCTTCAACTCCAACGTGCAGCTCGACGCGGGCCGCGCCTCCGGCGGCGGCGGGGGCCTCGGCCGGGGCGCCGCGATCGGCGGCGGCGGCGGCCTGCTGGCGCTGCTCCTGGCCATCTTCGCGCCCGGGCTGGCCGACCAGCTCGGCATCGACACCGGCTCGGCCACCTCCGGCCAGGGCCAGTACCAGCAGCAGACCACGGGGGGCACGGACCAGCCGGTCTCCCCGTCGGAGTGCAGCACCGGCGACGACGCGAACCGCAACGTGGACTGCCGCGTGATCGCCACCACCGAGGCCGCCGACCAGTTCTGGGGCGGGTACCTCGGCCGGTACTCCAACATCGACTGGCGCGAACCGAAGCTCACCCTGTTCTCCGGCCAGGTGAACACCGGCTGCGGCGCCGCGTCCTCGGACACCGGCCCGTTCTACTGCCCCTCCGACGAGTCCATGTACTTCGACACGTCCTTCTTCGGCACCCTCCAGCGCGACTTCGGCGCCGAGGGCGGCCCCCTGGCCGAGGAGTACATCGTCGCGCACGAGTACGGCCACCACGTGCAGAACGTGGTCGGCTACCTGGAGTACTCGCGGGACGGCACGACGGGCGCCACCTCGGGCTCGGTGAAGGCCGAGCTCCAGGCCGACTGCTTCGCCGGCATGTGGGCCGGCCACGGCACGGTGACCACGGACCCGGAGTCCGGGGAGCCGTTCCTGCAGCCCATCTCGGACGCGCAGCTGCGCCAGGCGATCGACGCCGCGGCCTCCGTGGGCGACGATCACATCCAGGAGCAGGCCCGCGGCCGCGTCGACCCGCACAGCTTCACGCACGGCACCTCGGAGCAGCGCATGGGCTGGTTCATGCGCGGCTACCAGAACGGCCGCCAGGCCGAGCCGGACATCCAGCAGTGCAACACGTTCACCGCGAGCACGCTGGACATCTGAGGGCGCTCCCGCGGTCTCCCCGGAACGACGTCGGGCCCCCACCTCCGCGCGGAGGTGGTGGCCCGACGTCGTTCCGGGACCGGGGCCGGGTCAGATGTTGAAGCCGAGGGCCCGCATCTGGTCCTTGCCGTCCTCGGTGATCCGCTCGGGACCCCACGGCGGCATCCAGACCCAGTTCAGGCGCCACTCGTCCACCATGGTGCCGATGGCGCGCGAGACCTGGTCCTCGATCTCCTCGGTGAGGGGGCACGCGGCGGTGGTCAGGGTCATGTCCACGAGCAGCGCGCCGTCCTCGGCGTAGTGCAGGCCGTAGAGCAGGCCCAGGTCCACCACGTTCACCCCGAGCTCGGGGTCGATGACGTCCTTGAGGGCCTCACGGACGTCCTCCGTGGGCGTCTGCGCGGCGGCCTCGGTCATGCCGAGACCTCTGCGGCCTGCTCGAAGCGGGCGTAGCCCTCGGCCTCGAGCTGCGCGGCGAGCTCGGGGCCGCCCGACTCGGCGATGCGGCCGGCCACCATCACGTGCACGTGCTGGGGCTTGATGTAGTTCAGGATGCGCGTGTAGTGGGTGATGAGCAGCGTGCCCATCTCGTTCGCCTCGGCGGCGCGGTTCACGCCCTCCGAGACGATGCGCAGGGCGTCCACGTCGAGGCCGGAGTCGGTCTCGTCGAGGATCGCGAACTTCGGCTTGAAGAGCTCGAGCTGCATGATCTCGGCGCGCTTCTTCTCGCCGCCCGAGAAGCCCTCGTTGACGTTGCGGTTCATGAACGCGGGGTCCATCTGGAGGGCCTCGAAGGCGCCCTTGACGTCCTTGGTCCACGTGCGCAGCGAGGGCGCCTCCCCGTCCAGCGCGGTCTTGGCGGTGCGCAGGAAGTTGGTCATGGTCACGCCCGGGATCTCCACGGGGTACTGCATGGCCAGGAAGAGACCCGCCTGCGCGCGCTCGTCCACGCCCATCTCCAGGACGTCCTCGCCGTCCAGGGTGATGGACCCGGAGGTCACCTCGTAGCGGGGGTGGCCGGCGATGGTGGAGGCCAGGGTGGACTTGCCGGAGCCGTTGGGGCCCATGATGGCGTGCGTCTCGCCCGTGTTCAGGGTGAGGTTCAGGCCCTTGAGGATCTCCTTGGGGCCGTTGTCGGTCTCGATCTGCACGTGCAGGTCGGTGATCTGCAGGGTTGCCATGTGCGGTTCTCCTTGGAAGAAAAAGGTGGGGTGAGCGGGAGGTGGGCTCAGAGCGCGGCGATGCGCAGCTCATCCTCCATGACGGTGGTGAGCTCGTCCTCGACGTCGGCGATGCCGATCTTCTGGATGATCTCGTTGAGGAAGCCGCGCACGATCAGGCGGCGCGCCTCCGACTCCGGGATGCCGCGGGCCATGAGGTAGAACAGCTGGGTCTCGTCGAACCGTCCGGTGGCGGACGCATGGCCCGCCCCCTCGATGACGCCGGTCTCGATCTCGAGGTTCGGCACCGAGTCGGCGCGGGCGCCGTCGGTGAGCAGCAGGTTCTGGTTCTTCTCGTACGTGTCCGTGCCCTCGGCCTCCTTGCGGATCAGCACGTCGCCCACCCACACGGTGCGCGCGTCGGCGCCCTGCAGCGCGCCCTTGTAGAGCACGTCCGAGACACAGTTCGGCTGGTTGTGGTCCACGAACAGGCGGCTCTCGAGGTGCTGGCCGGCGTCGGCGAAGTAGAGGCCGTAGAGGCGGGCCTCGCCGCGCTCGGCGGAGAAGCGCGCGGTCGGGGTGAGGCGCACCAGCGAGCCGCCGTGGGAGACGGTCACGTGCGTGAGGTGCGCGCCCGTGGCCACGGAGGCCTGCTGCGCCGACACGTGCACGGCGCCCTCGTCCCACGCCTGCAGGGAGACTGCGTTGAGGCGGGCGTCCCGGCGCACGTCGAACTCGACGTTCTGGGCCAGCACGGCGGAGCCGCGGTGGCGGATCACGACGTCGGCCTGGGCGTTCTCCTCGACGATGACCGTCAGGTGCGCGGCGGCGGCCTGGGGGCCTGCGCCGGTCACCTCGATCCGGATCGGCTCGGCGACCTCGGCTCCCGCCGCGACCGTCACGACGACGGCCTCGGAGGTCGAGGCCCACGCCGCGGCGGAGACGCGGTCGTCCGGCGTCAGCACGGAGCCGACGCGCGCGTCCTCGCGAGAGACGGTCTCCACGGAGACGCCCTCGTGCTCGGACACGGTCACGGTCGGTGCCGCGCCGGTGAGCCGCGCGTCGTCGCCGCCGGGCAGGTGCAGCCCGCCCAGGCGCTTGAGCGGGGTGAACCGCCAGTCCTCCTCGCGCCCGGTGAGCACCGGGAAGTCGGCGAGCTCGTACGAGCTCACGCGGTCCGCGCGGGAGCCGCCGGTGCGGCGCGGCTGCGCCGCGGCCTTCGGGGCCTCCTGGGTGACGGCGAGCTTCTCGCCCTCCTCCCCCATGCCCGGAATGAGATTGCGCTCGGTCACATCCATGGTCTCGGCCACTCAGCCCACCGACCCTTCCATCTGCAGTTCGATCAGCTTGTTCAGCTCGAGGGCGTACTCCATCGGCAGCTCGCGCGCGATCGGCTCGATGAAGCCGCGCACGATCATCGCCATGGCCTCGCTCTCGGAGAGGCCGCGGCTCTGGAGGTAGAAGAGCTGCTCCTCCGAGACGCGGGACACCGTGGCCTCGTGGCCGAGGGTCACGTCGTCCTCGCGGATGTCGATGTACGGGTAGGTGTCCGAGCGGGAGACCGTGTCCACGAGCAGCGCGTCGCACACCACCGAGTTCGCGGCGCCCTTGGCGCCCTCGTCCACCTGCACGAGCCCGCGGTAGGCGGCCCGGCCGCCGTTGCGGGCGATCGACTTCGAGACGATCGAGCTGGAGGTGTTGGGGGCCATGTGCACCATCTTCGAGCCCGTGTCCTGGTGCTGGTCGGCGCCGGCGAAGGCCACGGAGAGCGTCTCGCCGGTGGCGTGCTCACCCGTGAGGTACACCGCGGGGTACTTCATGGTGACCTTCGAGCCGATGTTGCCGTCGACCCACTCCATCGTGCCGCCGGCCTCGACCACGGCACGCTTGGTCACCAGGTTGTACACGTTGGTGGACCAGTTCTGGATGGTGGTGTAGCGCACGCGGGCGTTCTTCTTCACCACGATCTCCACCACGGCGGAGTGCAGGGAGTCCGACTTGTACATCGGGGCGGTGCAGCCCTCGATGTAGTGCACGTAGGAGTCCTCGTCCGCGATGATCAGCGTGCGCTCGAACTGGCCCATGTTCTCCGTGTTGATGCGGAAGTAGGCCTGCAGCGGGATGTCCACGTGCACGCCCTTGGGCACGTACACGAAGGAGCCGCCGGACCACACGGACGTGTTCAGGGAGGCGAACTTGTTGTCGCCCACCGGGATTACGGTGCCGAAGTACTCCTCGAACACCTCCGGGTGCTCCTTGAGGGCCGTGTCGGTGTCGAGGAACAGCACGCCCTGGGCCTCGAGGTCCTCGCGGATCTGGTGGTAGACGACCTCGGACTCGTACTGGGCGGCGACGCCCGCCACGAGGCGGTCGCGCTCCGCCTCGGGGATGCCGAGGCGCTCGTACGTGTTGCGGATGTCCTCGGGCAGGTCCTCCCAGGACTTCGCCTGGCCCTCGGTGGAGCGCACGAAGTACTTGATGTTGTCGAAGTCGATGCCGGTGAGGTCCGGGCCCCACGCGGGCATCGGCTTGCGCTCGAAGTACTTCAGGCCCTTGAGGCGCAGGTCGAGCATCCACTGCGGCTCGGACTTCTTGGCGGAGATGTCGCGCACGACGTCCTCGTTCAGGCCGCGCACGGCCTTCTCGCCGGCCGCGTCGGAGTCGGCCCAGCCGTACTGGTAGGCGCCGATGGCGTTCAACTCGGGGTTCTTCTCGAGGATCTCGGCGATCACGCCGGGATCGGCGGTCTCCGTGGTCTCCCGCTGGACGATCTGGTCTGTCATCTCAGCCTCTCTCGTTGCGGTGTTCGGGGTGGTCGGACGGTCGGGTGGTCTTCTCGGGGCCGGCGGGCGGCCTCACGTGCGGCCCAGGGGCACGTGCGTGGTGCACACGTGCCCGCCGGTGGCGAGGGTGGAGAGCCGGCGCACGTCGACGCCGAGCAGGCGCGCGAACAGGGCGGCCTCCTCCTCGCAGAACTCCGGGTAGCGGGCCGGCAGGCCCTGCAGGGGGCAGTGGCCCTGGCACACCTGGTCGGCCCGCAGGGTGGGGGCCAGCCCCTCGCCCAGGTGGCGCAGCGTGCCGGCGAATCCGGCGGCGTCGAGCACCCTGGCGAGCACGGCGGTCCGCTCCTCCAGCGGCAGGTCCACGCCGGCGACGGCGGCGTCGAACCTCCGCTCGACGTCGCGGAAGGCCCCGCGCGCGAGGCGGCGGACCTCGCCCTCGCCGCCGAGCTCCGCGAGGCGGTCGATCGCGTCGACGGCGACCGAGAGGTGGTCGTCGCCGAGACGGCGCTGGGCGTGCTGCGTCACCACGTACCGGCGGGAGGGGCGGCCCGCTCCGCGGGCGGCGCTGACGAGCTTCACGGCCACGAGGGACTCCTCCTCGAGGGCGTCGAGGTGGCGGCGCACGGCCGCGGCGGTGAGCTCCAGCTCACGGCCGATCTCGGCTGCGCTCACCGGCCCGCGCGTGAGGACCAGCTGCAGGACGCGCTCGCGCGTGCCCTCGGCGGGTGCCGGGGCGGGCGCGGCGTCATGCGCGGGGACGGGCAGTTCGGAATACACCAGTCCATGATGACGTAATGATCTGGAACCGTTCAAGTGAGGGGGCCCTTTGTCCGCTCTCGGCACCGGTGTCGCGCGTCACCCGGGACGCCCCGCCCGCGGCACCGGGCACCGCCGGCCCGCCCGACTAGACTGGACCGGTGCCCCCCACCTCCCCCGACGACGCCCACACCGACGCACCCGTGCCGGCGCTGAGCCTGCGGGACGCCCACCGGAGCCTGGGCCGCGGGCGCGCCCGCACGCCCGTGCTGCGCGGGGTGGACCTCACCGCCCGCGCCGGGGCCGTGACCGTCCTGCTCGGCCCCAACGGCGCGGGCAAGTCCACGACGCTGGGCCTGTGCCACGGCACGGACCGTCCGGACGCCGGCACGGTCCGCGTCTTCGGGCGCGACCCCTGGCGCGCCTCCGCGGACCTGCGCGCCCGCATCGGCGTCATGTGGCAGGAGGGCGGGCTGCCGCCCTCGGTGACGGCGCGCCGGTTCGTCACGCACGTGGCCTCGCTCTACCGCTGCCCCGAGGACCCGGAGGCGCTGCTCGAGCGCCTGCTGATCGCGAAGGTCGCCGGCCGCTCCCTGCGCCGCCTCTCCGGCGGCCAGCGCCAGCGCGTCGCGCTCGCCGCGGCCCTCGTCGGCCGCCCGGACATGCTCTTCCTGGACGAGCCGACGGCCGGGCTGGACCCGGAGACGCGCCCCGTCGTCCACGAAGTCATCCGCGAGCAGACCGCGCGCGGCGCCGCGGTGCTGCTGACCACCCACCTGCTCGACGACGCCGAGCGCCTCGCCGACGACGTGGCGATCCTCCGGGCCGGACGCGTGGTGCGCGCCGGCTCCCTCGCCGAGCTGACCCGCGTGGAGGCCGGCGACGTCGTGGACGTGGAGTTCGCGCAGGCGCGGCCCGCCGACGTGCGCGCGTGGTCCGCGGCCCTGCGCGCCCCCTTCACCGCCCGCCCGCTGCCCGACTCCCCCAGCGTCCGGGTCACGGGCGTGCGCACCCCCGCCGACCTCGAGGCCCTCGCCGGCACGTGGCGGGCCCACGGCCTGCTGCCCACGCGCTGGGACCGGGCGAGCCTGCGCCTCGAGCACATCCTCCAGGAGAGCGCCGCATGAGCACCCCCACCGCCGCCCCCCACGCCGGAGCCGCCCCCCTGGGCTCCCGCGTGGCGCGCCAGGCCGCCTACGAGACCGGCACGGCCCTGCGCAACGGCGAGCAGCTGATGGTCACCCTGATCCTGCCGCTGCTCGCGCTGATCGGCGTGCACGCCACCGGTCTGCTGGACGCGCCCTCCCGCTCCGGCCTGGACGTGGCCGTCCCCGGCGTCCTCGCGCTGGCCGTCATCAGCTCGGCCTTCACGGCGACCGCGATCTCCACGGGCTTCGAGCGCCGCTACGACGTGCTCGCCGCGCTCGCCACGACGCCGCTCGGCACGCTCGGGCTGGTCGCCGGCAAGGCCGCGTCCGTCGCCGTCCTGCTCGTGGTCCAGACCGCGGTGATCGGCGGCGTCGGCCTCGCGCTGGGCTGGCGGCCGGACCCGGCGGGGATCCTGCCCGCCGCCGTCGCCCTCGTGCTGGGCGCGGCGGCGTTCACCGCCCTCGGCCTGCTCCTGGCGGGCACGGCGCGCCCCGAGGCGACCCTCGCCGCCGCCAACCTGCTGTGGGTGCTGTTCGGCGCGGTCGGCGGCACCGTGTTCCCGCCGCGGTGGGGCTGGCTCGAGCTCCTGCCCTCGGGCGCCCTCGGCGCGGCCCTGCGCGGCGCCCTGCTCGACGGCGCGTGGGAGCCGCTGCCCCTCGTCGTCCTCGTGGCGTGGACCGCAGCGGCCGTGCTGGCCGCCCTGCGCTGGTTCCGCTGGCGCCCCTGACGGCCCGGCACCGCCCACCCTGCTCCCCCGACCCACCCTCGACCCCGCAAAGGACCGGTTCTCGTGACCGCTTCATCCTCCTCCCACCGTGCCGCCGGCGCGGCGGACCCCTCCCGCATCACCGCCACCACCGTGGCCCTCGCCCTCGCCTCCCTCATCTCCCAGATGGTCATCGTGGTGACGGGCGGGGCCGTCCGGCTCACCGGCTCCGGACTGGGCTGCCCCACGTGGCCGAAGTGCACGCCCGAATCCCTCACCACCACGCCGGAGATGGGCATCCACGGCATCATCGAGTTCGGCAACCGGACCCTCACGGGCGTCCTGGGGGTCATCGCCCTGCTCATGATCGTGCAGCTCTGGCCCCTCCGCCGCACGCACCGCACGTCGTTCCTGCTCGCGTGCCTGCTCCTGGCGGGCATCGCGCTCCAGGCCGTCATCGGGGGCATCACCGTGTGGATGCACCTGGACCCCCGGATCGTGGGCGTCCACTTCGTCATCTCCGGGGTGCTCATCGCCCTCGCGGCCATGCTGTGGCTGCGGGTGCGGGAGGCGCACCGCCACGGCGCGGGCGCACCCCTCGTGGACGGCGTCACCACCCCCGGCACGCGCCTGGCCGCCCGGGTCGCGTACGCCGCCCTCTGGGCCGCCCTCGTCCTGGGCACCCTCGTGACCGGCACCGGTCCGCACTCCGGCGACCCGGCGGCGGCCCGGCACGGCTTCGACGCCGTCATGATCACCCGCCTGCACGTCGTGCCGGTCTACCTCACGGTCATCGCGACGGTGGTGCTGCTGGTGCTCATCCACCGCACGCGCGGCTCCGGCGCGGGCCAGCGGTCCTCGGCCTGGTTCCTGCTGGCGGCCGTCGTCCTTCAAGGGATCCTCGGCTACTGGCAGCACGTCGCGGGGCTGCCCATCGGGGTCGTGGCGGCCCACCTGGCCGGCGCCACGGTCGCCGTCGTCGCCGGCACCCTGGCGTGGCAGCGCCAGACCAGCGGACACGTCACGCCGGGGCACTGAAAACCCGCGCCGGAGACGCAGAACGGCCCCGCATCCTCCGGCCGGAGGATGCGGGGCCGTGGTGGTGACGGGGCCGAGGGCCGGTTCAGGCGCCGAAGCGCATGAGCGGCACGCCCACGAACGGGTCGATGGCCAGAGCCACGAACAGCAGCGTCAGGTACGTGATGGAGAGGTGGAAGACCTTCATGGCCTTGCGGTCGTCGAAGTCCTCGCGCTGCGCGCGGCGCTGGAGGACGTGGGCCTCCCACACGAACCAGCCGCCGACGCCGAGCGCCACGGCCGTGTACACGATGCCGGCCCAGCCCATGGGCACCAGCAGCAGCGAGCACACCACGGTGGCCCACGCGTAGAGCACCACCTGGTTGGACACGAGACGCGCTGAGGCGACGGCCCCGAGCATGGGGACGTCCGCCTCCTGGTAGTCCCGCTTGTACTTCATGGACAGGGGCCAGTAGTGCGGCGGGGTCCACAGGAAGATCACGGTGAAGAGCACGAGGGCGGGCCACTCGACCGTGCCGCGGACCGCGGCCCAGCCGATCAGCACGGGGAAGCAGCCGGCGATCCCGCCCCACACGATGTTCTGCTCCGTGCGGCGCTTGAGGATCAGCGTGTAGACCACCACGTAGAAGAAGATGGCGGCCACGCCCAGGCCCGCCGCCAGCCAGTTGGCGCCGAAGCCGAGGACCAGCACGGAGAGGACAGCGAGGGTCCACGAGAACACCAGGGCCTCCCGCGGGGTGAGCTCGCCCGTGACGAGGGGCCGGCGCTCGGTGCGCTTCATGATCCGGTCGATGTCCCGGTCGATGTAGCAGTTGAACGCGCCGGAGGCGCCGGCCGCCATGGCACCGCCCACGAGGGTGGCGATCATGGTGGTGAGGTCCGGGAATCCGCGCTGGGCGAAGATCATGGTGGGGAGCGTGGTCACCAGCAGGAGCTCGATCACCTGGGGCTTGGTGAGCTCCAGGTAGGCGCGCAGCTTCCGGCCCAGGGGGACCGGCGGCCGCTCGGGCGCTGGGGCCGACCGGACGTCGGCGGCGGGTGCTGGGGAGTGCGACTCCACGGAGGATGACATCTGCTTCTCACGGTGAGGGGACGGGGTCAGGCCGGGGACGGGGCGCGGGGAAACCTCCACGCCCTGCACGGGGCCCTGCTCCATCCTACCCGCGGGCCCCGCGGCGCGCCCGGGGAGGCGGGCGTCACTCCGGGACCGGCCGGGGGTCCGCGGGCTAGGCTGGCGGGGACGCCGCCCGTCGGGAGCGATCCCGACGGCGCGCCCCGATGTCCCCCACATGCCAGGAGCAGTCCCGTGACCGACGCCCCGTCCCCCGCCGCCGGGCCCATCCCCGCTCTGGACCGCGTGCCGCCCGCGCGGGAGTTCGTGTACGACGACGCCGACCGCCGCATGGTGGACACGCTCAAGGTCCTCGCCGTGGACGCGGTGGAGCGTGCGGGCCACGGCCACCCCGGCACTGCGATCTCGCTCGCGCCGGTGGCGTGGCAGCTCTTCCAGAACGTCATGCACCTGGACCCGGTCGACGACCGCTGGGCCGGCCGAGACCGGTTCATCCTCTCGGCGGGCCACGCCTCCCTCGTCCTCTACCTGCAGCTCTTCGCCGCCGGGTACGGCCTCGAGGTCGAGGACCTCGAGGCCCTGCGCACCCGCGGATCCCTGACCCCCGGCCACCCGGAGTACCGCCACACGCCCGGCGTGGAGATGACGACGGGCCCGCTCGGCCAGGGCCTGGCCTCCGCGGTCGGCTTCGCGTACGACCAGCGGCGGGTGCGCGGCCTGCTGGACCCCGACGCCGCCCCCGGGACCTCGCCCTTCGACCACCACGTCTTCGTGATCGCCTCGGACGGCGACGTCCAGGAGGGCGTGACCGCCGAGGCGTGCTCGCTCGCCGGTCATCAGGAGCTCGGGAACCTCGTGGTCGTCTACGACGCGAACCGCATCTCCATCGAGGACGACACCGACATCGCCTTCACTGAGGACGTCGCCGCCCGCTACGAGGCCTACGGCTGGCACGTGCAGGAGGTCGACTGGACCAACGGCGCCCAGGGGCACGACGTCTCCGAGTACACGGAGGACGTCGAGCGGCTCTACGAGGCCCTCGCCGCGGCGAAGGCCGAGACCGGGCGCCCCTCCCTGATCAAGCTGCGCACCGTGATCGGCTGGCCCTCCCCCACGAAGCAGAACACCGGCGGCATCCACGGCGCGAAGCTCGGCGAGGACGAGGTCCGTGAGCTCAAGGCGCACCTCGGCTTCGACGTCGAGGAGCACTTCGCGGTGGAGCCGGGCCTCCTGGAGCACGCCCGCGCCGTGGGCGAGCGCTCGAAGGCCTACCGCGCGCAGTGGGAGGAGGCCCTCGCCGCGTGGCGCGAGGCGAACCCGGAGCGCGCCCGCCTCTTCGACCGGCTGACCGCCGGCGATCTGCCCGAGGGCTTCGCCGAGGCGTTCCCCACCTGGGACGCCGATGCGAAGGGCATCGCCACGCGCGCCGCCTCCGGCGAGGTCCTGACCGCCCTCGCCCCCGTGATGCCCGAGCTGTGGGGCGGCTCCGCCGACCTCGCCGGCTCGAACAACACCACCATGAAGGGCGAGCCCTCCTTCGTCCCCGCACGCCGCTCCACGAGCACGTGGCAGGGCGACCCGTACGGCCGCACCCTGCACTTCGGCATCCGCGAGTTCGCGGCGGGCGCGATCGTCAACGGCATCACGATCGGCGGGCTGACCCGTGCGTACGCCGGCACGTTCCTCCAGTTCGCCGACTACCAGCGCGCCGCCGTCCGCCTCGCGGCCCTCATGGGCGTGCCGAGCATCTACGTGTGGACGCACGACTCGGTCGGTCTCGGCGAGGACGGGCCGACCCACCAGCCCGTGGAGCACCTCGCCGCGCTGCGCGCGATCCCGGGCCTCGACGTCGTGCGCCCCGCCGACGCGAACGAGACCGCGTGGGCGTGGCGCACCGTGCTCGAGCGCCGCACGCACCCCGCGGGCCTCGTGCTCACCCGGCAGAACGTCCCCGTGCTCGACCGTGGGGAGGGCGCGCTCGCCGCGGCCTCCGGCACCGCCCGCGGGGCCTATGTGCTCGCGGAGGCGGCCGGCCCGGACGGCTCCCCCGCCGCGCCGCGCGTCCTGCTGATCGCCACCGGCTCCGAGGTGCCGGTGGCGCTGGGCGCGCGGGGCCTGCTGCAGGCCGACGGCGTGCCCACCCGCGTGGTCTCCGCCCCGTGCCTCGAGTGGTTCGCGGAGCAGGACGAGGCCTACCGGGCCGAGGTCCTCCCCGACGGCCCGGATGCGCCCGTCCGCGTCTCCGTGGAGGCCGGGATCGCCCAGCCGTGGTTCGAGCACACCGTCACCGCCGGATCCCGCGGGGCCCGCGTGAGCCTCGAGCACTACGGCGAGTCGGCCGACGGGCCCCTCCTCCTCGCCGAGTACGGCTTCACCCCCGAGAACGTCGCGGCCACGGCCCGCGGCCTGCTCTGAACCGAACGAAGGGCGCCTCCCATGACCGAGAAGAACCCCCGCACCGCCGCCCTCGCCGAGGCCGGCGTGTCCCTGTGGCTGGACGACCTCTCCCGCACGCGCCTGGACTCGGGCACGCTCGAGGAGCTGATCGCGACCCGCTCCGTGACCGGCGTGACGACGAACCCCTCCATCTTCGCCCTTGCCCTGAAGGACGCGGACGCCTACGAGGCGCAGCTGGCCGAGCTCGCCGCGGCCGGTGCCACCGTCGACGACGCCGTCACGGCGCTGACGACGACGGACGTGCGCCGCGCCGCAGACGTCCTTGCGCCCGTGCACGAGGCGACGGGTGGAGCGGACGGCTTCGTGTCCATCGAGGTGGACCCCCGCCTCGCGCGGGACACCGACGGGACGATCGCGCAGGCCCGCGAGCTGGCCGCCGTCGTGGACCGCCCGAACCTCATGGTGAAGATCCCCGCCACGGTGGAGGGCCTGCCGGCCATCTCCGCGGTGCTCGCCGAGGGCATCAGCGTGAACGTGACGCTCATCTTCTCCCTGCCCCGCTACCGCGAGGTGCTCAACGCGTGGCAGTCGGGCCTCGAGCAGGCCCGGGAGAACGGCCACGACCTCTCCCGCATCCACTCCGTGGCCTCCTTCTTCGTCTCCCGCGTGGACACCGAGGTGGACGCGCGCCTGCGCGCGGGCGGCCGTGGCGACGCCGACGGCCTGACCGGCAGGGCCGGCCTCGCCAACGCGCGCCTCGCGTACCGGGCCTTCACGCAGGCCCTCGACACGGAGCGGTGGCGTCTCCTCGAGGCCGCCGGCGCCCCCGTGCAGCGCCCCCTGTGGGCGTCCACCGGCGTGAAGGACCCCGCCCTGCCGGACACCCTGTACGTCGCCGGCCTCGTGGCCCCCCGCACCGTGAACACCATGCCGGAGAAGACCCTCGAGGCCTTCGCGGACCACGGCGAGGTCACGGGTGACACCGTCACCCGCGCCGACGCCCAGGCCGAGGCCGACCTCGACGCGATCGGCGCCGCGGGCGTCTCCTACACCGAGGTCGTCGAGCAGCTGGAGGCCGAGGGCCTGCAGAAGTTCGAGTCCGCGTGGGCCGAGCTGCTCGACTCCGTGCGCGCCGGCCTCGACGCCCACCGCTGAGCACAGCCCGACCGACCTCCACCGCACCCGGAAGGACCACCATGAGCACGCTCGGCCTGACCGCCACCGGATCCGCCCTCGAGGCGATCGACCGTCACCTGCCCGCCCTCCTGGAGGACCGCGTCGCCTCCCGCCTCGGCGCCCAGGACGCCACCCTGTGGGGCGAGCAGGCCCGGGACGAGGCCGCGCGTCGCCTGGGCTGGATCTCGCCGTTCGCCGACGCGCGGGCCGTGGTGGCGGACGTCGAGGCCCTGGCCGCCGAGCTGCGCCGCGCGAGCCTGACCCGCGTGGTCCTCGCCGGCATGGGCGGCTCCTCCCTCGCCCCCGAGGTCATCGCGGCCGCCGCCGGCGTCCCCCTCGAGGTGCTGGACTCCACCGACCCCCTCGAGGTGGCCGACGTGATCGGCCGTGACCTGGACCGGACCGTGCTGGTGGTCTCCTCCAAGTCGGGCTCCACCGTCGAGACCGACTCCCAGCGGCGCATCGTGGAGCGCGCGCTGCGCGAGGCCGGCGTCGACCCCGCCGAGCGGATCGTGGTGGTGACGGATCCGGGCTCGCCCCTGCACGAGGCTGCCGAGGCCGCCCACTACCGCGCCGTCTTCACGGCCGACCCGACCGTGGGCGGGCGCTATTCCGCCCTCACCGCGTTCGGCCTCGTGCCCGCGGGCCTGGCCGGCGCGGACGTCGCCGCCCTCCTCGACGAGGCGGAGTCCGTCGCAGGCCTGCTCACCGCGGACGACGTCGAGAACCCCGGGCTGCGGCTCGGCGCCGCGATCGGCGGCACGAGCCCGCTGCGCGACAAGCTGGTGATCTCCGACCTCGGCTCCGGCCTCCCCGGCTTCGGGGACTGGGCCGAGCAGCTCCTCGCCGAGTCCACGGGCAAGGACGGGACGGGCCTGCTGCCCGTCGTCGTGGCCCCCGGCGACCCGGAGACCGTCTCCGCCGCGGGTGACCTCCTCCAGGTCCAGATCGTCGGCGCCGACGTCCCCGAGGACGACGCCCCGGCCCACGGCCTGCGCGTCTCGGGCTCCCTCGGCGCCCAGATGCTCACCTGGGAGGTGGCCACCGCCGTGGCCGGCCGCCTGCTGGGGATCAACCCGTTCGACCAGCCGGACGTGGAGGCCGCCAAGGCCGCCGCCCGCGCGCTGCTCGACGCACCGGCCGGCCCCGCGGAGTCCGGTGCCGTGCTCCAGGGCGTCGAGGTCTCGGGCCCCGCCGCCGTCACGGAGTCCGCGGACCTGCGCTCGGCCCTGGGCGCCGTCGTCGGGCTCATCCCGCCGGGCGGCTACCTGGCCGTGCAGGCCTACCTCTCGCGCCACGCGGACGCCGAGCTCGCCGGGATCCGCTCGGAGCTCGCCGAGCTCGCCGGGCGTCCGGTGACCTTCGGCTGGGGCCCGCGGTTCCTGCACTCCACCGGCCAGTACCACAAGGGCGGCCCCGCCACGGGAGTGTTCCTGCAGGTCACCGGCGCGGCCGGGACGGACGTGGAGGTCCCGGACCGCCCGTTCTCCCTCGGCCGCCTGATCGCCGCGCAGGCCTCCGGCGACGCCGACGTGCTGCGCGCGCTCGGGCGCCCCGTGATCACGGTGCACCTGCCCCGGCGCGCCGCCGGGATCGCCGCCCTGCGGGACGCCGCCCGTGGCCGCTGAGCTCCCTGTGCGCGCCGGCCGCCCGTCCAACCCCCTGCGCGACCCGCGCGACCGCCGCCTGACCCGCATCGCCGGGCCGTCCTCGCTCGTGCTGTTCGGGGTGACGGGTGACCTCGCGCGAAAGAAGCTGCTGCCCGCCATGTACGACCTCGCCCATCGCGGCCTCCTGCCGCCCTCGTTCTCCCTCGTGGGGTTCGGACGCCGTGACTGGTCCGACGACGAGTTCGCGGACTACGTGCGGGCCTCCGTCGAGGCGGCCTCCCGCACCCCGTTCGACGAGACGGTGTGGGACCAGTTCCGCGGGGGGCTGCGGTTCGTCTCGGGCGCGTTCGACGACGCCGAGGCCTACGCACGCCTGCGGGACATCCTCGCGGAGCTCGAGACCACCCGCGGGACCGCCGGCAACGCGGTGTTCTACCTCTCGATCCCGCCGGACTGGTTCGAGGCCGTCTCCCGCCACCTCGCGGACCAGGGCCTCGCGGACCGCTCCCAGCCGGCCGACGGCCCGTGGCGGCGTGTGGTGATCGAGAAGCCGTTCGGCCATGACCTGGCCAGCGCGCAGGAGCTCAACGCCGTGATCGAGCGCGTCTTCCCCTCCGACGCCGTGTTCCGGATCGACCACTACCTCGGCAAGGAGACGGTCCAGAACATCCTGGCCTTCCGGTTCGCCAACCGGATCTTCGAGCCGCTGTGGAACGCAGACCACGTGGACCACGTGCAGATCACCATGGCCGAGGACATCGGCATCGGAGGCCGCGCGGGCTACTACGACGGCGTGGGCGCGGCCCGCGACGTCATCCAGAACCACCTGCTCCAGCTGCTCGCCTTCACCGCGATGGAGGAGCCCATCTCCTTCGACGCCGACCACCTGCGCGCGGAGAAGGAGAAGGTCCTCGCCGCCGTGCAGGTGCCGGACACGCCCGCCGGGCTCGAGGCGGCCTCCGCCCGCGGCCAGTACACGAGCGGCTGGCAGGGCGGGGAGAAGGTCACGGGCTTCCTCGACGAGGAGGGGTTCAACCCGGCCTCGACCACGGAGACCTTCGCGGCCCTCAAGGTGGGCATCCACACGCGCCGCTGGCAGGGCGTGCCGTTCTACCTGCGGGCGGGCAAGCGCCTCGGCCGGCGGGTCACGGAGATCGCCGTCGTGTTCAAGAAGCCCCCGCACCTGCTGTTCCCGGTGCACGCCGGGGACGAGTACGGGCAGAACGTGATCGTCATCCGCGTGCAGCCGGACGAGGGCGTGACCATCCGCTTCGGCTCCAAGGTGCCAGGCACCCAGTCCGAGGTCCGCGACGTGACCATGGACTTCGGCTACGGCCACGCGTTCACCGAGGACTCCCCCGAGGCCTACGAGCGCCTCATCCTGGACGTCCTGCTGGGCGAGCCTCCGCTGTTCCCGCGGCAGGCGGAGGTGGAGCAGTCCTGGCGCATCGTGGACCCGTTCGAGGAGCACTGGGCCTCCCTCGACGCGCAGCCCGAGCCCTACGCGCCCGGGACGTGGGGTCCGCCCTCGGCGGACGCCCTCATGGCCCGCGACGGACGAGCATGGAGGCGGCCGTGAGGATCAGCATGCAGGACACCACCACCTCCCACGTGGCCAAGCGCCTCACCCGCCTGCGGGAGAAGGGCGGAGTCGTGGCCCTCGGCCGCGTGCTCACCCTCGTGATCAGCACCGACGACGCCGGCATCGAGTCCGCCCTCGAGGCCGCCAACGCGGCCTCGCTGGAGCATCCCTGCCGGATCATCGTGCTCGCGCTCGGCGACCCCGCTGCGCCGACCCGCCTCGACGCGGAGATCCGCGTGGGCGGGGACGCCGGCGCGTCCGACGTCGTGATCCTGTGGTGCACCGGGGACAACGCGCAGGCCGACGAGTCCCTCGTGGGGGCGCTCCTGCTGCCCGACGCCCCGATCGTGGCGTGGTGGCCGGGCCTGCCGCCCGCGGTGCCCTCCGCCACGCCGCTGGGCCGCCTCGCCCACCGGCGCATCACCGACTCGGGCGCCTCCGCCCACGCCGAGTCCGCGCTGTGGGGCCTGCGCGCCGGCCACCGCGACGGGGACACGGACCTGGCCTGGACCCGCCTGACGCTGTGGCGCATCCAGGTGGCCGGGATCCTGGACAACCTCGACGCGCGGAGCCTGACCTCCGTGAGCGTGGACGGCGCCCCGGACTCCCCCAGCACGCTCCTGCTGGCCTCATGGCTCACGCTGGGCCTGCGGATCCCCGTGACCATCGCGCACTCCAAGGTCGGGCGCGGGATCCGGTCCGTGCGGCTGCGCCGCCCCGAGGGCGACGTGGTCCTCTCACGCTCGCAGTCCCAGGTGGCCCGGCTCTACCAGCAGGGCCGCCCCGTGCAGCGCATCGCGCTGCCCCGCCGCTCCGACCAGGACTGCCTGGCCGAGGAGCTGCGCCGCCTGGACCCGGACGAGGTGTTCGGCGCCGTGCTCCACGAGGGCCTGCCCCTCGCCGACCTCTCCGCGGTGCAGGCGAGCGAGCGCTGACGGGGAGCTCGGCGGCCCCGGACACGCGAGGCTCCCGACGTGACAGGACCCCGCGATCCATGGCGGATCGTGGGGTCCTCGTCTCGGCGGGCGTCACGGCGGGGCGTGGCCGGCGGGCGGGCGTGGCCCGCCGGCGTGGCCGGGCCGGGGTTCAGGAGTCGATGCTGAGGCGGCCGATGAGACCGATGGCGATGATCGACGCGCCCCACAGGACCACGGATGCCACCGTCACGCGGGTCAGGAGGCGTTGCGCGGAGCCCGAGGAGCTCATCGACGTGGTCACGCCGCCGCCGAACATGTCCGACACGCCGCCGCCGCGCCCCTTGTGCAGGAGCACCAGGAGGACGATCACCACGCTGAGCACCACGACGAGGATCTGCAGGATGGGGGTCAGGACGTCCACGGTCCGCTCCTTAGGGTCACGGCCCGGCCCCGGGCGTCACGCACCGGGACCGGCTCCGAAGGTCATCTCGTCTGCGCGCCCGCTCAGGCGGCCGCGTCGAACCGGACGATCCTAGCAAACTCGTCCGCGTCGAGGCTGGCGCCGCCCACGAGGGCGCCGTCCACGTCCGGCTGGGCGAGCAGCTCGGGGGCGCTCGAGGACTTCACCGAGCCGCCGTAGAGCAGGCGCATCCCGGCGGCGACGTCGTCGCCGTGGATGCGGGCGACCTCCGCGCGCAGCGCCGCGCACATCTCCTGGGCGTCCCCGGCGCTCGCGACCTCGCCGGTGCCGATGGCCCACACGGGCTCGTAGGCGACGACGACGCGCGCGGCGTCCTCGGCGGAGAGCCCCGCGAGGGAGCCGCGCAGCTGCTCCACGGTGTGCTCGACGTGACGGCCGGCCTGCCGGACCTCGAGGCCCTCGCCCACGCAGACCACGGGGGCGAGCCCGTGGCGCAGCGCGGCGGCGGCCTTCCGCGCCACGAGGGCGTCGTCCTCGCCGTGGATCGTGCGGCGCTCGGAGTGCCCGACGATCGCGTAGGCGCAGCCGAGCGAGTTCAGGAACGCGCCTGAGACGTCGCCCGTGTACGCGCCGGAGTCCTCCGGGGAGAGGTCCTGCGCGCCGTAGGCGAGCTCGATGCGGTCCCCCGTGACGAGGGTCTGCACCGCGCGCAGGTCGGTGAAGGGCGGGAACACCGCGGCCTCCACGTGCTCCTGCTCGTGGCCGGCGTCCTGCAGCAGCCAGGCGAGACGCTGCACCAGGGTGACCGCCTCGCGGTGGTCCATGTTCATCTTCCAGTTGCCCGCGATCAGCGGGGTGCGCGCCGGGGCCATGCTCAGGCCTCCGTCCCGCCCTGCAGGGCGCTGACGCCGGGCAGCTCCTTGCCCTCGAGGTACTCGAGGGAGGCGCCGCCTCCGGTGGAGATGTGGCCGAAGGCCTCGTCCTCGAAGCCGAGGGAGCGCACGGCCGCGGCGGAGTCGCCGCCGCCCACCACGGAGAGGCCGCCGTCGCGCGTCACGTCCGTGAGCGCCTGCGCCACGGCGCGGGTGCCCTCGGCGAAGGCGGGGAACTCGAACACGCCCATGGGGCCGTTCCAGAACACGGTCTTCGCCTCGCGGACCTGCTCCGCGAACGCCTCCGCGGTGGCGGGGCCGATGTCCAGCCCCAGGGCGGAGGCGCCGTGCGCCCCCGCGGTGAGGGCGTCGACGGGCAGCACCTCGTGCTCGGCGTCGGCCGCGAAGCCGGAGGCCATGACGATGTCGGTGGGCAGGACGATCTCGGCGGCGTCCTTGCCCGAGCGCTCGAGGTATCCGCGGACGGTCTCCAGCTGGTCCTCCTCGAGGAGGGAGGCGCCGACCTCG
This sequence comes from Micrococcus sp. NPDC078436, assembly GCF_040702705.1. Classification (NCBI taxonomy): domain Bacteria; kingdom Bacillati; phylum Actinomycetota; class Actinomycetes; order Micrococcales; family Micrococcaceae; genus Micrococcus; species Micrococcus sp. NPDC078436. Next base: position 70,864 of record NZ_JBFBLX010000004.1, on the reverse strand, counting down.
TGGCCCTGGGCCCTGAGGAAGGTGAACAGCATGCCGCCGCCGATGAGCAGGACGTCCGCGGTGTCCAGCAGGTTCTCGATCACGGCGAGCTTGTCCGAGACCTTGGAGCCGCCGAGCGCCACGACGTAGGGGCGCTCCGGGTCGGCGGTGAGGCGCGTCAGGACCTCGAGCTCCGCGGCCACGAGCGGGCCCTGGTGGGCGGGCAGCTGGGAGGCGATGTCGAAGACGGAGGCGTGCTTGCGGTGCACCGCGCCGAAGGCGTCGCCCACGTACGCGCCGTCCTCGCCCGCGAGGGCCGCCATCTCGGAGGCCAGCTCGGCGCGCTCGGCGTCGTCCTTGGAGGTCTCCCGGGCGTCGAAGCGGACGTTCTCGAGCAGGAGGACCTGGCCGTCCTCCAGGCCCGCGGCCTTCTGACGCGCGGAGGGGCCGGTGACGTCCTCGGCCAGCGCGACGGGGGCGCCGAGCAGCTCGCCCATGCGGGCGGCGACGGGCTTCAGGGAGTACTTCGGGTCCGGCTCCCCCTGGGGGCGGCCGAGGTGCGCCATCACGACGACGCGGGCGCCGGCGTCGGCGAGGGCCTTGACGGCCGGGAGGGAGGCGCGGATGCGGCCGTCGTCGGTGACGGTCTGTCCGTCCAGCGGGACGTTGAGGTCCGAGCGGATGAGCACGGTGCGTCCGGCGACGCCGGCCTCGAGCAGGTCGGTCAGGGTCTGGGCGGTCATGCGTGCCTCCTGGGGTGCGTCGTGCGCGTACGTGGTCAGTCTAGGCAGACGGCCCGGCCCGGTGGGATGCCACCGGGCCGGGCCGTCGGGGGTGCTCAGCAGGTCAGAGCTGGCGGCCCATGTGGGACGCCATGTCCATGAGCTGGCACGTGTAGCCGTACTCGTTGTCGTACCAGCCGATGATCTTCACGGTCTGGCCGATGGACTTCGTCAGGGGAGCGTCGAAGGTGCACGCGGCCGGGGAGGTCACGATGTCCGAGGAGACGATCGGGTCCTCGGAGTACACGAGGCGGCCCTTGAGGCGCTCGGACTCGGCCGCCCTGCGGAAGGCCTCGTTGACCTCCTCGACCTCCACGTGGCGGGTCAGCTCGACGGTGAGGTCGGTGGCGGAGCCGGTGATGGTCGGCACGCGCATCGCGAAGCCGTCCAGCTTGCCCTTGAGCTCCGGGATGACCTCGCCGATCGCCTTGGCGGCGCCGGTCGAGGTGGGGACCATGTTCTGCGCGGCGGCGCGGGCACGGCGGCGGTCCTTCGTGTGCACGTTGTCGTGCAGGTTCTGGTCGCCCGTGTACGCGTGGATCGTGGTCATGATGCCGTCGACGATGCCGAACTCGTCGTTGAGCACCTTGACCATGGGGGCCAGGCAGTTGGTGGTGCAGGACGCGTTGGAGACGATGTCCATGGACGCCGAGTCGTAGTCCTCCTCGTTGACGCCCATCACGAAGGTGCCGTCGACCTCCTTGCCGGGTGCGGAGAGCAGGACCTTCTTGGCGCCCGCGTCCAGGTGGGCCTTGGCCTTCGGGCCCGTGGTGAAGATGCCCGTGCACTCCACCACGACGTCCACGCCGAGCTCGCCCCACGGCAGCACGGAGGGGTCCTTCTCGGAGAAGAAGGCCACCTCCTTGCCGTTGATGCGGAAGCCCTTGTCGGTGAGCTCCAGCTCGCCCGGGAATCGGCCGAGGATGGTGTCGTACTTGGTGAGCCAGAAGAGGTCCTCCGTGCTCGCGAGGTCGTTCACCGCGACCAGCTCGAGGTCGTCGTGGCCCTGCTCGAGGAGCACGCGGACGGCGTTGCGTCCGATGCGGCCGTATCCGTTGATGGCGATCTTGGTCATGGGGTTCCCTCTTGTCGATCTGGCTCTGGGGGTTCGGGATCTTCGGGTTCCTGCGTCCGCACACGGCGAAGGGCGGCGCTCACGCCTCCGTGGAGGAGGATGCGCGCCGCCCTGCGCGCTGCGGGGCCGGGCGGGTCAGGCCGGGAGGACGAGGCCGCGGGCGCCGGAGCGGGCCGCCTCGAAGCGGGCCTGGACGTCGGCCCAGTTCACGATGTTCCAGACCGCCTTCACGTAGTCGGCCTTCACGTTCTGGTAGTCCAGGTAGAAGGCGTGCTCCCACATGTCCAGCTGGAACAGCGGGATGGTCGCCACGGGGACGCCGTTCTGCTGGTCGTAGAACTGCTCGATGACCAGGTTGCCGCCGATGGGCTCGTAGGCCAGCACGGCCCAGCCGGAGCCCTGGATGCCGAGGGCGGCGGCGGTGAAGTGCGCCTGGAACTTCTCGAACGAGCCGAAGTGCTCGTCGATCGCGGCGGCGAGCTCGCCCGTGGGCTTGTCGCCGCCCTCCGGGGAGAGGTTCTTCCAGAAGATCGAGTGGTTCGTGTGGCCGCCGAGGTTGAACGCCAGGTCCTTGGAGAGCTGGTTGACGGCGGAGAAGTCCTCGGCGTCGCGGGCGGCGGCGAGCTTCTCGAGCGCGGTGTTGGCGCCCTTCACATAGGTGGCGTGGTGCTTCGAGTGGTGCAGCTCCATGATGCGCGCAGAGATGTGCGGCTCCAGGGCCGCGTAGTCGTAGTCCAGCTCCGGCAGAACGTACTCCGTCATGCTTCCTCCTTCGTCGGCGGGACCGCGGGCGGGGCGCCCGTGGCCGTCACCTGGTGCGAACTCCGCCTCTCGGCGGCGTATTCCGTACGCCACCATTCTGATCGCGCGGGGCCCTGCGGCGCCATGGCCCACCGCCCCGGCACTCGGGATCCGGCACTCGGGATCGGTGCGCTGGATCCGGCGTTCAGGATCCGGTGTCGGAGGTCCCCGGCAGTCCCTGCTCCGCGGCCCGCTTGTCGGCCATCGCCAGGAGGCGGCGTATGCGACCGGCGATCGCGTCCTTCGTCATGGGCGGGTCCGCGAGGCGGCCGAGCTCGTCGAGGGAGGCCTCCTTGTGGGCGATCCGGAGGCGTCCGGCCTCGAGCAGGTGGTCCGGCACGTCTGCGCCGAGGATCTCGAGGGCGCGCTCCACGCGGGCCCCGGCGGCGACGGCGGCCTGGGCCGAGCGGCGCAGGTTGGCGTCGTCGAAGTTGGCGAGCCGGTTGGCCGTGGCCCGGACCTCCTTGCGCTCGCGCCTCTCCTGCCACAGCGTGGCGGTCTGCTCCGCACCCACCGCCGTCAGGAGGGTCGCGATCCCCTCGCCGTCCCGCACGACGACGCGGTCCGCCTGGCGGACCTCGCGGGCCTTGGCGCCGACGCCGAGGCGCCGCGCGGCGCCGACGAGGGCGAGGGCTGCCTCCGGGCCGGGCGTGGTGACCTCGAGGGCGGCGGAGCGGCCGGGCTCCGTGAGCGAGCCGTGGGCGAGCAGGGCGCCGCGCCACACGGCGGCGGTGTCCCCGCGGGTGCCGTTCACGAGCACCGCCGGCAGGCCCCGCACGGGGCGGCCGCGAAGGTCCAGCAGCCCGGACTGCCGCGCGAGGTCCCCGCCGCCCCGCACCACGCGGATGACGTAGCGCTGGCCCCGGCGCAGGTTCCCGCCCGAGACCACCACGATCTCGGTCGTGTGGCCGTACAGCTCCGTGATCGCGGCCCGGAGGCGGCGGGCGCTCGCCCCGTGGTCCAGCTCGGCCTCGATGACCACGCGGCCGGAGACGAGGTGCAGTCCCCCGGCGAACCGGAGCATGGCGGCGGTCTCCGCCCGCCGCTCGGACGTCGAGCCCACCGGCACGCGCGCCAGCTCTTCCTTCAGGGTCATGGTCAGGGCCACGCTCGGCCTCCTTCTGGGGTCTGCGCCCGGATGGGCGGCCGCCGCCGACGCGATCAGTCGGTCATGGCCTCGTCGATCGCCACGGCCAGGCGCAGCGGGTCGTGGACCTGCGGGTCGAGGGCACTGCCCACTCTACTGAAGACGACGCGCGCGCCCATGCGGCGGGCGGCCCGCACGACCTCGGCACGGTCCTGGACCGCGTCCGCGTCCGCGATCACGACGTCGAGCCGCAGGTCGGGGGCATGGGAGTGCAGCACGGCGAGGTGGTCGGCGTGAGTGAGGCCCGTGGTCTCCTGCGTCCCGGTGTGCAGGTTCATGAGGTACAGGCGACGCGCGGGCGTGGCGCTCAGGGCCGCCCGCACGTCCGCCATGAGCAGGTGCGGCAGGACGGACGTGTAGAGGGATCCGGGGCCGATGACGACCCAGTCGGCCAGCTCGATGGCGGACAGCGCCTCGGGGGCGGGCACGGCGTCCGCAGGGTTGAGGCGCACGCCCGTGACGCGCCCCTCGAGCGCGGCCCGAGCCAGCGCCACCTGCCCCTCGACACGCCGCGTGCGCAGCCGGCCCTCGGCGTCGGAGCTGAGCACGTCGCCCTCGATCGTCAGGGGCGTGCGGGAGATCGGCAGGACCTCCCCGTGGGCGCGCAGGAGCGCGCCGGCCCAGCGCAGCCCGTCCACGGGGTCGCCGAGCAGCTCCCAGAGCGCGACGATCAGCAGGTTGCCGAGCGCGTGGTTGTCCAGCGTCGCCTCATGGGCGGGCACCTCGGTGGAGCGGAAGCGGTGCTGCATCACCTGCGCCCACGTGCGGCCCCAGTCCGTGTCGTCGCACAGGGCGGCCAGCGCCATGCGGAGGTCCCCGGGCGGCAGGACCGCCATCTCCTTGCGGATCGTGCCGGAGGAGCCGCCGTCGTCGGCCACCGTGACGACGGCCGTGAGGTGGCCGGCCACGAGCCGCAGCGCGGAGAGGGAGGCGTAGAGGCCGTGGCCGCCCCCGAGGGCGGTGACCCGCACGCCGGGGCGGGCGGCGCCCGGGGTGCGCACTCCCCCGCGGCCGCCGGATCCGGGGGGCAGGGGCAGCTGGCCCGTGAGGGGGGACGTCATTCGCGGCCCACGTCCCGGTGCTGCACGTGCACGCTCACGTGCGGGCGCTGGGCCAGCCGGCGCGCCAGCTCCTCCACGACCGCCACCGAGCGGTGCTTGCCGCCGGTGCACCCGACGGCGAGGGTCGCATAGTGCTTGTTCTCTCGGCGGTACCCCTCGAAGGCGGGGACGAGGGCCGCCGTGTACGCGGAGAGGAACTCCTGCACGCCCGGCTGCTGCAGCACGTAGTCCGACACCTGCTCCTCGCGGCCCGTGAACGGGCGCAGCTCGGGCACCCAGTGCGGGTTGGGGATGAAGCGCATGTCCGCCACGAAGTTGGCGTCCGCGGGGAGTCCGTACTTGAACCCGAAGCTCATGATGTTCAGGCGTAGGGTGATGGTGCCCGACTCGGAGAAGAGCTGGGTGATCTCCGTGGCCAGCCCGTGCACGTTCAGGTTCGAGGTGTCCACCACGACGTCGGCGCGGGCGCGCAGGTCCGCGAGGACCTCCCGCTCCGCCTGGATCCCGTCGAGGAGCCGGGCGTTGCCCTGCAGCGGATGGGGGCGGCGGCCCGCCTCGAAGCGGCGCACGAGCACCTCGTCCTCCGCCTCGAGGTAGACCATGCGGAACTCCACGCCGTTGTTCTCGAGCTGCTGGAGCGCGGTCCACAGCGCCTCCACGTACGTGCGGGAGCGCATGTCCACCACGATGGCCACGCGCGCGAACGCCTCGGGAGAGCGGGCCACGAGGTCCGCGAGGGTGACGAAGAGCTGCGGGGGCATGTTCTCGACCACGTACCAGCCGTGGTCCTCGAGGGCGTGGGCCGCGGTCGTGCGGCCGGCGCCGGCCATGCCCGTGATGACGACGACCTCGGGGGACGGGGGCTTCTCGGGCTGCAGACTCGGAGCGGTCATGGGGTCACTGTATCCGCCGGGGCGGACGCGACAGAGGGGTCTGCGGGCGCCGGTGCCGACGCCGTCAGCGCCGTGTGCACGGCCTCGGCGAGGCGGGGTCCGATGCCGGCCACCTCCGTGAGCCCCTCGACGCCGGCCGCCCGCATGCGCTCCGTCGAGCCGAAGTGGGTGAGCAGCGCCTGGCGCTTGGCGGGGCCCAGGCCGGGCACCTCGTCCAGGACGGAGGCGGTCATGCCCTTCGTCCGCCGGGAGCGGTGACCGGCGATGGCGAACCGGTGGGACTCGTCGCGGATGCGCTGCAGCAGGAACAGCCCCTCGGAGCTGCGCGGCAGGACCAGGGGGAACTCGTCCCCGGGCAGCCACACCTCCTCGAGCCGTTTGGCGAGGCCGACCACGGGGAGGTCCTCGAGGCCGAGCTCGGCGAGCACCTCGGCCGCGGCCGCCACCTGGGGAGCGCCGCCGTCGACGACGACGAGCGAGGGCGGGTACGCGAACCGGCGCTCCTCCGACCCGGTCTCGCCGTCCTCGGCGATCTGCCCCGTCAGGGGCACGCCCTCGCGGCGTTCGGCGGCGAGCCGGGAGAACCGGCGGCGCAGCACGTCCCGCAGGGACGCGGTGTCGTCCCGCGCTGCCTCACCGGTGACGTTGAAGCGGCGGTAGTCCTTCTTCTTGGCCAGGCCGTCCTCCATGACCACCATCGAGCCGACCACGTCGGTGCCCTGCGAGTGCGAGATGTCGTAGCACTCGATGCGCAGCAGGGGCTCGGCGATCTCCAGGGCCTCCTGCAGCTCGGTCAGGGCGGCCGAGCGCGCGGTGAGGTCCCCCGTGCGGCGCGACTTGTGGAGGCCGAGGGCCATCTCCGCATTCTGGCGCACCGTGCCGAGGAGGTCCTGCTTGGCGCCGCGCTGCGGGACGCGGATGGAGACCCGGGCCCCGCGCAGCCCGGAGAGCCACTCGGTCAGCTGCTCCGCCTCGCTCGGCATCACGGGCACGAGGACCTCGGCGGGGATCCGCTCGGTGTCCGCGGCGTCGCCGTAGACCTGCTTGAGCAGCTCCTCCACCATGACGTCCTCCCCCACGTCCTCCACGCGGTCCATGACCCAGCCCCGCTGGCCGCGGATGCGGCCCTGGCGGATGTGGAACACCTGCACGGCGGTCTCCAGCTCGTCCGAGTGGAGGGCGAAGATGTCCGCCTCGGTGTTCTCCGGGAGCACCACGGCGTTGCGCTCGAACACGCGGCGCAGGGCGGCGACGTCGTCGCGCAGGCGGGCGGCGTCCTCGTAGCGCAGGTCCGCGACGGCGTCCCCCATGGCCGCCTCGAGCTCGCGGATGAAGCGGGTCGCGTCCCCGGCCATGAAGTCGCAGAAGTCCTGCGCGAGCTCGCGGTGCTCGGCCGGGCTGATCCGCCCCACGCACGGGGCGGAGCACTTGCCGATGTAGCCGAGCAGGCACGGGCGGTCCTGGGCCTGCGCGCGCCGGAACACCCCCGCGGAGCACGTGCGCACGGGAAAGACGCGCAGCATGAGGTCCACGGTCTCGCGGATGGCCTTGGCGGGGTGGAAGGGCCCGAAGTACTTCACGCCGGGCCGCTTGTCCCCACGCATCACCTGCACGCGCGGGAACTGCTCGTTCATGGTCACGGCGAGGTAGGGGTAGGACTTGTCGTCCCGGTACATGATGTTGAAGCGGGGCCGGTACTGCTTGATCCAGGTGTACTCGAGCTGCAGCGCCTCGAGCTCCGAGCCCACCACGGTCCACTCCACGGCGGCCGCGGTGAAGACCATGGTGCGGGTCTTGGTGGCCAGCCGGGCCGGGTCCTGGAAGTAGGAGCTCAGGCGCGACCGGAGGTTCTTCGCCTTGCCCACGTAGACGACGCGGCCGTCCGCGTCCCGGAAGCGGTACACGCCCGGGGACGTGGAGATCTCGCCCGGCGCGGGGCGGTAGGTGGACGGATCAGCCACGGGCGCCCTGGTCCGACGACGGCGCGGCGTTGTACGTGTCCACGCGCTCCTGGCCGGAGAGCGCGGCGATCGCGGCCATGATCGCCTCGGTGGCCTCGCGCCGCTGCGGCAGGGCGTGCCGGCGGCCGGGGTGCCCGAAGTCGAGCGGCTCGCCTGCCGCGAGGGTGAAGCGGTGCGGGCGGAACCCGTTGGTGCCGGGGGGCTGGAGGCCCTCGGTGCCGCGCAGGCCGACCGGGACCACGGGGGCGCCCGTGGTGAGCGCGAGCCATGCCGCGCCCGTGCGTCCGCGGTAGAGGCGCCCGTCGCGGCTGCGGGTGCCCTCGGGGTAGATGCCCACGCCCTGGCCGGCCTCGATCAGGCCCACCAGCTGGTCCAGGGCCGCGACGGAGGCCGCCTGCTCCCCGCGCTCCACGGGGATCGATCCGACGGCGTCGAAGAACCACCTCTGGGCGCGGCCTCGGGGCCCGGCGCCCGTGAAGTACTCCGCCTTGGCGAAGAACGCGACCGGGCGCGGGGCGAGCGCCTGGAGGATCACGGAGTCGAAGAAGGAGAGGTGGTTGGAGGCGAGGATGAACGGCCCGGACGCGGGAACGTTCTCGAGGCCGGTCACCTCCGGCCGGCACGACAGACGCAGGAACGCCGCCGCGGACCGGCGGATGGGCTCCGAGGTGGCCATGGTGTCTCCGCCCTTCAGCGTGTGGTCGGGAATCGGGTCATGCTACGCCAGGAGCTCCGCGAGGAACCGGCCGGTGTGGCTCTCCGCGACCTTCGCGACGTCCTCCGGGGTGCCCGTGGCGACGATCGTGCCGCCCCCGGACCCACCCTCGGGTCCGAGGTCGATCACGTGGTCCGCGCACTTGATGACGTCCAGGTTGTGCTCGATGGTGAGCACGGTGTTGCCCTTGTCCACGAGCGACTGCAGCACCTGCAGCAGCTTGCGGATGTCCTCGAAGTGCAGGCCCGTGGTGGGCTCGTCCAGCACGTAGATGGAGCGGCCGTTGGAGCGCTTCTGCAGCTCCGCGGCGAGCTTGACCCGCTGGGCCTCGCCGCCGGAGAGCGTGGTGGCCGGCTGCCCGAGGCGCACGTAGCCCAGGCCGACGTCCACGAGGGTGTCCAGGTAGCGCGAGATGCGGGTGTACGCGCTGAAGAACTGCGCGGCCTCCTCGATCGGCATGTCCAGGACCTCGGCGATGTTCTTGCCCTTGTAGAGCACCTCGAGGGTCTCGCGGTTGTACCGGGCGCCGTGGCACACCTCGCACGGGACGTAGACGTCCGGCAGGAAGTTCATCTCGATCTTCAGCGTGCCGTCGCCCGCGCACGCCTCGCAGCGCCCGCCCTTGATGTTGAAGGAGAACCGGCCCTGCTGGTAGCCGCGCACCTTCGCCTCCGGGGTCTCCGCGAAGAGCTTGCGGATCGCGTCGAACACGCCGGTGTAGGTGGCCGGGTTGGAGCGCGGCGTGCGGCCGATGGGGCTCTGGTCCACGTGCACCACCTTGTCCAGGTGCTCGAGGCCCGCCACCGTGCGATGCCGGCCGGGCACCATCTTGGCGCCGTTGAGCCGGTTGGCCAGCACCTTGTAGAGGATCTCGTTGATGAGCGTGGACTTGCCCGAGCCGGAGACGCCGGTGACGGCGGTGAGCACGCCCAGCGGGATGTCCACGGACACGTTCTGCAGGTTGTTCTCCTGGGCGCCCTTGACGGTCAGCTTGCGGTTCCTGTCCAGGGGACGGCGCCGCTCGGGGACCGCGATCGAGCGCCGGCCCGCGAGGTAGTCGCCGGTCACGGAGTGCGTGTTCGCTTTGAGCTCCTCGAGGGAGCCGGAGTGCACGACCTCGCCGCCCCGCTCGCCGGCGCGGGGGCCGATGTCCACGATCCAGTCGGCCTCGGCGATCGTGTCCTCGTCGTGCTCCACCACGATCAGCGTGTTGCCGAGGTCGCGCAGGCGCAGCAGCGTGTCGATCAGCCGGCGGTTGTCCCGCTGGTGCAGGCCGATGGAGGGCTCGTCCAGGACGTAGAGCACGCCCACGAGCCCCGAGCCGATCTGGGTGGCCAGGCGGATGCGCTGCGCCTCGCCGCCGGAGAGCGTGCCCGCGGGGCGCTCGAGGTTCAGGTACTCCAGGCCCACGTCGAGGAGGAACGCGAGGCGGGCGAGGATCTCCTTGAGCACCTGGTCCGCGATCTGCCGCTGGCGGTCCGTGAGGGTGAGCCCCTCGAGGAACTCGAGGGCGTCCCGCATGGGCAGGGCGGTCGCCTCGGCGATGGACTTGCCGCCCACGAGCACGTTGAGCACGGTGGGGTTCAGGCGCGCGCCCTTGCACACGGGGCAGGGGATCTCGCGCATGAAGGACTCGTAGCGCTCCCGCGCTCCGTCCGACTCGGTCTCCCCGTGCTTGCGCATCACGTACGGGAGGACGCCCTCGAAGCCCGTGGTGTAGCGGCGCTCGCGGCCGAAGCGGTTGCGGAAGGACACCTCGACCTTGAAGTCCTTGCCGTGGAGCACCGCGTCCTGCTGCTCCGCCGTGAGCGCGTGCCACGGGGCGTCGAGCGAGAACCGCATCTCCGTGGCCAGCCCGCCGAGCACGCGCAGCCAGTAGTCCGAGGTGGACTTGCCGAGCGACCACGGGACGATCGCGCCCTCGCGGATGGACAGCTCGTCGTTGGGGACCACGAGGTCCGGGTCCACCTGCAGGCGCGAGCCGATGCCGGTGCACTCGGGGCACGCGCCGAAGGGGTTGTTGAAGGAGAAGGAGCGCGGCTCGATCTCGTCCACGGTCTGCTCGTGCCCGTTGGGGCAGCTGAGCTTCTCCGAGAACGTGCGGAAGCGCGGGTTGCCCTCGGCGTCCTTGCCGCCCCACTCCCCCGTGTTCTTCTTGCCCTTCTGCTCCTCGACCTCCACGTCCACGAACTCGACCGCCACGAGGCCGTCCGCGATCTTCAGCGCGGTCTCCACGGAGTCCGTGAGGCGCTGGCGGATGCCCTCCTTCATGGCCAGGCGGTCCACCACGACGGCGATGGTGTGCTTGTTCTGCTTCTTCAGCGTGGGCGGGTCGGAGAGCTGGACCGTCTCCCCGTCCACCACCGCGCGGGCGAAGCCCTGCGTGGTCAGCTGGGCGAAGAGGTCCACGAACTCGCCCTTGCGGCCGCGGACCACGGGGGCCAGCACCTGGAAGCGGGTGCGCTCGGGCAGCTCCTCGAGCTGGTCCACGATCTGCTGCGGGGTCTGGCGGCTCACGGGCTCCCCGCACACGGGGCAGTGGGCCACGCCGACGCGGGCCCAGAGCAGACGCATGTAGTCGTAGATCTCGGTGATGGTGCCCACCGTGGAGCGCGGGTTGCGGTTGGTGGACTTCTGGTCGATGGAGACCGCCGGGGACAGGCCCTCGATGAAGTCCACGTCCGGCTTGTCCACGCGGCCCAGGAACATGCGCGCGTACGAGGAGAGCGACTCCACGTAGCGCCGCTGGCCCTCGGCGAAGATCGTGTCGAACGCGAGGGAGGACTTGCCCGAGCCGGACAGGCCCGTGAAGACCACCATGGCGTCCCGCGGGATGGACACGTCCACGTTCTTCAGGTTGTGCTCGCGCGCGCCCTTCACGACGATGCGGTCCCGCTCGGCGCCGGCCTGCGCGAGGCGGCCGTGGCCGGACGCGAGCCCGGCACGCTCCGGCTCGACGGCGGGCCCGGGAGCGGACTCGGGGGCGGCGGTGGACGGGGTGGGGGCGGTGTTCTTCGGCACCCGGCCAGTGTAGGCGGGGCACCGGACACGGCAGGGGGACTCCCCGCGCGGCGGAGCCAGCCCGCCCGGGCGCACCGACGCTGACCGTCGTTCCCCGTCCGAGCCCCGGTCCGGGCCCCGGCCCGGGTCGGTGCTCTCCGGTCCGGGCCGGTCCGCCCCTGGCGCCTCCGGGGCCTTTCGGCCACACTGGTCCGCATGCCCGCGACCTCGAAGAACCGCGTCCTGCACGACCTGCCGGGAGTCTCCGTGCGCGTCCGCTCCGTCTCCGCGATGGACAACGACGTGTACCTCCTGACCTCCAAGACGACGGGAGCACAGGTGCTGATCGACGCCGCGGACGACGCGGACGCGATCGAGGCGCTGCTGGCCTCGGCCGACGTCGACACCCCGTGCGAGACCTGGCTCGCGGCGATCGTCACGACGCACCGCCACTGGGACCACGTCCGGGCGCTCGCCGAGGTCGCCGGGGCCCACGAGGAGGCGGTCCTCTACGCCGGGGCCGACGACGCCGCCGCCATCGCCGAGGAGTCCGGCGTGCAGATCGACCGGGCCGTCGGCCAGGGCGACCGGATCGCCGTGGACGGCCTCGTGCTCGACGTGATCGCCCTGCGCGGCCACACCCCGGGCTCGATCGCCCTGGCCCACGAGCCCGGCCCCGACGAGGCGACCCTGCTCTTCACCGGAGACTCCCTCTTCCCCGGCGGCGTGGGCAGCACGGAGAAGGATCCGGAGCGGTTCGCCTCCCTGCTCGCCGACGTCAGCGCGCGCCTCTTCGACGTCTACGACGACGACACGCACGTCCACCCCGGCCACGGCGACTCGACCACGCTCGGCGACGAGCGGCCGCACCTGCCGGAGTGGGCCGAGCGCGGCTGGTGACCCCGGCCGGCGCCGATACCCTGGGCGGGATGACTTCCTCTGCCCCCGCTCCCGCCTCCGCCACGACTCCGCCCGCCCTCCTCGCCCGCCTCGACGCCCTGGACGCGTCCCCGGACGCCGACGCGGTGTTCGAGGCGTTCACCGCGTGGACGGACGAGCGCGGGATCTCCCTGTACCCGGCGCAGGAGGAGGCCGTCCTCGAGCTCGTGCAGGGCCACAACGTGGTGCTCGCCACCCCCACGGGCTCCGGGAAGTCACTCGTGGCCATCGGGGCCCACGCCGACGCCCTCGCGCACGAGCGCGTCTCCTACTACACGGCGCCGATCAAGGCGCTCGTCTCCGAGAAGTTCTTCGCCCTCGTGGACGTGTTCGGCGCGGAGAACGTCGGCATGGTCACGGGCGACTCCACCGTGAACGGCGACGCCCCCATCATCTGCTGCACCGCCGAGATCCTGGCCAACCGCGCACTGCGGGAGGGCTCGGGGATGGACATCGGCACCGTGGTCATGGACGAGTTCCACTACTACGCGGACCCCTCCCGCGGCTGGGCGTGGCAGCTGCCGCTCCTGGAGCTCCCCCAGGCGCGGTTCCTCCTCATGTCCGCCACCCTGGGCGACACGAGCCGCCTCACCGCGGACCTGACCGAGCGCACGGGCCGCGAGACCGCCGTCGTCGCCCACGCCGAGCGCCCGATCCCCCTGAGCTTCGAGTGGTCCGAGGTCCCGCTGCAGGAGAAGGTGGAGGAGCTCGTCTCCACCCGCCAGGCCCCCGTGTACGTGGTGCACTTCTCCCAGCTGGACGCCGTGGAGACGGCCCAGGGGCTGACCTCGATCTCCGTGACCACGAAGGAGGAGAAGGAGGCCATCGCGGCGCGGATCGCCGGCTTCCGCTTCTCCGCGGGCTTCGGCCACACCCTGAACCGCCTCGTGCGGGCGGGCATCGGCGTGCACCACGCGGGCATGCTCCCGAAGTACCGGCGCCTCGTGGAGAAGCTCGCGCAGGACGGCCTGCTCAAGGTCATCTGCGGCACGGACACGCTCGGCGTCGGGATCAACGTGCCGATCCGCACCGTGCTCCTCACCGCGCTGTCCAAGTTCGACGGCGAGCGGACCCGCCTCCTCCAGGCCCGCGAGTTCCACCAGATCGCCGGACGGGCCGGGCGCGCGGGCTACGACACCTCGGGCACCGTGGTGGTGCAGGCCCCCGAGCACGTGATCGAGAACGCCGCGGCCGCGCGCAGGGCCGCCGCGAAGTTCGCGTCCGTCAAGGACGAGGCCGAGCGCGAGAAGCGCATGAAGCAGTCCCTCAAGGGCGCGAAGAAGAAGTCGCCGCCGCAGGGGTTCGTCTCGTGGGGCCGGGCCAGCTTCGAGCGCCTCGTGGAGGCCGAGCCGGAGCCGCTGTCCTCCCGCATGCGGCTCACCCACTCCATGCTCCTGAACATCCTGGACCGGCCCGGGGACCCCGTGATCGCGGTGCGGCGCCTGCTGCGCGGCACGCACGAGACGCCGGCCCGCCAGGCGGCGCTGATGCGGCAGGCGCTCGGCATCTTCCGCGAGCTGCTCGCCGCGGGGATCGTGGAGAAGCTCCCGGAGCCGGACGCCGAGGGCCGCACGGTGGACCTCACGGTGGACCTGCAGGCGGACTTCGCCCTCAACCAGCCGCTCTCCCCCTTCGCCCTGGCCGCCCTCGAGCTCCTGGACCCGGCCGAGCCGGACCACGCGCTCGACGTCGTCTCCGTGATCGAGGCGACCCTCGACCCGCCGCGCCAGGTGCTCTCCGCCCAGGCGAAGAAGGCCAAGGGCGAGGCCGTGGCCGCCATGAAGGCCGAGGGCATGGACTACAACGACCGCATGGCCGCCCTCGAGGAGGTCACGTACCCGCAGCCGCTCGCCGAGCTGCTCGAGCAGCAGTTCGAGGTGTACCGCAAGGACGCCCCGTGGCTCGCCGAGTTCGAGCTCGCCCCGAAGTCCGTGGTGCGGGACATGTTCGAGCGCGCCATGGGCTTCGGCGACTACGTGCGCTTCTACGGGATCGCCCGCTCCGAGGGCGTGCTGCTGCGCTACCTCACGGACGCCGTGAAGGCGCTGCGCCACACGGTGCCGCAGGAGTCGCGCACGGACGAGCTGCAGGTGCTGCTGGACTGGCTCGACGAGATGGTCAAGCAGACCGACTCCTCCCTCCTCGAGGAGTGGGAGGACCTCGTGGCCGGGGACATCGAGGAGCTCCGCAAGGACATGGAGTCCATCGCCCCGCCCGCTCCCCCGCGCCTCACGGACAACACGCCGGTGTTCCGCGTGATGGTGCGCAACGCGATGTTCCAGCGGGTGCGCCTGTTCGGGGACGAGCAGGACGCGCGGCTGGCCGAGCTCTCCGGCGACCTCTCCGCGGACGACTGGGCCGACGCGCTCGACGCGTACTTCGACGACCACGAGGACATCGACGACTCGGCCGCCGCGCGCGGCCCCGAGCTGTTCCGCGTGGCCACGGCGCCCCCCGTGCCCGCCCCGCTCGAGCTCACCGGCGCCCGCTGGTGGGCCGTCCGCCAGGTCCTCAAGGACCACGACGGCGACCTCGACCACGGCATCAACGCGGTCGTCGACCTCGACGCCTCGGACGAGGCCGGTCACCCCGTCATCCGCGTCGTCTCGGTGGGCGCGCCCGAGTCCGGGTGGGGGCTGTGACGCACGACGGCGGCTCCCCCGTCCCCGGGGGCGGGGCCGCCTCGGCGCTCCCGCCCGGCGACCCGCGCGGCTTCGCGCCCCGGGAGGCCGCGGAGCACGTGCGCGGCGCGCAGACGACGCTCTTCGACGGCACGGTGATCGTGGACCACCGGTTCACCGTCCCCGTCGACCACGCCGACACCCTCGAGCAGGCGCGGGCGAAGGACGCGTCCGCCACGGGGCTCGGGCCCGGGGGCGCGGGCACGCTCCGCGTGGTCGCGCGCGAGGTGCGCGGACCGGCGGCAGGGTCGGCGGACCTGCCCTGGCTCCTGTACCTGCAGGGCGGTCCGGGCAGCGGCGCCGCCCGCCCCGCACGCCTGGGCGGCTGGCTCAAGGAGGCCGCGGGGCGGTTCCGGGTGCTCCTGCTGGACCAGCGCGGGACGGGGGCCTCCACCCCGGCCACCGTCGCTTCCCTCGCGGGGATGTCCCCCGAGGCCCAGGCCGCGTACCTGGGGCACCTGCGGGCGCCCTCCATCGTCGCGGACGCCGAGATGGTCCGCCTCGCCCTCGGCGCGGACCCGTGGGCCACGCTCGGCCAGAGCTTCGGCGGCTTCTGCACGCTGAGCTACCTCTCCTGGTTCCCCGAGGGCCTCGCGCGCTGCCACGTCACGGGCGGCCTCGCCCCGCTCACGGGGCACGCCGACCGCGTGTACCGGGCCACCTACGCGCGCATGCGGGAGCGGAACCGCGAGTTCTTCGACCGCCACCCGCACGCGTGGGTGGCCTGGGAGCGCGTCGTCGCCCATCTGCGGGCCCGCGAGTCGGCCGGCACGCCCGAGCGCCTGCCGGACGGCACCGCGCTCACGGTGGCCCGCGCCCAGATGCTCGGCGTGCTGCTGGGCGGCAACACCCGCGTCGACTCCCTGCTCTACGTGCTGACCGAGGCGTTCGACGAGGGTGCTCGCCAGGCGCGGCTGAGCGAGGGCTTCCGGGCCGCCGTCGCCGCCCAGGCCGACCGCGCCCAGACGCCGCTGTACACACTGCTCCACGAGGCGATCTACGCCCAGCCGGGCGCCGCGCCGACGGACTGGTCGGCCGCGCGCGTCCTCCAGGAGCACCCGGACTTCGACCCGGGCGCGTGCAGCGGGGACGCCGCCGTCCCGGAGGGCACCCCCCTGCTCACGGGCGAGCACGTGTTCGCGTGGCAGCTCGAGGCCGGGGCGCCCCTGCACCCGCTGGCCGAGGCCGCGCAGCTCATAGCCGCCCGCGAGGACTGGGGCGCGCTCTACGACCTCGGCGCGCTCGCGGCCAACCGCGTGCCCGTGGCCGCGGCCGTCTACACGCACGACGTCTACGTGGACCGCGACCTCTCCCTCGAGACGGCCGCACGGGTGCGCGGGCTGCGCGTGTGGGAGACCGACGCGTTCCACCACGACGGGCTCGCCGACGACGGCGCGGCCGTCCTCGCCCGTCTCCTGGAGATGACGGAGGCCCCCGGTCCGATCGGGTGATCGGGGCGGGGGCCTGTCCGTGCGGCGACGCCGCGTGCCTCAGACGCGGGGTCCGGCCTGGCGGACGATCGCCTCGGACACGCCGCGCGGATCCGCCGAGTCCGGGTCGGAGAGGCGCGTCTCGTGCGCCGTGCGGATGATCTGGGAGTAGCGGTCCTTGTGGTCCAGGAGCTTGTCCCGCCACTTCTGGTCGACCTGCTCGGCCTTGGCCGTCCAGGTGTCCATCCTCTCGGCGGCCGCGCGGCGCTCCTCGAGGGGCGCCTGCGGGTCGAGCTGGGTGAAGCGGTGGGAGAACTTCTCCGCGTTCTGCAGCGTCCGCAGGGCCTGGCCCTTGGGCGAGGCCAGGGAGACCAGCACGGTCAGCACCAGGATGCCGACGACGACGATCAGCGAGAGCACCGTGGGGATCTCCACAACCGACACGTTCTGGCCGTCGTTGATGAACGAGAGGTTGTTCTCGTGCAGCGCGTGGAGGATCAGCTTCACGCCGATGAAGGCGAGGATCGCGGACAGGCCGTACGAGAGGTACACGAGGCGGTCCAGGAGGCCGTCGATGAGGAAGTACAGCTGGCGCAGGCCCATGAGGGAGAACGCGGTGGCCGTGAAGACGATGTACGCCTCCTGGGTCACGCCGAAGATGGCGGGGATGGAGTCGAAGGCGAAGAGGATGTCCGTCGCGCCGATGGCCACCATGACGAGGAGCATCGGCGTCATGACCTTCTTGCCGTTCTCCACCGTGAACAGCCGGTCGCCGTCGAACGAGTCCGAGGCGGGGAGGAAGCGCTTGGCCAGGCGGACCATCACGTTGTCCGCCTCGTCCTCGGCGGAGTCGCCCGCGAGCTCCCCCTTGAGCTGGTTGCCGGCCACGATCAGGAGCACGATGCCGAAGAGGTAGAACACGTCGGACCACACCGAGATCACGGCCGCGCCCAGCAGGATGAAGACCGTGCGGGAGATGAGCGCGAAGGTGATGCCGAACAGCAGCACCTTCTGCTGGTAGTCGCGCGGGACCCGGAACGAGGCCATGATGACCAGGAACACGAAGAGGTTGTCGACGCTGAGCGCCTTCTCCAGGATGTAGCCGGTGTAGTACTCCACCGCGTGCTGGGTGTCCCCGAACGCGAAGAAGACGAGGCCGAAGAGCAGGGCGATGCCGATGTAGACGCCGGACCAGACCGCGGCCTCGCGGATGGTGGGCGTGTGCGCCTTGCGCACGTGGGCGAAGTAGTCGAAGGCGAGGAGGCCCACGATCAGTGCGATCGTCAGCCCCCAGGTCAGACCGGTGATCTCCATGGGAGCACCTTTCGTGAGGGGGTCTCGATGAGTGCTCGCAAGTCTCTCCGCCTCGCCTCCGGTTCCTCCCGGCGCCCAGGCCGCTGTGCCCGGCGGGCCGCATCGGGATTCTCGACCGATCGGCGCGCGTACTGACGTTCACAGCGTTGTGGATACTCCCCCACGACGGGCCCACTCTACCGGAGGGCGCGCCCGCCCGCTCAACGGTCGTCCGACTCCGCCCGCTCCGCGATGTCCTGCATGCGGTGCGCGCCGTGGAAGACCGGCTCCGCCCCGTCCTCGGGCGCCTTGCCCCACAGCAGGGAGGCGAGGGTGGCGACCACGAGGGTGCCCAGGATGACGGCCAGCGAGACGAACGTCGAGATCTCCGGCACCCAGGTGACGGGATGGCCGCCGTTGAGGAAGGGCAGCTCGTTCTCGTGCAGGGCGTGGAAGATGAGCTTCACGCCGATGAAGGCGAGGATGAACGCGAGTCCGTGCTTGAGGAACACCAGGCGGTCCATGAGCCCGCCGAGCAGGAAGTAGAGCTGGCGCAGGCCCATGAGGGCGAAGATGTTGGCCGTCAGCACGATGAACCAGTTCTGAGTGAGGCCGAAGATCGCCGGGATCGAGTCCACCGCGAACATGACGTCCGTCAGGCCGATGGTGATGAACACGACCACCATGGGGGTGAACATGCGCTTGCCGTCCACGGTGGTGCGCAGCCTGTTCCCGTCGTAGTCCGGGGCCACGTTGAGCCGGCGCGTGAGCCGGGCGACGATCCCGGGCTCGGACTCCTCGCCGTCGTCGTCGTCCTTGAGCTGGTGCCATGCGGTCCAGAGCAGGAAGGCGCCGAAGATGTAGAACACCCACGTGAGGTGCTCGATGGCCACCGCGCCGATCGCGATGAAGACGGCCCGCGCGATGAGGGCGATGATGATGCCCACCATCAGGACCTCCTGCTGGTACCGGCGCGGCACCTGGAACTTGGCCATGATGATGAGGAAGACGAACAGGTTGTCCACGCTCAGGCTGTACTCGGTGACCCAGCCGGCAAGGAACTCCGTGCCGTGCTGGGCGTCGCCCAGGACGAAGAGCAGGCCCGCGAAGACGAGGGCGAGCGTCACGTAGAAGCCGATCCACAGGCCCGCCTCCTTCATGGAGGGCTCATGGGGCCGCCGCGCGACGTAGAGCAGGTCCAGCAGCAGGATGAGGCCGAGCACCACGAGGGTGCCGCCCTCGAAGGCGGGGCTGAGAACGTCCATGGACGGGGGTCCTTTCGTCGGCGGGGCGGCCGTCAGTCTAGACCCACGCCGCCCCCTCCACGGCGTCGGTGATGAACATGTGCCCCGGCGCCTGCGTGATGGCCCACGGCGGCCGGGAGACCTCGAGCGCCCGCTGCGGGGTGACGCCGCACGGCCAGAAGACGGGGACGTCGCCCGGCTCGAGGTCCGTGGCCTCGCCGTAGTCCGGCGCGGCGAGGTCGGCGACGCCGAGGCGGGAGGGGTCGCCGACGTGCACGGGGGCGCCGTGGGCGAACGGCACGGCGGCGCTGACGGTGACGGCCGTCGCCACGAGCTCGGGCGGCACGGGACGCATCGAGACCACGAGCTCGCCGTGCATCCGCCCCGCGGGGCGCAGCGGACGGTCCGTGCGGTACATCGCCACGTTGCGCCCCTGGTCCAGGTTGCGCACGGGCACCCCGGCCCGCTGCAGCGCGGCCTCGAAGCCGAAGCTGCAGCCGATGAGGAAGGCGACGGCGTCCTCGCCCCAGTGGTCGGTCGCGTCCGAGACCTCCTCGACCAGCTCGCCGTCGCGCCACACGCGGTAGAGCGGCAGGTCGGTGCGCAGGTCCGCGCCGGGCGCCCACGACGTCGTCGGCTCTCCCGGCTCGGTGACGTCCAGCAGGGGCATGGGGCCGGGGTTGCGCTGGGCGAACAGCAGCATGTCGAAGGCCCAGTCCCGCGGCAGGACCACGAGGTTGGCCTGCGTGCGGCCCGGGGCCAGGCCCGACGTCGGGCGGACGAGGCCGGAACGGAAGTCGGCGCGGGCCAGGGCAGCCGGGGAGTCGGCGTCGTGGTGGTGGTGGGTCATGGGGGCGGGCCTCCGGTGCGTTCGCGTGAAACTGCTTATATGGGGGGACTATCAGTGTTCGTGTGACACGGCGTCGTCGCTGTCTCACCCTCCCGCAGGGAAGGGCCGAGAGCCGAGGGAGAGCCACACGAGCAGACCGCCGACGGCGGCGAGCCCCCAGCTGGCCAGTGAGCCCACCAGGAACTCCTCGGCGCGCGAGCCGTCCCCCCGGTCGGCCGAGATCTCCGGGAAGCGCACGATGCCCTTGGCCGCCATGAGCGCGGCGATGACCTGCCACGCGTGGGCGAGGCCGAGGAGCACCATGAGCACCCGCTCCATGGGGCCGATGTAGCGGCCCCCGCGCAGGGGCGGCTCCGCCTCGGCGGCCGGGGCGGCCTCCGACTCCCCGGTGCGGCGCCCGGCGAGCTGCAGCACGGCGCGCGTGATGCGATTGGACGTCTCGGCGAGGGCGACGGCCACCGCCACCATCGTCAGCCCCGCCGGTGCGAAGCGGTGCTCCGGTGCGCCGAGACCCAGCTCGAGGACGCCGACCAGCCCGAGGGCGGCCACCACGCCCAGCAGGACGCGGGGCCGTTCCGCTCCCGTGGCGCCCCACGCCAGGAGGGCTCCGCAGGCCACGAGGACCGCGCCCGCCACCGAGGTCCACGGCGGGCCGACGACGGCCAGCGCGGCCGCGCCCAGCAGCACGCCGACGACCGCGGCGCCCAGGGCGGTCCGCCCCGCCCGACCCGGGGACCACGCCGCCGGCGCGAGCGAACGCGCGAGGTCGTACAGGCCGACGGCGAGCAGGGCGAGCGCGGTCATCGGCCCTCCCCCGCGGCGGCATGCAGGGCGTCCAGCTCGAGGATCCGTCCCACGCCGGAGCGGGCGACGGCCTGGGAGACCGCCGACTGGGTGATGCGCTCTTGCCGTGCGGCCTCGGTCTGCGTGGACCCGGCGAGCAGGGCCGCCGCCAGGCGGCGCTCCCGGGCCCGGAGCCGCCCGACGAGGTGGTCCCTCAGGAGAAGCTGGCCGTCCACGGCGAGGGAGAGCTCCGGGTCCGGGCCGACGAACGCCGTGGCCGCGCCGGGGGCCCGGCCGTCCGCGGTCTCGAGGGCCGCGCGGGCGCGGTGCCATGCGGTGCCGTCCAGGATCGGGCCGCCCTCCCCCGCGTCCCCGCCGACCTCCTGATGGTCCCCCTCGCCAAGGCCGAACCGCAGCGCGAGCCCGGGCGGCAGCGCCAGGCCGACCCGCAGGACGGCGCGCGCGGCCGTGCTCCAGTGGGTGTGGAGCGACTGGAACTCGTCCCCCACCGTGGCCCAGCCCGGCAGGAGCGGGGGCACCTGGCGCTCGGCCGCGGCGAAGGCGTGGAGGATCGCGGCCTGGGCGGCCGCCCGGTCCGCGAGGGTGCGGGATCCGACGATGTCCGCGATCACGGCGACGCCCCGGGTGGGTCGGGGCTCGCGCGCTGGGGTGTCCGTCCGGCGACGTGGCATGCCCCTGATGTTACATCACTGCTGATAATCAGCGAATATCAGCATTCCTGACACGGGACGGTCCGGGCGATGCCCCCCGCAGCGCGGCAGCGGCCACGACGAGGGCCAGCATCGCGGACAGCACCGCCAGGCCGCCGTAGCCGGCCACGCCCAGCACGACGCCGGCCAGCCCGGCGCCCGCGGCTCCGGCCAGTCCCATGCCGGCGTCGTGCTGGGCGTGGCCGCTGAGCTCGACGGCCATGACCGAGCCGACCGCGAGCGCGGAGCCGTTGCCGAGGCCGGAGAAGACCTGGCTGGCGGCGAGGGTGCGGACGGTGCGGCGTCGGGCGACGCGGCGGGGGGTGGTGTCGAGGAGCCCGGCGGGGGTCACCGTTCGCGCTCCATCTGGCGCAGCTCCTTCTTCAGCTCCGCGACCTCGTCGCGCAGGCGCGCCGCGAGCTCGAACTGCAGCTCGGTGGCGGCCTGGTGCATCTGGGCGGACATCTGCTCGATGAGGTCCTGGAGGTCCTTGGCGGGGATGGACCCGGCGCCGACGGCGGGCGCGTCGCCGTCGGAGCCCGTGCCCGCCCGCTCCGCGCCCTCGCGGACGGAGGAGAGCCCGCGGTGGCCCATGCCGTAGTCGAAGCCGGACTTCACGCCCCCCATGCCCTTGAGGAAGTCGGCGGTGTCCGCGTCCTCACGGGCCAGCTGGTCGGTGATGTCCGCGATCCTCTTGCGCAGCGGCTGCGGGTCGATCCCGTGCTCCTCGTTGTACGCCACCTGCACGGCGCGCCGGCGGTCGGTCTCCTCGATGGCCTGCCGCATGGAGTCCGTGATGCGGTCGGCGTACATGTGCACCTCGCCGGAGACGTTGCGGGCCGCGCGGCCGATGGTCTGGATGAGCGAGGTGGAGGAGCGCAGGAAGCCCTCCTTGTCCGCGTCCAGGATGGCCACGAGCGAGACCTCGGGCAGGTCCAGGCCCTCGCGCAGCAGGTTGATGCCCACGAGGACGTCGAACACGCCCTGGCGCAGCTCGCGCAGCAGCTCCACGCGGCGCAGGGTGTCCACGTCCGAGTGGAGGTACTCGACCTTCACACCCGCCTCGAGCAGGTAGTCGGTGAGGTCCTCGGCCATGCGCTTGGTCAGCGTGGTCACGAGGACGCGCTCGTCCTTCTCGACGCGGACGCGGATCTGCTCGAGCAGGTCGTCGATCTGGCCCTGCGTCGGCTTGACCACGATCTTCGGGTCCACGAGCCCGGTGGGGCGGATGATCTGCTCCACGCAGCCGTCCGCCTGGGAGAGCTCGTAGGTGCCGGGCGTGGCGGACATGTAGACGGTCTGCCCGATCCGCTCGAGGAACTCGTCCCACTTCAGCGGCCGGTTGTCCATGGCCGAGGGCAGGCGGAAGCCGTGCTCCACGAGCGTGCGCTTGCGGGACATGTCCCCCTCGTACATCGCGCCGATCTGCGGGATGGTCACGTGGGACTCGTCCACCACGAGCAGGAAGTCGTCCGGGAAGTAGTCCAGCAGGCAGTGGGGGGCCGAGCCGGCGGGCCGCCCGTCGATGTGCCGGGAGTAGTTCTCGATCCCGTTGCAGTAGCCCATCTGCTGCATCATCTCGAGGTCGTACGTGGTGCGCATCCGCAGGCGCTGGGCCTCGAGCAGCTTGTCCTGGGACTCCAGCTCCTGGAGACGCTCGCGCAGCTCGTCCTCGATCGAGGTGATCGCCTTGCCCATGCGCGTGTCCCCGGCCACGTAGTGGGAGGCCGGGAAGATGTACATCTCCGTCTCCTCCCGCACGACCTGGCCAGTGAGGGGGTGGAGGGTCTGGATGGACTCGATCTCGTCCCCGAAGAACTCGATGCGCACCGCGAGCTCCTCGTACATGGGGATGATCTCCACCGTGTCCCCGCGCACCCGGAACGTGCCGCGGTGGAAGTCCATGTCGTTGCGCACGTACTGCATCTGCACGAACTGGCGCAGCAGGGCGTCCCGGTCCATCTCCCCGCCGCGGCGCAGGGTGACCATCTGCTCGATGTACTCCTCGGGCGTGCCGAGGCCGTAGATGCAGGAGACGGTGGCCACCACCACCACGTCCCGGCGTGTGAGGAGGGCGTTGGTGGCGGAGTGGCGCAGCCGCTCCACCTCCTCGTTGACGGAGGAGTCCTTCTCGATGAAGGTGTCCGACTGCGGGACGTAGGCCTCGGGCTGGTAGTAGTCGTAGTAGGAGACGAAGTACTCGACCGCGTTGTTCGGCAGCAGCTCACGGAACTCGTTGGCCAGCTGTGCCGCGAGCGTCTTGTTCTGCACCATCACGAGGGTGGGCCGCTGCAGCCTCTCGATCAGCCACGCGGACGTGGCCGACTTGCCGGTGCCGGTGGCGCCCAGGAGGACGACGTCCTTCTCCCCCGCCTGGACGCGCTCGGCGAGCTCCGCGATGGCGGCGGGCTGGTCGCCTGAGGGCTCGAACGGGGAGACGACCTCGAACGGCGCGACGACGCGGTTGATCTGCTTGGCCAGGCTCATGGGCAGAACCCTACGCGCGCCGCCGACGCGTCAGCGCGTCACGGCGCAGCGGGCGCAGCGAGGAACCGGTCCCACACCTGGTTCGCGGCGGAGGCCAGGCGCGTGAGGTCGGCGTCGTTGACGATCACGACGTCGGCGGCCGCGCGGCGCTGCGCGTCGCTCGCCTGCGCGGCGATGCGCGCCTCGGCGTCCTCCCGGCTCATCCCCCGGTCCTGCGTCATGCGCCGGATCCGCTCCTCGAGCGGGGCCTCCACGACGACGACGAGGTCGAAGGCGTCCGCCTGGCCGGTCTCCACGAGCAGCGGCACGTCCTGGACCACGACGGCGTCCGGGCCCGCCTCGGCCACGATCCCGCGGGCCATCTCCCGCACCCGGGGGTGCACGATCCGGTTGAGCCGCTCCCGCTGGCCCGCGTCGCCGAACACGATGCGGGCCAGCGCGACCCGGTCGAGCTCCCCGTCGGCGGTGATCACCCGGTCCCCGAACGCGTCCTGGACGGCGGCGAGGCCCTCCGTCCCCTTCTCGAGGACGGCGCGGGCCAGTGCGTCCGAGTCCACCAGCAGGGCGCCGCGCTCCTCGAGCACCCGGGCCACGGCCGACTTGCCGGCCGCGATGCCCCCGGTGAGCCCCACGTGGACGCGGGGACGGTGGGCGACGGGGGCGGGGGGCTCGGACATCGACTCTCCTGGAGGACTCAGCGGGCAGGGTGGGAGGCGCCGGCGGCGTCGACGACGGGCTGGATCCTCGCGTCCCAGTATGCCCGGACCTCGTCGCGGAGCTCATCGAGGGTGCCGGCGTTCTCGAGCACCGTGTCCGCGACCTCGGCGCGCTCCTCGTCCGCCGCCTCCTCGTCGATGAACGCCCAGGCCCGCTCGCGGCTCATCGCGTGGGAGTCCATGAGGCGGGCGACGCGCAGCTCGGCCGGGGCGGAGACCGCGAGCACCTGGTCGAACTCGCGGGCGGAGCCGGTCTCGGTCAGGAGCGCGAGGTCCATCACCAGCACGGCGTCCTCCCCGACGGCCCTGGCCCGGGCGTCGGCTTCGGTCCGCACGGCCGGCGCGACGATCTCGTACATGCGGCGGCGCGCCGTCGTGCTCTCCGTGGTCAGGCGGTTGAGGGCGCGCACGTCGAGGGAGCCGTCCGCGTGCACGATCTCCTCGCCGAACACCTCGCGCAGCTCGTCGAGCACGGCACTGCCGGGCACGAGGACCTCGCCCATGAGGTCGTCGAACTCGACGACGACGGCACCGAGCCGCTCGAGCTCCTCCCCCACCGCGGTCCGGCCGGCCGCGACGCCGCCGGTCAGGCCGACCGTCAGGAGGGCGTGTTCGGCGGCCGCACGCTGCTGGTGCCACGTCTTCGGCGTGTGGGTGTCGTACTCCGGCTCCGTGCCCACCTCGAACTCGGGGCGCACGACGTAGTCGGACACGTCGGCGCCGTCCTCCGCGGCGCGGCGGCGGTACTCCTCGGCGGGGAGCACCTTCTTCCACTGGCGGGTGCGCATCGGACGGACGGTGCCGGCGTCCTCACGGAGCGCCTGAACGAGGAGCACCACCTGGACGACGGTGATCATGAGGATCGGCAGGCCGATGACGATGATGACCTCCTGGAGGGCGGCCAGGCCGTCCTCCCCCGCCGTGAGGATGATCGCGGCGCACACGGCGCCGATCGACACGGCCCAGACGACGCCCTGGATGCGCGGGGCAGGGTCCTCGTGGCCGTTGACCATGGCATCCATGACCAGGGCGCCGGAGTCGATCGAGGTGATGAAGAACAGCGAGATGACCACGAGCGCGACGACGGCGGCGCCGAGGGAGAGGGGGGTGCCCTGCAGGTGCTGGAACAGCGCGGCCTGCACGTTGCCCTCCTCCACGATGGTCCGGGTCAGGTCTCCGCCCGTCCCCGGAGACGGGGCCGTGGCCCGGTCCGACTGGAACGCCGAATGGCCGTAGACACCCATCCAGATGATCACGAACGCCGTCGGCAGGCCGAGTCCGGCGGCGACGAACTGGCGGATGGTGCGGCCGCGGGAGATGCGCGCGAAGAACATGCCGACGAACGGGGCCCACGTCACGGTCCAGGCCCAGTAGAAGACCGTCCAGTCGCCGGACCAGGCGCCCGAGTTGTAGGTGTCGTTGTAGGTGGAGAGCAGGGGCAGTGCGGTGACGTACTCGCCGACGGCCTGGACCGTCCCGCGGATGACGTCCATGCTCGAGCCCGCCCACATGAGGACGTACACCAGGAGGGCGATCGCGAGGATGATGTTGGCGTAGGAGATGCGCTTGACGCCCTTGTCCATGCCCGCGAGGACGGAGGCGACGCCCACCGCGGTGATCACGGCGAGGATCAGGGCCTGGACCCAGGGGGCGACGGGCGTGCCCAGCACCTCGTTCATGCCGGAGTTCAGCTGCATGGCACCCAGGCCCACGGACACGCCGAGGCCGAAGACCGTGGAGACCACCGCGATGATGTCGATGGCCTTGCCGACGGGGCCGTGGATGCCGTCGCCCAGCAGCGGCTGGAACGCCGACGACACGCGCGGGGGCAGCTTGCGCTTGTACGTGAAGTAGCCGAAGCACAGCCCCGGCACCAGCAGGATCGCCCACATGTGGATGCCGAAGTGGAAGTTGGCGATGCTCATCGCCTCCGACGCCGCCTGGTCGGAGAAGGGCTCGGTGCCGGCCAGCGGCGGGTTCGCGTAGTGGTTGATCGGCTCCGCGATCCCCCAGAACATGAGCACGGCGCCGACGCCGGCGGCGAACATCATGGCGAACCAGACGAGGCCGGAGTACTCGGGGACCGCGTCGTCGTCGCCGAGCTTGACCCGGCCATAGCGGCTGAAGGCCAGGCCGAGCATGAAGACGACGAGAACGGTGAGGCTCAGGGTGTAGATCCAGCCGGCGTCGTAGCGCAGCCACGTGGCGACGATGCCGAAGGTGCGCTGCACCGGGCCCGGAAAGAGCCCCATGGCCGCGGTGAAGAGGACGATGAGGCCGAGGGAGCCGAAGAAGATCGCCGGGCTGGTGCGGAGCCGGAGGGCGTCGTGCAGGCGCGTGAGCGGGGAGGTCATGGGTCTCGCAGACGGGGTCGGGTCCAGCCCGCGGCGGCGGTTCGTGCGCTCACCGGTGGGCCGGTGCCGGGTGGCACGGGTCACCAGGCTAGCGTGCGCCTGCGGTCGGCGCATGCCGAGCGCCTACGCTGGTGCCCATGTCTGTCGACCCCGCCCCGGGCCTGCCCGGGCCCGCCGCCGCCGCGCCGTGCACCGTGCTCCCCGCCGGCGCACGGCGCCCCGAGGGCTGGGTCCGCCTCGAGCAGGAGGTGCGGCGCAGCCGCTTCCGCGCCTACCTGGGACGCGTCGCCGACGAGGACGAGGCCCGCGAGATGGTCGCCGAGCTGCGGCGCCGCCACCACGACGCGCGGCACGTGTGCAGCGCCTTCGTCCTGGGCCCGCGCCGGGAGCGCATGCGCTCCTCCGACGACGGCGAGCCGGCCGGCACCGCGGGCACCCCCATGCTGGAGGCCCTCGTGCAGCGGGAGACCCGCCCCGGCCACGCCGACCTCACGGACGTCTGCGCCGTCGTCGTGCGCTGGTTCGGAGGCGTGAAGCTCGGGGCGGGCGGCCTGGTGCGCGCATACTCGGACGCCGTCTCCGCCGCCCTGGCCACGGCGCCGCTGCTCTCCCGGGAGCGCATGGCGCTCGGAACGATCGCCGCGCCCCATGCCGACGCGGGGCGCTGGGAGAACGACCTGCGTGCCGCCGGGGTGCACGTCACGGCGACCGACTACGCCGCCGACGCCGCGTGGCTGCACGTCGCGGTGGCGGACTCCCCCGCCGCGTGGCTGCACGTCGCGGTGGCGGACTCCCCCGCCGCGTGGGCGGATCTCGAGCAGAGCCTCGCGGGGATCACCGCGGGCAGCGGACGCGTGGAGCGCGTCGGAGAGGACTGGGTGGACCATGACGACGACCTCGCACGATGACCGCGGCCGTGTCCCGGCGGGGGTGACCCCCGACGTGGTGCTGGGCGGGCTCCCGGACGACCTGACCCGCGGTGTGCCGTGGGAGTCCCTCACGCGCTGGCCGCTGCCCGCCGAGGCGGGGCGCGCCGCCCACGACGCCGCGGACGTGCTGCTCCTCGACACCCTCGCCGGATGGCTGGCGTGCGGCCACGCGGCCGGCCCCGTGGTGGTCCTCGAGGACCGGCACGGCGCCCTCACCCTCCCCCTGCTCGCGGCCGGGCACGACGTCCGCCTGGCCCAGGACGACGCGTCCGCCGAGCGCTCGGTGCGGGCGAACCTGGAGCGCTGGCGCGCGGAGGGCCTGCTGCGGGACTCCGCCGGGTCCCTGACGCACGCGGAGCTCGACGATCGGCTCGTCCGCGGCGCCCGGACCGTGCTGCTCCCCCTGCCCCGCTCCCTCGACGAGCTGGACCGGATCGCCCGGATCCTGGCGCGCGGCGCGGACCCCTGCGTCGTCGTGCTGGCCGGGGGCCGGGACAAGCACATGAGCCCGCGGATGAACGCCGTGCTGGCGGCGTCCTTCCAGGACGTCGTCGCGAACCGGGGCCGCCGCAAGGCGCGCGTGCTCACGGCCCGCGCGCCCCGCGCGGGCGTGGCGCCCCGGCCCCATGACGAGACCACGGCGGCCCTGCCGGGGATCGGCCCCGTGCGCCTCGTGGCCGAGGCCGGCACGTTCGGCGGGGCGCACGCCGACCCCGGCTCCCG
This sequence comes from Micrococcus sp. NPDC078436, assembly GCF_040702705.1. Taxonomy (NCBI): domain Bacteria; kingdom Bacillati; phylum Actinomycetota; class Actinomycetes; order Micrococcales; family Micrococcaceae; genus Micrococcus; species Micrococcus sp. NPDC078436. The sequence continues at coordinate 42,311 of NZ_JBFBLX010000004.1, read as the reverse complement.
CCTGCTCCTCGAGGCGCTGGCGGAGGACCCGCGCCCCCCGGCCCGCGCCGTGGACCTGGGCTGCGGCAACGGCCTGATCGCGGTCGGCGCGGCCCGCCTGTGGCCCCACGCCCGGATCACCGCGACGGACCAGTCCGCCGTCGCGGTCGCCTCGACGCGGGCGACGGCCGAGGCCAACGGCCTGGCCGAGCGGATCGAGGCCGTCCGGGACGACGCGCTCGCCTCGTGGGCGGACGCCTCCGAGGAGCGGATCCTGCTGAACCCCCCGTTCCACGACGGCAACGCGGTGGACCCCACGGTCGCACACCGCCTCTTCGAGGCCGCCGCGCGCGTCCTGGCTCCGGAGGGGGAGCTGTGGTGCGTGTGGAACTCGCACCTGCACCACCGCGGGATCCTGCAGTCCGTCGTCGGGCCCACCCGGCAGGTCGCGCGGAACCGCACGTTCACGGTGACGGCCTCCACGCGGCGCGGCTGACCCCGGACACGACGAAGCGCCCCGCCCCTCCGTGATGGAGGGACGGGGCGCTCGTCCGTGGTGGGCGTCCGCCCGGGCGGCGGCCGTCACCGGCTCACCGCACCGGATCAGTTGCCGGTCAGCTTCTCGCGCAGGGCGGCGAGGGCCTCGTCGGAGGCGAGGGTGCCGCCGTCGGAGGCCGGGGCCTCGGAGGAGTACGTGGAGGCGCCGGCGCCGGCGGAGGAGGACTCGGTGCCCGCCTGGGCCTCCTCCTCGACGGAGCGACGCACCTGCTCCTTGTGGGCCTCCCAGCGGGTCTGGGCGTCGGCGTACTGCTGCTCCCACGCCGCGCGCTCGGACTCGAAGCCCTCCATCCACTCGTTGGTCTCGACGTCGAAGCCCTCGGGGTACTTGTAGTTCCCCTCCTCGTCGTACTCGGCGGCCATGCCGTAGAGCGCGGGGTCGAACTCGGTACCGTCCGGGTCCACGCCCTCGTTGGCCTGCTTGAGGGAGAGGGAGATGCGGCGACGCTCGAGGTCGATGTCGATGACCTTGACGAACAGCTCGTCGTTGACCGACACGACCTGCTCGGCGGTGTCGATGTGGCGCGAGGCCAGCTCGGAGATGTGCACGAGGCCCTCGATGCCGTCCTCGACGCGCACGAACGCGCCGAAGGGGACGAGCTTGGTGACCTTGCCGGGCACGACCTGGCCCAGGGCGTGGGTCCGGGCGAAGAGCTGCCACGGATCCTCCTGGGTCGCCTTCAGCGACAGGGAGACACGCTCGCGGTCCATGTCGACCTCGAGGACCTCGACGGTGACCTCCTTGCCGACCTCGACGACCTCGGACGGGTGGTCGATGTGCTTCCAGGAGAGCTCGGAGACGTGCACGAGGCCGTCCACGCCGCCCAGGTCGACGAACGCGCCGAAGTTGACGATCGAGGACACGACGCCCTGACGGACCTGGCCCTTCTCCAGCTTGTGGAGGAAGTTGGAGCGGACCTCGGACTGGGTCTGCTCGAGCCAGGCACGGCGGGAGAGCACCACGTTGTTGCGGTTCTTGTCCAGCTCGATGATCTTCGCCTCGAGCTTCTGGCCGATGTAGGGGGCCAGGTCGCGCACGCGGCGCATCTCCACCAGCGAGGCGGGGAGGAAGCCGCGGAGGCCGATGTCGATGATGAGGCCGCCCTTGACGACCTCGATGACGGTGCCCTCGACGACGCCGTCCTCCTCCTTGATCTTCTCGATGTCGCCCCAGGCGCGCTCGTACTGCGCGCGCTTCTTGGAGAGGATCAGGCGGCCTTCCTTGTCCTCCTTGGTGAGGACGAGGGCCTCGACGGAGTCGCCCACGGTCACGACCTCATCCGGGTCCACGTCGTGCTTGATGGACAGCTCGCGGGAGGGGATGACGCCCTCGGTCTTGTACCCGATGTCGAGCAGGACCTCGTCGCGGTCCACCTTGACGACGGTGCCCTCGACGAGGTCGCCATCGTTGAAGTACTTGATGGTCGCGTCGATCGCGGCGAGCAGCTCCTCGGCGGTGCCGATGTCGTTGACGGCAACCTGGGGGGCGTTGGAAGTGGTGGTCATGTAGGAGGGACTCCGATGGGATTGGGGTTCATGCCGAGGCGGCCCGGGCACGCGCGTGTCCGTCACCCGGCATGGGTTGTGATGGTCAGATTCAAGAGCGCACGAAAGTGCCCTTCCAGGCTATCAGAAACCCACCAGGGACCGCACGGGCGCCGTGGGCCGCAGGATCGCGTCCAGGCGGTCCGCCGCGCCGGGCACCCGCTCCTCCACCAGGCCGCTCGCCACGCGGGCCGCGGCCCCGCCCGCCGCCCCGTGCCCGCCGAGCCACACCGCCGACAGGTCGGCCACGTCGAGCACGAGATCGGCCTCCGCCGGCTCGGCTGCGGCCACGCTCGCGGCGCCCTCCTGCACCGCGAGCCGCCACGTTCCGTCGGCGTGGCCGAGCGGGTCCGCCACCGTCAGGACGACCTCGCCCTCGCCCAGGTCGTCACGGGCGCCGAGGGCGGCGGGCACGTCGAGGATCCGCAGGTAGAGGTCGTCGCCGTCGCGCTGGGTGCGCATGCGGCGCTCGTCCTCGAGGAGGGCCTCGACCCATCCGGCCTCGGGGGCCCGCTCCCACTCCACCCGCTCGACGAGGTCGAGGCTCGTGAGGTGCGCGAGCAGGCCGCGGCGGGCCTCCGGGGTGAGGGCGATGAAGAGCTCCATCGTCACCGTGGGGGGCTCGACGTCCCAGCCCTTGAAACGGTACAGCGCGATCCCCTGCGCCCGCCCCGCCTCGTCCCGATGCACGGCGGCGTAGAGGCCGGTGCCCTTGCCGTCGTTCTTGAACCGGCTGCGGTCCTCCCAGCGGATCGCGGTCATGGCCGGTCGCTGAGTGGCGCCGGGGGTCGCGCGGCGGACCCTCTGGTAGAGCTCGTCGGCGAGGGGGCCGATCTCGCGCGGCTCCTCCCGCGTGACCCGTCCCGCCGGCGCGTCGCCGCGCAGCCGCACCTCGCCGCGGACGTCGAGGTGCGTGCGGCGCCAGCGGGTCGCGGCGCCGAACCCGAAGCGTCCGTAGATCGCGGCCTCGGAGGCGGTGAGGGCCGCGACGGGCATCCCGGCCGCCGCCGCGTCCGCGAGGCTGCGGCCCATGAGCGCCCGGAGGATCCCCCGGCGGCGGAACCCCGGGTCCACGGTCACGGCGCTGATGAGCCAGGCGGGGACGGTGACGCCGGGCGAGACGGTCAGCTCGGACGGGAAGTCCTCGAACGTGGCGACGGGGCGGGACGCGGCCGGGTCGTCTCCGGCGGCGTACGCGTCGACCATGCGCCGGCCGTCCGCCTCCCCCGCCTCGAGCAGCTGCGCGAGCGCCTCGCCCGCGGGCGGCTCCTCGTAGAACCCCCGCTCGACGGCCAGGGTGTGCCGCTCGAACGCCGGGTCGCCGGCGCGTCCCGGGGCCACCACCAGCTGCAGGCCGTGCGCGGCGAGGCTGTCGTCGTGGGCGTGGTGCGGGGGCATGGGTCCTCCTGGGTCGGGACGCGTCAGAAGCCGGTCAGGGCGAAGGGCAGGCGGGGCTGGCGCAGGAGCGTGTCCAGGTCCGTGGCCGCGCCGGGGCGGTGCTCGCGCAGGATGCCCGCCTCGCGCATGACCTCGGCCTGCACCCCGCCCAGGAGCACGGAGCCCAGCTCCGCCACGTCGAGGGTCAGCTCGGCCTGGCCCTCGTCCGCCGGGCGGACGCGCCCTCGGCCGTCCGCCGCCGAGATCTCCCACGTGCCGGCCGCGTGGCCGAGGTCGTCCTCGACCGTCACGGCCACGGTGCCGTCGTGGAGGTAGGGCCGGGCCTCGAAGCACGCGGCGACGTCCAGGATCCGGTGCCACAGGTGGTGGTGGACGCCGCGGGTGTAGATCCGGGACTCGTCGCGCACGAGGAACTCGAGCATGCGGTCGTTGGGGACCGAGGGCAGGCGCAGCCGCACCACGAGGTCGAGGTTGCCGAGGAACTCCAGCAGGGCCCGGTAGGCCTCGGCGTCGGCGGCCCACAGGGCCACCATGGTGGCGGTCACGGGCTCGTCCGCCACGAGCTCGGAGGCCTCCCCCGTCACCCGGTAGACGGCCACGCCGCGGTCCGTGCCGTCGGGGCCGGAGAACACGACGCCGCGCAGCCCCTGCGGCCGGCCCTCGTCCACGCGCGGGTCCCGGTCCGTCTCCTTGGCCGCGTGGAAGCGGATGCGCTCGACCGAGCCGAGCTGTCCCTCGAAGGCCCGACGCCACAGGCCCTCGATCAGCTCGCCCGACGTGGTGGGCTCGATGAACCGGAAGCCGCCCTCGGGGCGGCCGCCGCGCAGCTGGATCCCCCGGGTGACGTCGAGCCACACGGAGCGGTAGTACGTGGAGACGCCGAAGCCGAAGCGGCGGTAGATGGTGGCCTCGGTGGCGGTGAGCGCGGCGATCGGCACGCCCGCCTCACGGGCGCGGCGCAGCGAGTCCGACATCATGGCGCGCAGGATCCCGCGGCGCCTGTGCGTGGGCGAGACGGTCACCTCGGAGATGCACCAGGCCGGCAGGAGGCGCCCGGCGCCCACATTCAGGTCCTTCGTGAAGTCCACGAGAGTGCCCACCGGGTCGACGGCGTCCGGGTCGGCGCCCTCAGGGTAGACGCCCACCAGCCGGCGGCGGTCGCCCTGCTCGACGCCGATGAAGCGGTCGGCCAGGCGCAGCTCCGGGTCGCCGACCTCGTGGAAGGTGCGCTGCAGGACGGCCGTGTGCCGGCGGACGGCGGGGGCGTCGTCCCAGCGGCGCGCAAGGTCGAACGGGGCCTCGGGGTCCGCCAGCCCGGCCTCCCACGGGGAGGGCACCGGGCGCAGCTCGAGCCCGTTCTCGGCCAGCGCGCCGGCCGGATCGGGCGGCGCCGTGGGGCCGGAGGACTCTCGAGGGGCGGTGGTGTCAGTGGGCTGCGGCATGCCAGGTCCTTCCTTCGCCGACGTGGACGTCCAGCGGCACGGAGAGGTCCGCGGCCCGCCCCATGCGCTCCTCGAGCAGGGCCGTGGCGGCCGCGAGCTCGTCGCGCGGGACCTCGAGGATGAGCTCGTCGTGGACCTGGAGCAGGAGGCGGGAGCGCAGGCGCTGCTCCTCGAGGCCGGCCTGCACGTCCAGCATGGCCCGCTTGATGATGTCCGCCGCCGAGCCCTGGATCGGGGCGTTGAGGGCGGCGCGCTCGGCCATGTCCCGCAGCTGGCGGTTGTCCGAGTTCAGGTCCGGCAGGTAGCGGCGCCGCCCCTCGATGGTGGAGGTGAAGCCGTCCTGCCGGGCCTGGGCGACGACGTCGCGCAGGTAGTCCCGCACCCCGCCGAAGCGGTCGAAGTAGCCCTTCATCAGGCCGCGGGCCTCGTCCACCGAGATCTTCAGCTGCTTGGACAGGCCGAACGAGCTCAGTCCGTACGCGAGCCCGTAGCTCATCGCCTTGACCTTGGAGCGCTGCTCCGCGCTCACCTCGTCCGGGTCCACGCCGAACACCTGCGAGCCGACGAAGCTGTGCAGGTCCTCCCCCGTGTTGAACGCCTCGATGAGGCCGGCGTCCTCGGAGAGGTGGGCCATGATGCGCATCTCGATCTGCGAGTAGTCCGCCGAGAGCAGCACGGCCTGCGTGCCGTCCACCTCGCCCGCCGTGAAGGCCTCGCGGATGCGTCGGCCGGCCTCGGTGCGCACAGGGATGTTCTGCAGGTTGGGGTGCAGGGAGGAGAGGCGGCCCGTGGCCGCGGCGGTCTGCGAGTAGGTGGTGTGGATGCGCCCGTCCGGCGCCACGGTCTCCAGCAGGCCCTCCACGGTCTGGCGGAGCTTCGTGACGTCGCGGTGCGCCATGAGGTTCTCCAGGAAGGGGTGCTGCGTCTGCTCGAGCAGGTCCTGCAGCGAGTCCACGTCCGTGGAGAAGCCGGTCTTCGTCTTGCGGGTGCGCGGCATGTTGAGGCGCTCGAAGAGGACCTCCTGCAGCTGCTTCGGGGAGCCGAGGTTGACCTCCATGCCCCCGGTCTCCTCCGCCACCGAGGCCCACGCGGACTCCTTCGCGGCGTCCGCGCGCTCGGCGAAGTCGGCGCGCAGCGCCTCGAGGTGGTCGCGGTCCACGGCGATCCCGGCCAGCTCCATGCGCGCGAGCAGGCGCGCGAGCGGGATCTCCATCTCCTGGAGCAGCCGCTGGGCGCCGCGTTCGAGCACCTGGGGGGTGAACTCGGCGGAGAGGCGGCGGACCACCCACGCGGCGCGGACGGCGTCCGTGGCCCGCTGCGCGCGCTCGGCCGCGGCGGCGCCGCCGTCGAGGTCGAGCTCTCCCTGGGCGGAGGCGGGCTGCCCCGTGGCCGGCGCGGCGAGCGGAGTGCGCAGGTGCGCCTCGGCGAGCGAGGCCAGGTCCACGTCCCGGCGGTCGGGCTGGATCAGGTAGGCCGAGAGGAGCACGTCGTCCTCGACCCCGCCGATCACGGCTCCCTCCCCCAGGCCGGCCGGCCGGGTCGGGGCGGCCAGCACCTTCACGGTGCGCTTGAGGTCGTGCACGGCCTTGGCGGTGCCGGCGTCCTCGAGCGCGTCGCGCACGGCCGCCATGAGCTCCGCGTCCGGCCCCTCGGCGTCGAGGTCCACGTAGAGCGCGGCGTCGTCGGCGGCGAACGCCACCCCGACGGGGGTGCCGTGGGTGCCCGGCACGGGCACCTTGCGCTTCGGCAGCATGTCCGGGCCGTCCACGACAACGTGCACCCCGAGCAGCGCGCCGGCGTGGGCGGCGAGGAACCCGCCCAGGTCCGCGGCCGTCGTCGCGACCACGTGCTCGGGGGCCTCCTCGACCTCGGCGGCGGGGGCGTCCGCGCCGAGGCGCTCGGAGAACACCTCGAAGACGCGGTCGCGGATGCGGTTGAACTGGAGGGCGTCGAAGAGCTCGGACACGGTGTCGTGGTCCGGCATCGTCAGCGCCATGGCCTCGAGGTCGACGGGCAGGTCGAGGTCCCGCACGAGGGCGTTGAGCCGGCGGTTGCGCCGCACGTCCTCGAGGTGGGCGCGCAGGGCCTCGCCCTTCTTGCCGGTGATGCTGTCCGCGTTCTCCAGCACGCCCTCGAGCCCGCCGTAGGCGTTGATCCACTTGGCCGCGAAGCCGGGGCCGACGCCGGGCACGCCCGGCAGGTTGTCCGCGGACTCCCCCACGAGCGCGGCGAGGTCCGGGTACTGGGAGGGGCTCACGCCGTACTTGGCCATGACGGCGTCCGCGTCCATCGGCGGGATGTCAGAGACGCCCTTCTTCGGGTACAGCACCGTGGTGTGCTCGGAGATGAGCTGGAACGCGTCCCGGTCCCCGGACACGACGACGGCGTCCCACCCCGCGGCCTCGGCGCGGGCGGAGAGCGTGGCCACGATGTCGTCCGCCTCGTAGTCCTCCACCGTGAGGGTGGGGATGCCGAGGGCCTCCATGACCTTCACGGTCAGCTCGATCTGCCCCGCGAACTCGGCGGGGGTCTCCGAGCGGCCCGCCTTGTACTCCGCGTACTCGGCGGAGCGGAACGTGGGCCCGGAGAGGTCGAAGGCGACCGCCACGTGGGTGGGCGCCTGCTGGCGGATCATCGTCAGCAGCATCGCCGTGAAGCCGTAGACCGCGTTGGTGTGCTGACCGGTGTCGGTCGTGAAGTTCTCGGCCGGCAGCGCGTAGAAGGCGCGGAACGCCATCGAATGGCCGTCCAGCACCAGCAGGCGCGGCCGGGTCTCGGAGGTGCCGGTCTCGGCCGCGGCGGTCTCACCCATGGTCTCGTTGCTCCTCTCGTGGTCCAGGTGCCAGCCTAGTGCCCATGACCGACACCCCCGCCTGCAGCCCCGACCTCCCGGCCGCCCTCGCCGACCTCACCTTCCGGGCGGGGGTGCGACCGCGGTTCACGCCCGAGCAGCTCGCGGAGCTCTCCGCCGCGGCGGGCCTGCCGCCCGAGCTGCAGGACGCCCTCGGCGGGGCCGGCGTCAGCCCGCTGGCCCTGAAGATGGGCATCGTGTTCACGGAGCTCACCGCCGAGCGCGCCGTCGCCACCATGCCGGTGGCCGGCAACGAGCAGCCCGTGGGCCTGCTGCACGGCGGCGCCCACCTCGTGCTGGCCGAGACGCTGGGCTCGGTGGCCGCCAAGGTCGCCGCCGGGCGGGACCACAACGTCGTGGGCATCGAGATCGGCGCCACGCACCACGCCGCGGCGCGCGCCGGAACCGTCACCGGCACGGCGACGGCGGTCCACGTGGGCCGCACGCTCATCACCCACGAGGTGGTCATGACGGGCGAGGACGGGCGCCGCCTCTCGACGGCCCGCATCACGAACCTCGTGCTCGCCCGCCAGGGCTGACGCACCACGCCACGGCCGCTCCGACCGCGCCGGAGCCCCTCAGTCCGCGTCGGCGGCCCGCGGCGCCGGCTCGCCGTGCTCGCGCCCCGGGGTGTCCGCTGCGAGCTCGTCGTAGTGGCCCGAGGCCATGGGCACGCCCGTGAGGTAGGCCGAGCGCCCGAGGGCCATGGTGGCCACCGCGGCGCTGCCGAGCTGGAGCACCACGATCAGCACCACCTTCACGAGGTTCGACACGCTCGGCATGTGCAGGAGGGCGCCGACCACGATCAGGATCATGCCCACGCCGCCGGCGGTGCCGGTGGCCGAGATGCGCATGTAGGGGTCGGGGAAGCGGATCAGCCCGACGGCGGCGCCGAGGAACACGAGGGCTCCCCCCACCACCATGATCGAGCCGAGAACCGTCAGGAAGGCGTCCATCGTCAGGACCTCCTCATCGCTTTCCGCGCGTGAGTGCGCGGGCCAGGGACATGCCGGACAGGAAGCCCACGATCGCCGCCACGAGGACCAGGTCGAACGTGAACGGATTCCCGGCGCGCACGCCGAACAGCACCACCATCCCGATCACGCTGAAGCTGAGCAGGTCGCCGGAGACGGCGCGGTCGGCATCGAGCGGCCCGCGCAGGATCCGGACCGCCGACACGACGGCGGAGACCAGCAGGAGGACCAGGGCGATGTCGATGCCGAGGTGGGACCACTCGTAGTCGAGCGCGCTCATGCGGTCACCCCCGTGCGGCGCATCGCGTGCAGCATGCGCCGCTCCATGTCATGGATCTCCTCGCGGAGTGCGTCCGCGTCGTCCGCGTACAGGCCGTGGACGTAGAGCAGGCGCCGGCCGTCCGCCTCACGGCGGGTGCCCAGCGTGAGGGTGCCGGGGGTGAGGGTGATGAGCGTCGAGAGCAGGGTCAGCTCCGGGTCCGTGCGGCAGTTGGTGTGCACGCGGGCGATCCCGGAGCGGGCCTGGTCGCCGGGCGTGATCAGGTCGTGCAGCACGGCGCCGGACGACGTCACCAGCGCCCAGGCGTACCAGCACCAGAACACGAGCCAGCGCACCGGCCAGGAGAGCGCGCCCTTCGTGCCCGGGCGCAGGTCCACCGTCCCGTCCGTGGGGGTCATGCTGGGCCTCCCTGAGGTCTGCGGAGTGGGGGTCACAGGCCGAGCACCGCCTCGATGTAGGCGCTCGGGTCCACGAGGCCGGCGGCGGCCTGGTCCGTGAGGGTCCACAGGCCCTGGGCGCCGAGGCCGAGGGCCAGCGTCGTGGCGGCCATCAGGACGGCTGGGGCCGCCAGGCGCGCCGGGATGCGCGATCGGTGGGCGTCCTCGTCCGGGGAGAGCATCACGGGCAGCACGCCCGTGGGCGCGTCGAGGGCCTCGGAGGACATCCAGGACTCGGTGCGCTCGGTGTCCGTGCTCGACCCGCGGCCCGTCGCGGCGGAGCCGGCCGGCTCCGGGAGGGCGCTCTGCCCCGCCCTCACGACGGGCATCGCCGACGTCGCGAGCCGCTCGCGGTGTCCGTGCGGGGCCCGGGGCTCGCCCCAGAACCACGCGTTCCACACGCGCAACAGCGCCCACAGGCTCACGAGCGAGGAGCCCAGCAGCAGGGTCACCATGACGGTCCGACCCGCCTCGACGCCGGCCACCGCGAGCATCAGCTTCCCCACGAAGCCGGAGAACGGGGGGATGCCGATGAGGGAGAGCATGCCGACGAAGAACGCCGTGGCGATCAGGGGCTCGCGCCGGGCGAGGCCCTGCAGGTCCGCGAGGCGGCCGGTCCCGTACCGCACCTCGATCGCACCGGTGGCCGTGAGCAGGCAGGCCATCACCACCATGTGGTGGATCAGGTAGAAGAGCCCGGCGGACAGTCCGGCCTGACTGGAGAGGGCGACGCCCAGGAGGATGCCGCCGATACCGCTGACCATCTGCCACGAGAGGACCGAGCGCGTGCCGTGCTCGCCCACGGAGGCGACGGCGCCGACCACGAGCGTGAGCAGGCTCAGGGTGAGCAGCAACCAGAGGTGCCGCGGGTCGCCGTCGTACACCACGGAGTAGATCCGGTAGATCGCATACACCGCGACCTTGGTGTGCAGGCTCGCGAAGATCGCCGTGACGGCGGGCGATGTGGACGGGTAGGCGCGGGCCAGCCAGCCGTGGAGGGGGAGCACCGAGGCCTTGATGGAGAGCGCGAAGAGCACGAGCCCCGCGGCGAGGGCGACGCGCTCGTCCCGGGCGGCCGCCCCGGCGAGGGCCGCGAGGTTGACGGTGCCGGTGAGCGCGTACACGAAGCCCACGCCCGTCACGAGGATCGTGGAGGTGAGCAGGTTCAGCGTCACGTAGAGACGGGCGCCGTCCACGCGGCGCAGCGGCTCGCGGCGGTTGGCTGAGAGGACGAAGAGCCCGTACGAGGGCAGCAGCATGACCTCGATGAACACGAACAGGTTGAAGAGGTCCGCCGTGAGCAGCGCGCCGCTCACGCCGGCCACGAGGACGAGCATGAGCGGGGCGAAGTGGACCGAGTTGGCCACGCGGGAGCCGTAGGCGAAGGCCGCGCCCACGAGGGTGAGGGCGCTCGTGAGGGTCAGCATGAGGGCCGTGAGCGTGTCGGCGGCGAACGGGATCGCGACCCCGTCCGGCCAGCCGCCCACCCCGGCGGCCGCGACGGAGCCGTCGAGGGACCGCACGAGCAGGGCCGTGCCGGCCACGGCGGTGAGCGCGAGGAGCGCCGTGAGTGCCCCCCGATGCAGTCGGCGGTGCTCGCCGGCGATCACGAGCAGGCCCGCCGCGAGCAGGGGAAGGGCGACGAACAGGGGCAGCAGCAGCCCGACGGCGTGGTCGCTCATGCGCGTGCCCCCGGACCGTGCGGGGCGGACGGCTCGGCGGCCCGCGCGGACACGCGCGGGATGGCGCCGCTGCGCAGCTCCTCGGCGGCGGCCCTGCGCTCCGCCGCGGGGAAGCGGGCGTCGGAGGCCGCGGCCTCCAGCGCATCGGGTGTCTCGTGGGGGTCCGCCGTGGCGTCGTCGGTGCGGCCGGTGACGGCGAGCACGAGCAGCAGCACGGTGATGGCGAACGAGATCACGATGGCCGTGAGCACGAAGGCCTGCGGCAGCGGATCGGCCGCCCCCTCGGGGACCGCTCCCCCGGGGGTGAAGGGGGGTGTCCGACGGTCGGTGCCGCCGGCCGCGATGATCGCGAGGTTGGCGGCGTGGCCCAGCAGCACCATGCCGAGGATCACGCGCAGCAGCTCGCGCTTGGAGAACAGGTACACGGCCCCGAACATCAGCAGGCCCACGGTGATGGCGATGGTCATCGGGAGGCCCCCTCTCGTGTCGTCGTGATCGTGGTGGTCGGGGCGACGGCCGTGACCGGTGCCCCGGGAGGCGCGGGGAGGACTCCCGGCGGGGCGCCGTCGTCGACCGGGCCGTGCTCGTCGGACTCCTCCTCCGCCTCGTCCCCGCCCAGCAGCGCGAACGCGGCGACGACGAGCCCGATGACGGAGAGATAGACGCCCAGGTCGAACACGAGCGTGGTGGAGACGCCATAGCCGAGCACCTTGACGCTCGCGGAGCCCAGGAAGCCCTTGCCGGTGAGGTAGCCGGCGAGGCCGGCGAGCGAGCCGAGGGTGATGCCCCCGCCGATCAGGCTCATGTAGGGCCACTGCAGACGACGCGCCGTCCCCGTGTCCGCGGCCAGGTACATCAGGGCGTACCCGGCACCGCCCACGAGCGCCGCGATGAAGCCGCCGCCGGGCTCGTAGTGCCCGCGGAAGAACAGCAGGAGGGACAGGGCGATGATGACAGGGCTCAGCGCTCGTCCGAAGGTCCGGGCGTAGACGAGGTTCTCCCGCACGGAGGCGAGCGGTGAGTTCAGGTCCACGGCGGAGGGGCGCGGCGGCGCGGGGCGCCGGTTCATCAGGAGGGCGGCGATCGTCAGGCCGGTGACGCCCAGCACCGTCATCTCGCCATAGGTGTCCAGGGCTCGGAAGTCCACGAGGATGACGTTGACGACGTTGTACCCGCCGGCGTCGTGGTAGGAGTGGTCCAGGTAGTAGCGGGAGATCTCCGAGACCCCGTCGCGGCCCGTGAAGGCGAGGACGCCCAGCATGGACGCGAGGCCAGCGATGAGGGCCGCCACCACGGCCCCCGCCCGGCGGGGGGTGCCGTCCGTGCGGAACCGCGCCGGGAGGCGCCGCAGCAGCAGCACCATGACGCACACCGTGAGGACCTCGACGAGGAGCTGGGTGAGGGCGACGTCCACGGCCCCGAGGGTGAAGAACCACAGGGTCACGCCGAAGCCCACGACGCCCACGACGACCATCGCCGCGATGCGCGTCTTGGCGCGGATGGTGGCGACGACGCCCGCGCCCACGAGGAGGACCAGGGCCCAGTCGTGCCAGCGCGAGGGCTGGCCCACCACAGCCGGGAGGTCCTCGACCGTGAGGACGCCCGCCACCGCGAAGACGCCGAGCACGAGTGCGGGCGTCAGCAGGTGGCCGCGCGGGGCGATGGTCCCGGAGGCGCGGCTGACGAAGGCGCCGATGTCCACGAGGGCGTGGCGCACGCCGTCCACGGCGGCGAGACCGGACAGGGGCAGCTCGACGTGGGAGGCGATCCGCTCGACGGGGCGGCGCAGTGCGACGAGGAGCAGGCCGCACGCGATCACGGCGGCCGAGACGCCCAGGGCGGGGGTGAGCCCGTGCCACAGGGCCAGGTGAGGGTGGACCGGCAGGCCCGCCGCGGCCGTCGCCGCCTCCCCGACCGGCTCGTCCAGCACCCCGGGGGTGAGCCCCAGGACGACGCCGGCCAGCGCGCCCAGTGCCGGGACGGCCCAGAACGTGAACGAGGGGTCGTGCACCGGCTCGCCCCGGCCGGACTGCCACGTGTGGCGCGCGCCCGTGGGGCTGCTGCCCCACAGGCCGAGCGCGCCGAGCACGAGACGCCCGGAGTAGGCGAACGTGAAGACGGAGGCCAGGGCGATCCCGCCCGTGACGACCCAGGCCGTCCACGCCGGCCCCGGCGTGTCGAGGGCCGCGTCCAGCAGCCCCTCCTTCGAGACGAAGCCGAAGAGCGGCGGCACGCCGGCCATCGAGACGGCGGCCAGCACGATCGCCGTCCCGGTGACGGGCATGCGGACGTTCCGGGCGGCGAGGTCGCGCAGGTCCCGCCCGCCCGCCTGGTGGTCGACGATGCCGATGAGCATGAACAGGGCGCTCTTGAAGAGCGCGTGCGCCGCGGTGTGGACGATCGCCGCCGTGAGGGCGGCCGGGGTGCCCACGCCGATCAGGGTCACGAGCAGGCCGAGCTGGCTCATCGTGGAGTAGGCGAGCAGGCCCTTCAGGTCATGGCGGCGGATGGCCGAGACGGCTCCGAAGATCGCCGTGGTGAGGCCTGAGGCGATCAGCAGGGTGGACCACACGGCGGTGCCGGCCAGCACGGGGCTGAAGACGAGCAGCAGGAACACGCCGGCCTTCACCATCGCGGCGGCGTGCAGGTAGGCCGAGACCGGGGAGATCGCGACCATCGAGTCGGGCAGCCATGCCTGGAAGGGGAACTGCGCCGACTTGGTGAACGCCGCCACCGCGAGCAGGACCGCCACGAGGGTGCTCACCGCCGGGTCGCGCCAGAGGTCGGCCGCGAGCACGTCCGACAGGGACGCCGTCCCGGCCTGGACGATCATCACGGCCACCGCGCCCAGCAGCGCGAGGCCGCCGGCGACCGTGACGAGGAGCGTGCGGATCGCCGGCTCGCGGCCCTTCTCCCCCGCCCGCCCGATCAGGAAGAACGAGGTGAAGGAGGTGAACTCCCACGCGACGAACAGCACGACGAGGTTGTCCGCCAGGACGAGGAGGAGCATCGAGGCGGCGAAGACGGTCATCAGCAGGTAGAACGTCCCGTGGCGCTCCTTCTCGCGGTCCCGGCCGAGGTAGCGGCTGGAGTACGCCAGGATGCCGGCGCCGATCACGAGCACGATCTGCGAGAACACGAGCGCGAGCCCGTTCAGGCGCAGGTCGAGGTCCACCCCGATCGCGGGGATCCAGGCGTGGTGCTCGCGGACGGCCTCCCCCGTCCAGGCGGAGAGGAGGACGCCGGCGGCCGCGAGGAGGGGCACGGCCAGCACCCATCCCGCGTCGCGGCCGAGCCACCGTCCCAGCGGGACGGCGGCCGCCACCGCGAGGGCGGTGAGACAGAGGCTGATCAGGAGCAAGTGGGACACCCCGCATGGTCGAGGAACGTCGGACGTGGGCCGGTGGGGCCCACGGGCGGAGGGAGGTCCGCGGCGGGCCGGCTCAGGGCCGGCTCGGCGGCACGCCGGCGTGGAGCGCCCCCCACGAGCAGACCTGCCCGTTGGTGCCCCGGGCGCTCACGTCGGCACAGCGCGTGTCAGGAGACTCCATGCCGGCGCCTCCTTCCGGCGGGTCGATGGGGGTGCCCGAAGTGGGACTCGAACCCACACGCCTCGCGGCACCGCATTTTGAGTGCGGCGTGTCTACCGATTCCACCATTCGGGCAGGTCCGCACGACGGCGGCCCCGACCACTCTAACAGGGGGCCTCAGGCGCACACGGTACGCTTCTTGCGCCCGGGCACCCGGCCCGGCCCCCTCACCCGGAGGTCCCCATGAGCCCCAACGCCGAGACCCCCCGCCTGCGCGCCGTCGTCGCCGAGGACGAGGCCCTCATCCGTCTCGACGTGGTGGAGCTGCTCACCGCGGCCGGCTACACCGTGGTGGCGGAGGCCGGCGACGGCCGCGCCGCCGTGGACGCCGTGCGCGAGCACCGCCCGGACATCGTCGTGATGGACGTGATGATGCCGGTCATGGACGGGATCGCGGCGGCCGGGGAGATCGCCCGGGACCGCTTGGCACCGGTCGTCATGCTCACGGCCTTCTCGCAGCGCGGGCTGGTGGAGCGGGCCCGCACCGCCGGGGCGATGGCCTACGTGGTGAAGCCCTTCACGGAGAGCGACATCGTCCCCGCGATCGAGCTCGCGGTCGCGCGCTTCGACGAGCTGCGCAGCCTCGAGGCGGAGGTCCGGGACCTGGGCGACCGCCTCGAGACCCGCAAGGTCGTGGACCGCGCCAAGTCGCTCCTCCAGGAGCGCATGGACCTGACGGAGGCGGAGGCCTTCCGGTGGATCCAGAAGACCTCCATGGACCGGCGCCTCACCATGCGCGAGGTCGCGCAGACGGTCGTCGACCAGGTCGGCTGACGGCTGGCCGCCGCGGCCGCCACGCCGCTCAGCGCGGGGAGTGCGCGGGCCAGAAGCCCACGGGCTCGCGCTCGGAGGGCGGGACGGCGACCCCGCTCGCGTCGTCGCCCACGCGGTGCACGCGCAGGGTGTTCGTGGAGCCGACCTGCCCGGGGGGCGAGCCGGCCGCGATCACGACGAGGTCTCCGCGCTCGGCGATGCCCTCCGAGGTGAGGGACTCCTCCACGAGGCGGGTCATGTGGTCCGTGGTCTCCGCGAAGGGGACCATCTTCGGGTACACCCCCCACGCGATGCACAGGATGTTGTGGGTGTGCTCGCGGTGCGTGTACGCGTAGATCGGCTGCCGCGGGCGCAGACGGGAGAGGCGGCGGGCGGTGTCGCCCGACTCCGTGAAGGTGGCGAGGAACGGCACGTCCAGCTGGTCGGCCACGTCGACGGCCGCCCGCGTGATCGCCCCGCCGCGCGTGCGCGGGCGGGAGCCGAGCGGGTGGATCATCTCGAGCCCGTGCGTCTCCGTGGACTCGATGATGCGCGCCATCGTCTCCACGGTCAGCACGGGGTACGTGCCCACCGAGGTCTCGCCGGAGAGCATGACGGCGTCCGCGCCGTCGAGCACGGCGTTCGCGCAGTCCGAGGCCTCGGCGCGGGTGGGGCGCGGGTTCTCGATCATGGACTCGAGCACCTGGGTGGCCACGATCACCGGCTTGGCCCAGCGGCGGGCGAGGTCCACGGCGCGCTTCTGCACCACGGGCACCTCCTCGAGCGGCAGCTCCACGCCGAGGTCGCCACGGGCCACCATGATCATGTCGAACGCGTCCACGATCGCCTCGAGGTTCTCCACGGCCTGCGGCTTCTCGATCTTCGCGATCACCGGGACGCGGCGCTCCTCCTCGTCCATGATCGCGTGGACGCGCTCGACGTCCGCGGCGTCGCGCACGAAGGACAGGGCCACCATGTCCACGCCGGTGCGCAGCGCCCAGCGGAGGTCGTCCTCGTCCTTCTCGGACAGGGCGGGCACGTTCACGGCCACGCCCGGCAGGTTGATGCCCTTGTTGTCGGACACCGTGCCGGCGATCTCGACCTCGGTCACCACGTCCGTGTCCGTGACCTCGACGGCCCGGACGCGCACCTTGCCGTCGTCGATCAGGAGGACGTCGCCGGGCGAGACGTCGCCGGGCAGGCCCTGGTGCGTCGTGCCGACGAGCTCGCGGGTGCCCTCCACGGTGCGGGTCGTGATGGTGAGCCGGTCCCCCACGGCCAGCTCATGGGGGCCGTCCGCGAAGCGGCCCAGCCGGATCTTCGGGCCCTGCAGGTCCGCGAAGATCGCGACGGGGCGCTCCTCCTCGACCGAGAGGCGACGCACCCGCTCGTAGGTCTCCGCATGGACCGTGTGGTCGCCGTGGCTCATGTTCATGCGGACGACGTCGGCCCCGGCGCGGATGATCGCCCGGGTGGCCTCGTCGCTCGCGGTGGCAGGTCCGAAGGTCGCGATGATCTTGGCGTGGCGCATACGGCACAGACTAGCGGCGGGCGTCGCTCCCACCGAGGGCGGAGCCGCCCTCATCGTCCGCGGTGTGACCAGAGACTCCCGCCCGGCCCTGCGCGCCGGCGGCGACGGCGGGGGCCCGCCCGGGCAGCCACACGTCGTCCCGCTCGGGGGTGCGGGGGCCGATGGCGCCGCGGGCTGCGACGGTCCAGACCAGCATGACGAGCGCGACGAGCAGGAGCAGCAGCGAGGTCCACACGTTCAGGCGCTGGGTGACCCCGAAGAGGGTGATCATCTCGGCGTCGTCGATCCGGAGCATCTCGATCCAGACGCGGCCGAGGGTGTACCAGGCCACGTAGGCCCACAGCATGGCGCCGTGGCGCAGGTGGAGGCGGCGGTCCAGCAGCAGGAGGAGGGCCACTCCGGCGAGGTTCCACAGGCTCTCGTAGAGGAACGTGGGGTGGAACAGCGTGTCGGCGGGCGTGCCCACCGGGAAGTTGGCGTGCGAGGGGTCGATCCGCAGACCCCACGGCAGCGTGGTGGGCGCGCCGAAGAGCTCCTGGTTGAACCAGTTGCCCCAGCGGCCCACGGCCTGGGCCAGCAGGACGCCCGGGGCGACGACGTCGGCGAAGGCCGAGAGCCGCAGGCCGCGGCGGCGGCACGCGATCCACGCGCCCACCGCGCCGAGGGCGACGGCGCCCCAGATCCCGAGGCCGCCGTTCCACACGTAGAAGGCCTGGACCGGATCGCCCGTGCCGTCGAAGCCCGGGCCGAAGTACCGGTCCGGGGAGGAGAGCACGTGGTAGAGCCGGCCGCCCACGAACCCGAACGGGATGGCCCAGATCGCGACGTCGAGGACCGCGCCCTCGGGGCCGTTCCGGTCCTCCCAGCGGCGCGAGGCCAGCCAGAGGGCCAGGATGATGCCGAGGATGATGCACAGCGCGTAGGCGTGGACCTTCAGCGGGCCCAGCTGCAGGCCGTCCCACGACGGGGACGGGATCGCCGCGAGGGGGGCGAGGGCACCGGCGAGCATGCTCAGGCCTCCCGCACGGTGCCGGCGGCCAGCTCGCGCGTCAGGGCCGCGACGGCCTCGGGGCCGCCGTCGGTGAGGGCGCGCACCAGCGCGGTCCCCACGATCGCCCCGTCCGCGAACGCCCCGATCTCGCGGACATGCTCGGCCTGGGAGACGCCCAGGCCCACGCACACGTGCTCGGCACCGGCCTCGCGGGCGGCCCGGACGACCGCCTCGGCCGCGTCCGAGACCTGGTCGCGGGCGCCGGTGACGCCCATCACGGAGACGGCGTAGACGAACCCGCGCGAGGCCTCCACCGTGAGGCGCACGCGCTCCGGCGAGGACGAGGGGGCGGTGAGGAACACGCGGTCCAGGCCGTGGCGGTCCGAGGCCTCGAACCACTCCCCGGCCTCCTCGGGCACGAGGTCGGGCGTGATGAGCCCCGCTCCCCCGGCCGCGGCCAGGCGGCCCGCGAACTCCTCGACGCCCATCCGGTCCACGAGGTTCCAGTACGTCATGACGAGCACGGCCGCGTCGGTGCGGGCGGTCACCTGCCGCACGATCTCGAACACGTCCGCCACCCGGAAGCCGGCGGCGAGCGAGGCGGCCGTGGCGCGCTGGATGACGGGGCCGTCCATCACCGGGTCGGTGTAGGGCAGGCCGATCTCGATCACGTCGGCGCCGTTCTCCCCGAGGGCGACGGCGGCCTCCACGCAGTCCGCCACGGAGGGGTAGCCGGCGGGCAGGTAGGCCACGAGGGCGGTGCGCCCGGCGTCGCGGGCGGCAGCGATCGCGGCGGCGGTCTTGGAGGTCACGTCGGTGCTCACTGCTCTTCTCCCGGGGTCAGCTCGTCCAGCGGGTCCTTCTGCTCGTCCGCCTCCCCGAGGCCGAACCAGGCCGCGGCCGTGGCCACGTCCTTGTCGCCGCGGCCGGAGAGGCTGACCACGATGATCCGCTCCTCGCCCTCGGCGGTGTCCGCGCCCACGAGGCCCTCGTCGGCCCAGCGGCGGGCCAGGCGCAGCGCGCCGGCCAGGGCGTGGGCGGACTCGATCGCCGGGAGGATGCCCTCGGTGCGGGTGAGCCGCTGGAACGCGGCCATGCACTCGGCGTCGGTGACGGGCTCGTACGCGGCCCGGCCGGTGTCGTGCAGGAAGGCGTGCTCGGGGCCCACGGCGGGGTAGTCCAGGCCCGCGGAGATCGAGTGCGAGTCGATGGTCTGCCCGTCCTCGTCCTGCATCAGGTAGGTGCGGGCGCCGTGCAGCACGCCGGTGCGGCCCAGGGTGATGGAGGCGGCGTGGCGGCCGGACTCGAGGCCCTCGCCGCCGGCCTCGAAGCCGTACAGCTCCACGCCCTCGTCGTCCAGGAACCCGTGGAAGAGGCCCATCGCGTTGGATCCGCCGCCCACGCACGCCGCGACGGCGTCGGGCAGGCGGCCGGTCTGGGCGAGGACCTGCTCGCGGGCCTCGTCCCCGATCACGGAGTGGAAGTACCGCACCATGGTGGGGTAGGGGTGCGGGCCGGTGACGGTGCCGATCAGGTAGTGCGTGGTGTCCACCGAGGCCACCCAGTCGCGCAGCGCCTCGTTGATGGCGTCCTTCAGGGTGCGGGCGCCGATGGTCACGGGGATGACCTCCGCGCCGAGCATCTGCATGCGGGCCACGTTGAGGGCCTGGCGGCGCGTGTCCTCCTCCCCCATGTACACGGTGCACTCCATCCCGAAGAGGGCGGCCGCGGTGGCGGTGGCCACGCCGTGCTGGCCGGCGCCGGTCTCCGCGATCAGGCGGGTCTTGCCCATGCGCCGGGCCAGCAGCGCCTGGCCGATCACGTTGTTGATCTTGTGCGAGCCGGTGTGGTTGAGGTCCTCGCGCTTGAGGAAGATGCGCACGCCCGGGGACTCGGCCGCGAAGCGCGGCACCTCGGTGAGCAGCGAGGGCCGGTTGACGTAGTCCCGGAAGTAGCCGCGCAGCTCCTCCTCGAACGCCGGGTCCCGGCGCGCCGCGTCGTAGGTCTCCGTGACCTCCTTGAGCGCCGCCATGAGGGACTCGGGCATCCACTGCCCGCCGTACCGGCCGAAGTACGGGCCCGGCAGGCCCTGGAACACGCCCTCGAACTCGATGGACGGCTGGGTGCTGGATCGCTCCGCGCTCATGGGCGGACCACTTCCTTCGGTCGGGGGGGTCAGCGGACGGTGAGGGAGGCGGCGCGGAACGCGCGCAGCGCCGCCTCGGGGTGGCCGTGGCGCACGAGGGCCTCGCCCACGAGGACGGCGTCGGCGCCGGCGGCCGCGTAGGAGCGGATCTGCTCCTCGGACTCCACGCCGGACTCGGCGACGCGCACGACGTCCTCGGGGAGCCCGGCGGCCAGGGCCGCGTAGCGGTCCGGGTCGATGTCGAGGGTCTTCAGGTTGCGCACGTTCACGCCCAGGATCCGGGCGCCGGCGGCCACGCCGCGCTCGACCTCCCCGGGGGTGTGGGCCTCGACGAGGGCGTGCATCCCGAGCGACTCCGTCAGCTGCAGGAGGCCGCGCAGGCGTGCGTCGTCGAGGGCGGCCACGATGAGGAGCACGAGGTCCGCCCCGTGGGCGCGGGCCTCGTGGACCTGGTACTCCTCCACCGTGAAGTCCTTGCGCAGGACGGGCAGGGCGACGGCGGCGCGCACGGCGTCGAGGTCGGCCAGGCTGCCGCCGAAGCGTCGGGCCTCGGTCAGCACAGAGACGGCGGAGGCTCCCCCGCGCTCGTAGGCGGAGGCCAGGGTGGCGGGCTCGGGGATGTCGGCGAGGTGCCCCTTGGACGGGCTGGCGCGCTTGACCTCGGAGATCACGTGGATCCCCGCGGGGTCGGTGCGGCCGCCGGTCAGCGCCGCGTGCGCGTCGAGGGGGGCCGGGGCGGCCGCGACGAGCTCCGCGAGCCGCTCCTGAGGGAGCGATCGGCGGCGCTCGGCGAGGTCCTCGCGGACTCCCTCGACGATGTCGTCGAGGACGCTCACGGAGCGGGCCTCAGTGGCCGCGGCGGGCGGAGTCGGGCCGGGCCGACTGGCCCTTGGCCGACACGAAGCCCACGATGCCGCCGATCACGAGCATGGCGAGGCCGATCCAGATGAGGATCTGCAGGTCGGTGAGCGCACCGATGCAGCCGGCGAGGACGCCGAGCACGCCGAGACCGGCCATGATCCAGCCGCCCGGGGTGTTGCCGTGGTCCGGGACCTCCGCGTGCGTGGGGTCGCCCAGCACGCGGCCGTCCTCGGTGACGACGATCCCCGCGTCGACGCCGCGGTCCGCGACGCGCTCCTCGCGCAGGTCGCGACGGCGGGTGCCGGAGGTGGTGGTGGTCTCGGTGTGGCTCATGGGTGTCCCTCACTCGACGTGGTGTGCATGACGACTGCCCCTCATTGTGCCACGGGACGCCGCTCAGGTCGGGTCGTGACCGCGCGAGAGGTCGTCCCACGCGTCCATCTCGTCCACCGTCGCGGCGGGTGCGGCCGTCGCGCCCGCGGGGGCGCCGGCGGGAGTGCCGGCCGCCGCGTCGTAGCGGCGGGCGGAGCGCCATGAGCGGGCCGAGGCCAGGGCGGCCGCCCCCGTGAGGGCGGCCAGGACGCCGGCCGCCGCGCACACCCACGGCCACACGGTCACGGCGTAGGAGGCGGCGTCAGCGGTGGTGCCCGTGACGGCGGCGACCGCCGGGGTCGCCGTCGCCACCGGGTCCAGGGCGGCGACGACGGCGGACGAGGCGATGACCACGCCGGCCAGCACCGTCAGGAGGCCCACGACGACGGCGCCGACCCGGCGGGCCGTGGTCAGGGCGAGCGCCCCGGCCATCACGACGACGGCCATCGCGGTCGCCACGGGCGCCGCGGAGGCGCCCACGGCCCGCGCGTGGTCGGCCGTCCCACCCGTCAGGCCCGACGCCTCGACCCAGGTCTGCCCCGCGGTCGCGAGGACCAGCGCGCCGGAGGCGAGGGCGAGGAGCACCGCCGTGCGGCGGCGCATCACGCCTCCTCCAGCTCGGCGGCCGCGAGCACCGCACGCAGCGGGGCGGTGGCCTTGGTGACCGTCTCGGCGGCCTCGGCCCGCGGGTCGGAGTCCGCCACGATCCCGGCACCCGCCTGCACGTGGGCCTGTCCGCGGTGCAGGGTCACGGAGCGGATGTTGATGGCCATGTCCATGTTGCCGGCGAGGTCGAAGTAGCCGACGACTCCGCCGTACGGCCCGCGCTCGGTGGGCTCCCACTCGTCCAGCAGCTGGAGCGCGCGCGGCTTGGGGGCTCCGGAGAGGGTGCCGGCCGGGAAGGCGGCCCGCAGCACCTGGAGGGCGTCGACGTCGTCGCGCAGGCGCCCCTCCACGTGGGAGACCAGGTGCAGGATGTGGCTGAACGCCTCCAGGCCCATGAACTGGGTGACCGCCACGGAACCGGCCTCGCACACCCGGGAGAGGTCGTTGCGGGAGAGGTCCACGAGCATGAGGTGCTCGGCGCGCTCCTTCTCGTCGTGGAGCAGGTCCTCGCCGAGGCGCGCGTCCTCCTGGGCGCTCGCCCCGCGGCGGCGCGAGCCGGCGATCGGGTGCGTGACGACGCGCCGGTCCTGGACGGTGACGAGGGCCTCGGGCGAGGAGCCGACGATCTCGTACGGCTCCTCCTCGGGCGTCTCGAAGGAGAAGAGGTACATGTACGGGCTCGGGTTGACCGTGCGCAGCACGCGGTACACGTCCTCCCCGCTCACGTCCGTGGTCACGGAGAGGCGGCGGGAGAGCACCGCCTGGAAGACCTCGCCGTCCCGGATGGCCTGCTGGGCCTTCCCGACGGCGGCTCGGAAGCCCTCGGCCCCCCAGCGGTCCTCGGCCTGCGCCGCCACGTCCTCCGCGGACGCGTCCAGCCAGCGGCGGGAGACGGCGCTCACGGGCTCGGGCACGGGCGTGCGGAGCCGCTCGACCATGGCGTCCAGCCGCTCGAGGGCGTCGTCGTGGGCCTGCTCGGCCCCGGTGGCGAGGCCGTTGCCGTTGATCGCGTTCGCGATGAGGGTGACGGTGCCGTTCACCGCGTCGTGCACGGCCAGGTCCGTGACGAGGTTCATGGCGAGGTCGGGCAGGCGCAGGTGGTCCTCGGGCGGGTGCGGCAGGTGCTCCCACGAGCGCACCGTGTTCCAGCCCAGGAAGCCGACGAGCCCCGAGACCAGGTGCGGCAGCGACACCCCCACCCGGTCCCGGACGTCCGTGCGCAGCAGGCGCAGGGAGTCGGCGAGGACCTCGAGGGCCGGGCCCTCGCGGCGCAGCCCCTCGGGGGGCGTGCCCTGCCAGTGGGCCTCGCCGTCGCGCGCCGTGAGGGTGGCCGCGGAGCCGGCGCCGATGAAGCTGTAGCGGGACCACGCGGCGCCCTGGGACGCGGACTCCATGAGGAAGGTGCCCGGACGCGATGCGGCGAGGCGGCGGTGGATGGCCAGGGGCGTGAGGCCGTCGGCGAGCACGGTGCGCACCACGGGGATCACGCGCGCGGTGTCCGCCAGGCGCAGGAACTCGGCGCGGTCGGGGGTGGCGTCGGAGGCGTGGGGGCGGGTCATCGGGCGTCCTCCTCGGGGGTGCGGCCCGTCAGGTCCGCGATCCGGCGGTCGGTGAAGCAGCTGGCGGTGCCGGTGTGGCACGCGGGCCCGGTCTGGTCGACGCGCAGCAGGAGCGTGTCGCCGTCGCAGTCCGCGCTGACGGCGAGGACGCGCTGTCGGTGGCCCGAGCTCTCGCCCTTGCGCCACAGCCTCCCGCGGGACCGGGACCAGTAGGTGGCCCATCCGGACTCGAGGGTGAGACGCAGGGACTCCTCGTCCATCCACGCCATCATGAGCACCTCGCCCGTGTCGTGCTGCTGCGCGATGGCCGGGATGAGGCCCCGGTCGTCGAAGGTCAGGGACTCCGGGAGGCCGGCGGTCTGGGGGGTGCTCATGGAGGTCCATTCTAGGGAGCCGCGTGTAGCGTGGAGGCCATGGCCGAGACCCCCGCCGCCGCGCAGCACACCGCCACCGACTTCGCGGTGGCCTCGCGCGCCGCGCTGGTGGAGGCGCTGCTCGCCGCGGGCCCGGGGGCGCCCACGCTGTGTGAGGGCTGGCGCACGGAGCACCTGGCGGCCCACGTGCACCTGCGCGAGACCTCCCCCTCGGCCGCCGGGATCGTCCTGCCCGGGGTCGCCCGCCGTCGGCTCGCCCAGCTCACGCAGGAGCTCGGCGACGCCCACGCCTCCGAGGAGGGCTACGCCGAGCTCGTCGCGCTGGTGGCGCGCGGACCCCTGCGCGCGCACGGCGAGGGTCCCCGCGTCGCGGCCCGGCTGCGGGGGCTGGCCGCGGCCGCCCGCCGGACCGCCCCGGGACGGCGCGTGGCCGGCCAGGTGCAGCTGCTCGAGTTCTTCGTGCACACCGAGGACGTGCGGCGTGCGCAGGAGCGCTGGGCCCCGCGCATCCTCGCCGACGCCTACGCGGACATGCTCTACACCCGCCTGCGCGGTCGCGCGCGGCTCCTCTACCGCGGGGCCGAGACCGGGATCGTGCTCGCCCGCCGGCCCCGGCCCGCCTCGCGCGTGGACAACGCGCCCGTCGTCGCGCGCCGGCCCGGCGAGGACGGCGTGAGCGTGCGCGTCACGGGGGCCGCCGGCGAGCTCGTCCTGCACGCGCACGGGCGACGCCGCGCCGCGCTCGTGACCACGGACCGCGTCACCGGCGCGGCCTGAGCCGCGCGGGGTGGTCCGTGCCCCTCAGCGGACGACGTGCCCCGCGGCGCGCAGCGCGTCCTTGACGCGGGCGAGCATGTCGTCCGGGCCGAAGTGGAACAGGGACGCGGCCAGCACCGCGTCCGCCCCCGCAGCCACCGCCTCCGGGAAGTGGGCAGGCTCCCCCGCGCCGCCCGAGGCGATCAGCGGCACACGGGTCACGGCCCGGACGTCGCGGATCATCTCGAGGTCGAAGCCGGCCCGCGTCCCGTCCGCGTCGATCGAGTTCAGCAGGATCTCCCCCACGCCGCGCTCGGACGCCTCCCGGCACCACTGCACCGCGTCGATGCCGGTGCCCGTGCGCCCGCCGTGGGTGGTGACCTCGTAGCCGGACGCACACGCGGGGTCCTGCGTGCGCCGCGCGTCGAGGGAGAGCACGAGCACCTGGGAGCCGAAGCGCCGGGTGATCTCCGTGATGAGCGCAGGGCGGGCGACGGCGGCGGTGTTCACCGAGGCCTTGTCCGCACCGGTGCGCAGGAGGCGGTCGACGTCGTCCACGGTCCGGACGCCGCCCCCCACCGTGAGCGGGATGAAGACCTCCTCCGCCGTGCGGGTGACGACGTCGTACGTGGTGGCGCGGTCCGCGGTGGAGGCGGTGACGTCGAGGAACGTGAGCTCGTCCGCCCCCGCGGCGTTGTAGCGGCGGGCGAGCTCGACCGGGTCGCCCGCGTCGCGCAGGTCCTCGAAGTTGACGCCCTTGACCACCCGCCCGGCGTCGACGTCGAGGCAGGGGATGACGCGGACGGCGACGGTCATGGCGGGGCTCCT
The DNA here is from genome assembly GCF_040702705.1 of Micrococcus sp. NPDC078436. Lineage (NCBI taxonomy): Bacteria > Bacillati > Actinomycetota > Actinomycetes > Micrococcales > Micrococcaceae > Micrococcus > Micrococcus sp. NPDC078436. The sequence continues at coordinate 16,798 of NZ_JBFBLX010000004.1, read as the reverse complement.
TCGAGGCCGACGGGGGTGCGGACCGTGTGGTCCGAGGGGGTCAGAGGCGGATGGCGTGGATGGCGGAGATGAGGATGCCGCGGGCTCCGAGGTCGTACAGCTCGTCCATGACGCGGTTGGCGTCGCCCTTGCGCACCATGGAGCGCACGGCCACCATCGACTCGTCGCGCAGCGGGGAGACGGTCGGGGACTCCAGTCCCGGCGTGACCGCGGTGGCGCGGTCCAGGAGCTCGCGGCGGATGTCGTAGTCGATCATCACCCAGCGGCGGGCCACGAGGACGCCGTTGAGGCGGCGCAGCAGCACGTCGAGGCCCTCGGGCTGGGCGCCCCGGCGGCCGATCATGATCGCCTCGGAGTCGAGGATCGGCTCGCCGAAGACCTCCATGCCCGCGGCACGCAGGGTGTTGCCGGTCTCCACGACGTCGGCGATCGCGTCCGCCACGCCGAGCTTCACGGAGGACTCGACGGCGCCGTCGAGGTGGACGACGGTGGCGTCCAGGCCGGTCCGCTCGAGGTACGCCGTGAGCAGGCCGTCGTAGCTCGTGGCGATGCGCCTGCCCGAGAGCTCGCCGGCCGCGCTGAACGCGCCGACCGGCGCGGCCAGGCGGAACACGGACCTCCCGAAGCCGAGCGCCATGACCTCCTCGGCGGTGTCTCCCACCTGCGCGTCGCAGAACAGGTCTCGGCCGGTCAGGCCGACGTCGAGGGTGCCCTGGCCGACGTACACCGCGATGTCGCGCGGCCGCAGGTAGAAGAACTCCACCTGGTTCTCCGGGTCGACGAGCACGAGCTCCCGGGAGTCGCGCCGCTGGCGGTAGCCGGCCTCCAGCAGGATCTCGCGGGCGGCCTCGGACAGGGCGCCCTTGTTGGGGACGGCGATGCGCAGCACGGTCTCTCCTCGTGGGGGGTTCAGGCGGGCGGCGGGGACGCGCGAGGTCGTCGCGCGGTCCCGCTCAGAGGTGGCGGTAGACGTCCTCGAGGGTGAGGCCCTTGGCGATCATCATCGTCTGCAGGTGGTAGAGCAGCTGCGAGATCTCCATGGCCGCCGCGTCGTCGGACTCGTGCTCGCACGCCATCCAGACCTCGGCGGCCTCCTCGACGACCTTCTTGCCGATGGCGTGGACGCCGGCGTCCACACGGGCGACCGTGTGGGAGCCCTCAGGGCGCTCGGCCACGGTGCGGGTCAGCTCGGCGAACAGCTCTTCGAAGGTCTTCACGGCCGTCACCCTAGCGGCACCCCGGTGGGGCGCGCCGTCGCCGTCCTCGTGTGACGCGGCAGCACCGTCCGGCGTGCCCTATCGGCGCGACGTCCACGGTCCGACGCGCAGCTCCGCTCCGCCCGGCACGCCGTCCTGGAGGTCGAAGGGCGCCGGGCCCGGACTCCCTCCCGGCTCGTCGGACACGCCGATGAGGGCCCGGAGCGCGGCGTCTCCCGGGGCGAGTCCGACCCGGACGGCCTGCGGAGTCCTCCCGTCGGCCAGAGTGCGGTAGCCCGGCCACAGGAGCCCGGCCACGGCCTGCTGCCCGGGCTCCAGGACCACGCCGAGATCGGGGTCCTCCCGGGCCGCCTGCTCCGGGGTGGGCGTCAGGGTCCGGGCGTCCATCGGTGCGAGGCGCAGGCCGATCGGGTCGCCGCCCTGCACGATCTCCACGTCCGGGCGGCCCCGCAGGGCGCAGGCGGCGTCCGACGTGTTCACGGCCGTGATCCCCGCCGAGGACGTGCCCATCGCGGAGTCGAATCCGCCGACCGTGAGTGCGAGCTGCTCTGAGCCGCAGGATGGCGTGCCGGCCGGGCCTGCGGTGTGGCGTCGGCCGGGGGTGCGGGCACCGGCCAGGCGGCCCAGGCGGCCATGAGGACGATGGCCGCGGCAGCCGGCAGGACGACGGCCGTCCTGGCCCGTCGCCGTGCCGGCGGGCCGCAGCAGGGGGCCGCGGGCGCGCGGTCGACTCCGCCTCGCCCCAGAGTCGTGAACCACAGACCGTGGAGCAGGGGCGGAAGGAGGGCCACGACGAAGACCAGCGGTCCCAGGCCGACCGTCACGGCGGCCAGCGGGACGGCGAGCAGCACGGTCGCCATGTGGGCCAGGGCGACGAGACCGGCGATGCGGTGGGCATCCCGGGGCGTGCGCCCGTGCGCCTCGAGGTAGGTGCGGCCGATCAGCGCGGCGATCACGGCCGCGAGCGCCGTCACCGCCGCCGCGAGGTGGAGGGACCGGCCGAGCGCCAGGAGGAGGAGGGGCAGCGCGAGGAGGTCGATCACCGGGACCGCCGCCACCCACAGCCGCCCCGGGGCATGCCGTGGGGTGACGAGGAGGACGAGGATCGACACGACGGCGCCCGTGAGCGCCGCGATGAGGAGGCCGTCCCTCCCTGGTGGTCCCCCGGCGCTGGTCCCGGTGAGGGCCGGTCCGATCCGCAACCAGACCGCGAGGATCACGCCGGCGACGAAGCCCACGAGCACGACGGGGACGCCGACACCCCGACGCTGCGGGGTGGGACCGCCGGGGGTCGGGGCGTCGCCGGTCTCCGTCTCCGCACGCCGACCCTCCGCGGCCAGGAACCACCCCGTGACGGCCGCTGCAGCGGCGAGGAGCGTGACCATGCGGTCGTGCTCGCGCGCCTCGGCCCACAGATCCTCGCACTGCCCGGTGTCGTCGCATTCCCAGAGGAACGCTGGGTCCGGCCCGAGCCCGGCGGCATGGACCCCGACGGCGAGCATCACCACCAGGGAGGCCGCCAGGAGCAGGGCCCCGAGGAGGCCGCCAGGAGCAGGGCCCCGAGGAGGCCGGCCTCCGGGGACGGCGTGCGCGCGGCTCCCTCGTCGGCCGGCCGGGCGGGCCTCAGGCCCCGGCGCCGCGCAGCGCCAGCTCGGTGAGCACGGCGGCCTCGAGCGCCTCGCGGCCCTTGTCCTCGCGCGAACCGGGCAGCCCGGCGCGGTCGCGGGCCTGGTCCTCGGTGTCCACGGTGAGGACGCCGAAGCCGACGGGCACTCCGGTGCGCACGGAGACCTCGGTGACGCCCTGGGTCACGGACTGGCACACGTACTCGAAGTGCGGGGTGCCGCCGCGCACCACGACGCCGAGCACGACCACGACGTCGTGGTCCGCGGCCAGGCGGGCGGCCGCCACGGTCAGCTCGACGGTGCCGGGCACGCGGACGAGGGCCGGTTCCAGGCCGATCTCCGCGGCGGCGGCGCGGGCGCCGGCGATGAGGCCGTCCATGATCTCGGTGTGCCACTGCGCGGCGACGATCACGGCGCGCAGCCCGGCGGCCGTGGCGCGGTCGGCCTCGGACAGGGCGGACAGGGTGGTCTGGGGTGCTCCGTGGCCGCTCATGCGGTCTCCTCCTGGGGGCTCGGGGTGGGGTGCATGGGGGTCGGCGTGGGGGCCGGTTCGCCGAGGTCACGGTCCCCGAGGGCATGGGCCATGCGGTCGCGCTTGGTGCGCAGGTACGCGGCGTTGTGCTCGGTGACGGGCGTGGGGGCGGGCACGCGCTCCACCACCTCGACCCCGCCGGCCCGCAGGCCCGCGACCTTGGCGGGGTTGTTCGTCACGAGGCGCACCCGCGGGTGCCCGGACTCGATCAGCACCCGGGCGGCGCCGGCGTAGTCACGCGCCTCCCCCGGCAGGCCGAGCGCGAGGTTGGCCTCCACGGTGTCCAGGCCCTCCTCCTGGAGGCGGTAGGCGCGGATCTTGGAGGCCAGGCCGATCCCGCGCCCCTCGTGGCCGCGCAGGTAGAGCACCGCGCCGCCCTCGGCCGCGGCGTGCGCCAGGGCGTCCTCGAGCTGCGGCCCGCAGTCGCAGCGCAGGGAGCCGAAGACGTCGCCGGTGAGGCACTCGGAGTGCACGCGCACCGTGAGCGGGTCCTCCGGCGCCGGCACGGGGTCGGCCAGGAGCAGCACGTGCTCCGCCCCCGTCTGCGGGTCGGGGTGCACGCTGACGCGGAAGACGCCGTGGCGGGTGGGCAGGGTGGCCTCGGGGGCGACGTCGGCCGGCAGCGGGCTCTCCGTCTCGAGATGCGCCACGAGGTCCGCGATGGAGACGAGCACGAGGCCGTGCTCGTCGGCGAACGCGCGCAGGGCGGGCAGGCGCATCATCGTGCCGTCGTCGTGGACGAGCTCGGCGATCGCGGCCACCGGGGGCAGGTCCGCGAGCGCGCACAGCTCGACGCCGGCCTCGGTGTGGCCGCGGCGGGCGCGCACGCCCCCGGGGACGGCGCGCAGCGGGAAGACGTGCCCGGGGCGGGTGAGGTCGGCCGGGTCGCTGTCCGCGCCGGCGAGCACGCGCAGGGTGCGGGTGCGGTCGGCGGCACTGATGCCGGTGGTGGTCCCCGCGACGGCGTCGACGCTCACGGTGTACGCGGTCCCCTTGGGGTCCTCGTTCACGGTGGTCATGGGCGGCAGCTCGAGGCGGTCCGCGAGGGCCCCCGGGAGCGGCGCGCAGATCACGCCGGAGGTGTGCCGCACGGTGAACGCGGTGACGGCGTCGGTGGCGAGGGCCGCGGCGTAGATGAGGTCGCCCTCGTTCTCGCGGTCCGCATCGTCCACGACGACGACGGGACGTCCGGCGGCGATCGCGGCGACGGCGTCGGGAATGGCGTCCAGGCGGATGTGCTCACTCCCGTGCTCACTCATGGGCGTCCTCCTCGGCGGCGCGGGTGGCGGGAATCAGGGCGAGGCGCTCGGCGTAGCGGGCCATCACGTCCGTCTCGAGGTTGACGCGGTCCCCCGGGGCGAGCCCGCCGAGGGTGGTGGCCCGCAGGGTGGCGGGGATGATCCCGACCTCGAACCAGTGCTCGGCGTCCCCGGGCGCGGAAACCGCGGTGACGGTGAGGGAGACGCCCTGCAGGGCGATCGAGCCCTGGGCGGGGACGTAGCGCGCGAGCGAGGCGGGCAGGCCGACGCGGATCGTGGTCCACGCGCCCTGGGGCGTGACGGAGAGGACCACCCCGACGCCGTCGACGTGGCCGAGCACGAGGTGCCCGTCGAGGTGGTCCGTGGGGCGCAGGCAGCGCTCGAGGTTGACGCGGTCCCCGGGGACGCGGTCCCCGAGGCTCGTCATCGCGAGGGTCTGCCCCATGAGGTCGGCGCGGAAGAGCGCGTCGGACTCCTCCCCGGAGCGGAGGGCGGTGAGGCACACGCCGTCGACGGCGAGCGAGCCGCCCGCGGGGAGCCCGTCGAGGGCGCCGCCGGCGTCCAGGACGAGCGTGAGCGTGTCCTGCTCGGGGCGCGGCTCGACGGCGCGCACCGTGCCGAGGTGGGTGATGATCCCGGTGAACATGCGGATCCTTTGGTCGTGGGGGCGAGGGGGCAGCAGGGGGCGGGGCGGTGGCCCGGGTCAGGGCGCGGGCATGAGGTGCGTCCAGACGTCCTCGCCGAGGGCCTTCACAGGGCCGCCCTCGGCGGGGTCGGGGACGAGGCGGATCCCGTCGGCGAGCGTGCCGACATCCAGACCGGCGACGGCGGGCAGCCCCGCGCCCAGGAGCAGCGGCGCCGTGTACGCCATGACCTCGTCCACGAGGCCGGCGGAGAACCACGCGCCGAGGACGTGCGGGCCCCCCTCGACGAGGACGTGCTCGGCGCGGCGGCCGTGGGGCCACGGCCCGGGGTGGGCGGCGATCGCCGCGAGCACGTCGTGGGGGTCGCGCTCTCCCGTCTGCAGCACGACGGGGTGCGCGGCGTGCAGCGCGGCGTCGGCGGGGATCCGACGGCGGCCCTGGACCACGGGGACGGGCTGGCGCGCGGCCGCGGCGCCGTCGGCGGCCCGGGCGGTGAGGCGCGGGTCGTCGGCGAGGACGGTGCCCGTGCCCACCACGATCGCGTCCACGCGGGCGCGCACCTCGTGGGCGTGGTGGCGGGAGGCCTCCCCCGTGATCCAGCGGCTCGTCCCGTCGGCGGCGGCGGCGTTCCCGTCGAGGGACTGGGCCAGGTGCGCCGTCACCCAGGGGCGTCCCGCGGCGCGCGCGGCCCGCCAGCGCGCCGTGAGGGCGACGGCGGCCGCCTCCCCCGTCGGGCCCTCCACGCGCACCCCGTGGCGGGACAGGCGGGCGGCGCCCCCGCCGTCGTCACCCGTGGGGTCGGCGACGGCGTAGCGCAGGGCGCCGAAGCCCGCGCGGAGGACGGCCTCCGAGCACGGGCCCGTAGTGCCGGTGTGGTCGCAGGGCTCGAGGGTCACGTGGAGCGTGAGGTCGCCCGGGTCTAGGTCCGCGAGCGAGGGGTCCGCGGCCCGCGCCGCCTCCCACCGCTCGATCGCGTCCACCTCGGCGTGCGCGGTGCCGCGGCCGCGGTGGTGCCCGACGGCGAGCACGGCGCCGTCGGGGGCGGTCAGGACGGCGCCCACGAGCGGGTTGGCGCCGCGCACGCCGCGCAGGGCCGCGGCGGCGGCGAGGTCCATGGGGGTGCTCATCGAGGGGGTGCTCATCGCGTGCCCTCCCGGTCCTTGGCGCGCAGCCACACGAAGAAGCCGATCAGGGTGAAGACCCCGTAGAACGCGTACATCACCGCGGAGGCGTAGTAGCCGCTGCTCCACAGCAGGGGGACGCCGACGACGTCCACGGCCACCCACACGAGCCAGAACTCCACCCAGCCGCGGGCCATGCCGTACGTGGCGAGCAGGGAGCCGACGAAGGTCCAGGCGTCCGCCCACACCGGCTCCCACGAGCCGAGGGCGCGGAACACCGGGGTGAGGGCGAGGGTGCCGATCAGCATGCCCAGCACGAGGAGCGTCCGCCCGCCCCGGCCTGCCCACTCGGGGGTGATCGCGGGGGCGTGGTCGCCGCGGCCGCGGCTCGCGGCCCGCCAGCGGGCCCAGCCGTACACGGAGACCGCGATGAACATGACCTGGCGGCCGGCCTGGCCGAGGAGCGTCGCGTGGTCGGCGCCGCCGAAGAGGGAGGCGAGGAACACCGTGAGCAGGAGCGCGTTGCCGATGATCCCGACGGGCCATGCCCAGACCTTGCGGGCCATGCCGCCGAGCGCGGAGGCCAGCCCGAAGAGGTTGCCGATCACCTCCCGCATCAGGAGGCCGCCGCCGGCGACGGGGATGGTCCAGGTGAAGACGTCCACGAGCCACTGCATGGGGGCTGACGCCACCTCCTCGGTTCGGGACTCCGAGGGGTGCGCTCCGCAGCCCTCCCGCGTCAGCGCGCGGGACGGCACGGCCGCGTGCCTCTCCCATCCCGACTGTACGGTCGGCACCGGAATTCCACCGGTCAGGCCGCGGTCCCGGACCCTCGGGTGAGGGCGGGGCGCGCGGTTAGCGGGCTGTCACCGCCGGTGCGGACTTCCACCGCATCTCGGAGCACGTTGCGTGCGCCAGTATGCCACGCGGCCTCGGGGGTTCGCGGGGCCGGCGCTGCGGGCCGAGGGTGTTCAGCCGCAGGCGTGACGCGCGGCGTCCCGCAGGGCGACGACGGCCGCGTCCGGATCGTCGGCGCCGAACACGGCGGAGCCGGCCACGAAGGTGTCCGCCCCGGCCTCGGCCGCGCGCTCGATCGTGTCCCTGTTGACGCCGCCGTCCACCTGGAGGGCGAGCGGAGTCGCGGCGCCGTCCAGGGCGGCGCGGGCGCGGCGGATCTTGGGCAGCACGACGTCCAGGAACGCTTGGCCCCCGAAGCCGGGCTCCACCGTCATCAGCAGGAGCATGTCCAGCTCGGGGAGCATGTCCAGGTACGGCTCGACGGGGGTGGCCGGCTTGAGCGCCATGCCCGCCCGGGACCCGCGGGCGCGCAGCTCGCGGGCCAGGCGTACGGGGGCGCCGGAGGCCTCGGCGTGGAAGGTCACGGACTCGGCGCCGGCCTCGGCGTAGTCCGGGGCCCACCGGTCGGCGTCGGCGATCATCAGGTGGATGTCCAGGGGAAGCGCCGTGGCGGCCCGGATGGCCTGGACGACGGGCAGGCCGAGCGTCAGGTTCGGGACGAAGTGGTTGTCCATCACGTCCACGTGCACCGCGTCCGCACTCGGGATGCGGGCGAGCTCCTCCGCCAGCCGGGCGAAGTCCGCCGAGAGGATCGAGGGGTGGAGACGGGGGCTGTGCAGACGCGGGGCGTGCGGACCCTCAGCCACGGTCCTCACCCTCCGCCGGCGCCCGGAACAGGGCGAGGAACATCGCGTCCGTGCCGTGGCGGTGGGGCCAGAGCTGGGCGGTGCGGGCCGTGGCCTCCTCGGCCGGGGGTCCGTCGTCCGCCCCGCCGTCACCGGCGCCGCCGCCGGCCGGGGCACCGCCGAGCCCGAGGTCCGCGAGCGCGACCTCCGCGAGCGCCGCCGGGGCGTCGACCTGCTCGAGCCGCGGGTGGCGGCGCAGCAGGTCCTGGACCTGGACCGTCGTCTCGGCCACGTGCGGGGAGCACGTGACGTAGGCGAGCACGCCGCCGGGAGCGAGGACGGAGACGGCGGCGTCCAGGAGCTCGGCCTGCAGACCGGTGAGCTCGGCGAGGTCGGCCGGCGTGCGGCGCCAGCGGGACTCGGGCCGGCGGCGCAGGGCGCCCAGGCCGGTGCAGGGGGCGTCCACGAGGATCCGGTCGTAGCCGTCCCCCGGGGTCTCCACCGCGTCGGCGATCCGCCGCCCGTCCCCCGTGTGCGCCGTCCAGGCCTCCCGCGGCACGGCGGCCAGGGCGGAGCGGACCAGGTCGGTGCGGTGCGGTGCGAGCTCGTTGGCCGTGAGCGTGGCGCCGCGCTCGGCGGCCAGCGCGGCCAGCAGGGCGGCCTTGCCGCCGGGCCCCGCGCACAGGTCGAGCCAGCGCTCGGCCCGCTCGGAGGCGTCGGACTCGCGGGGCACGGCCACGAGGGCGCGGGCCGTCAGCTGGGAGCCGACGTCCTGCACCCGGACGAGGCCCTCACGCACCCCGGGCAGGCGGGAGGCGTCGCCGCCGGCGTGCAGGGCGGAGCCGGGAGCCAGCGGGCCGGGCTCGGCGCCGTCCGCGATCACCCGGGCGAGCGCCTCCTCCCCGCCGTCGACGGGCAGGGCCACGAGGTTCACCACCGGTGCCGCGTTGTCCGCGGCGAGCAGCTCCTCGATCTGGTCGGCGTCCGCGCCGGGGTGGGCGGCGAGCGCCTGGCGCAGTGCGCGCACGATCCACACGGGATGGGAGGTGCGCACCGCCAGGGCGGCGTCGCCGCCGTCGGCCGGGGCGACGTCGGCCAGCCAGTCCTCGAGCGGGCGCTCGGAGACACGGCGCAGGACGGCGTTGACGAAGCCGGACGGCCCGGCGCCGATCTCGGAGCGCACGAGCGCGACCGTGGCGTCGAGCGCGGCATGCGCGGGCACGCGCATGGCGAGCAGCTGGTGGGCGCCGAGGCGCAGCGCGTCCAGCACGGGCGGGTCGATCTGCTCCAGGGGACGGTCCACGCAGCGGGCCAGGACGGCGTCGTAGAGTCCGCGGCCGCGCAGGGTGCCGTAGGCCAGCTCCGTGGCGAAGGCGGCGTCGCGGCGGTCCAGCCGGGCCTGGCGGATGCGCGGGGGCAGCACGAGGTTCGCGTAGGCGTCCTCGGCGTGGACGGCGCGCACGGCCTCGAACGCCACCCGGCGCGCGGGGTCGGCGCTGCGGGAGCGCTGCGAGGGCGCCTGGGACGAGAACTGCCGTCCCGCTCCGGAGCGGCCGCGGCTGCGGGTGCGCCCCTGCGCGTCGCGGCGGGGCTCGCCGCGCCTGCCCTTGCCGGCTGCGGCCGGCCGGCCGGAGCGCTCTCCGCCTCCGGCGCCGCCGCGCCCGCGGCCCTGGCCGCCGGTCCCCTCGGATGCTCCGCTCATGCTCGTCCCTCCTGCCGTGCGGCGGCCCGTTCGGCCGCCCGCTGCTGCTCCCGCTCCCCGTGGGCCGCGAGCGCGGCGCCGGAGAGGAGCGTGGCGCCCTCGCCGGCGCCGCGCGCCCAGTCGAGGGCGGGCATGGTCGTCTTGCCGGCCGGCTGGACCGTGCTCAGCCGCACCGCGCCGTCGTCGGTCCGCAGCCAGGCGCCCTTGGCCACCACGGCGATGCGTCCCGGGGCCAGCGGCGCGAGCTCGGCCGGCCAGGCGGCGTCGTCCTCGGCCACGGGGGCGACGCCGCCGAGCTTGAAGCGCACGGGCTCGGCGTCTGCGCGGGCCGCCAGCCAGCCCCAGGCGCCCGGCTCGGGGGTGACACCGTTGATGCGCGCGGCCACCCGGCCGGCGGGGGCGGCGGCGTCCACCAGGCCGTCCGCGGCGGTGAGCTTGGCGGCGTGGGTGGGCTCGCCCTCCTGGGGCGCGGCGACGGCGGTGCCGTCCGCGAGCGCGTCGAGCACGTCCAGCATCAGCGGGCCGCCCCGTTCGGCGAGGTCCGCCAGCAGGTCGCCCGAGGTCTCGTCGGGGGCCACCTCGCGCGTGAGGCGGGCGAACACCGGGCCGGTGTCCAGGCCCTCCTCGAGCTGGAACACGTCCGCCCCCGTCACCGCGACGCCGTCCATCACGGCGCGCTGCACCGGGGCGGCGCCGCGGTAGGCGGGCAGATGCGAGAAGTGCAGGTTGAGCCACCCCAGGCGCGGGATCCGCAGCGCGTCGGCGGGGACGAGCGCCCCGTAGGCGACGACCACTGCGACGTCGGCGTCCAGCCCGCGGATCGAGGCCACCGCCTCGGCGCCGGCCTCGCCGCGCAGGCGATCCGCCTTGACGGCGGGGAGCCCGGCCTCGGCCGCCGCCGCCGCGACGGGCGAGGGCGTGAGCACCCGCTTGCGGCCGACGGGAGCGTCCGGGCGGGTGAGGACGCCCACGACCTCGTGGTCGGAGGCCAGCAGGGCGCGCAGCACGGGCACGGCGGTGGCCGGCGTGCCGGCGAAGAGGACGCGCAGGGGGGCGCTCATCGGCCGCCTCCCCGGGCCGAGCCGGCGAAGACGGAGCCGACGGCGGCGGCGCGCTCCGCACTCACCCGGGCGGCGGTGCGGTCGACCTCGCCGGCCCGCAGGCGGCGGCGGGCCTCGCGGCGCTCGTCGCCGTCGAGCCGGTCGATGTAGAGCATGCCGTCGAGGTGGTCGGCCTCGTGCTGCAGGCAGCGGGCCACCAGGCCCGTCCCCCGGTGCTCGACGGGCGCCCCGTCCACGTCGACGCCGGTCACGACGGCCTCGACGGCGCGCGCAGGGTGGTAGCGCAGCCCGGGCACGGAGAGGCAGCCCTCGCCGAGGTCCCGGCTGGTCTCCTCGCCCCGGACCAGCACGGGGTTCACCACGTGGCCGGCCACGCCGTCCACGTCGAACACGAAGACCCGCAGGCCCACGCCCACCTGCGGGGCGGCGAGCCCCACGCCGCCGACGGCGTGCATGGTCTCGACCATGTCCGCGACGAGGCGGCGCACGTCGACGCCCGCGGGGACGGGCGCGGCGGGGGTGCGCAGCACGGGATCGGGCACAGTGCGGAGGGGGAGGACGGTCACGCGGTCACCCTATCGGCCGGGCCCGCCTCCGCGGCCGCGGACCCGGTGCCGGTCGGCTCCGCCGCCCCGCCGAAGGCCGCCGCGCGGGCGGCCTCCAGGCCGCCCGCCGACGCTGCCGGGACCGCCACCGGGGGCGGGCCGATCACGCGCAGCGCCGGGCCGGCGTCAGCGACGGCCTGCGCGTGCGTCCACACCTGGCGCAGCGCCCAGAACTTGTGCCAGTGCCGCGGCAGCACGGCGGGGTTGGCCTGGTGGACGGCCACCTCCGTCTCCCCCAGGGCGACGCCGAGCAGCATCTCCGCGGCGCCGTGCTGCCAGGGCTCCCACGTGCCGGCCTCGGCGTCCACGAGCGACTCCTCCGCCTTGAGGCCCGCGGTGAGCTGCATGACCACCTTCGGGTCGAGCGCCTTGACGCGGCCGTCCCTGCCGGTGCCCTTGGTCTTGTAGTCGATCAGGCACAGCCGACCGCCGATCCGCGCCACGAGGTCCAGGGTGCCGGCGTAGCCCACGGTGTGGTTCCACACGGTGATCTCTGCGGCCACTGGCCTCACGTCGTAGAGGTCCCACCACTCGTCGAAGCGGTCTGCGTAGGCCCCCTCCCCCTGCTCGATCAGTGCGGCCCGGGCCTCGGCCATGGTGTGCGGCTGCCCGAGGGCGCGGCGCGAGACCTGCTCCGCGTAGTCGTGGACGCGGTCTCCGCGCTCGGCCGCGGCGTCGCGGAAGCGCGCGGCCGCGTCCGCCGACTGGCGTGCGACCTCCCGCAGGCGGGCGGAGGAGCCGACCGCCTGGGCCAGGCGCTCGTCCTTGACCACGGCGTCCGCGGCCATCCATCCGATCCAGCCGTCCAGGTCCGTCTTCTCCATGCCGATCACCGTCGTGATGGAGGGGACTTCGGGCAGGCCGGAGAGCGAGCGGGCGTACATGCGTCCGGACGGCGTCTGGTGCGCGAGTCGTGGCTGGGTCATGGTCAGACATCCTCTCAAACGCCCCGGACGGGACAGGGCGGCGGGGACGGTCAGGATCCGCCCGGACACGCCGGCACGGGGCCGATTTGGCGGGAGGGCCCGGCATGGTCTAGAGTTCTTTCTCGTTGGAAATCGCGGTTTCGGTTCTTCGGAACGGGCTCCCGGTTCCCTTCTGCGGATGTAGCTCAGCTGGCTAGAGCGCCACCTTGCCAAGGTGGAGGTCGCGAGTTCGAATCTCGTCATCCGCTCGCTCCACCTTCACCCCTGGTCGGGTGGCCGAGAGGCGAGGCAGCGGCCTGCAAAGCCGTATACGCGGGTTCGAATCCCGTCCCGACCTCGCAGTCCCCCGGCATGAGGGTGGCCGCATGTTCACCGTTCCTCGGAATGGATGAGCGCGATTAGCGCAGCGGTAGCGCGCTTCCCTGACACGGAAGAGGTCACTGGTTCGATCCCAGTATCGCGCACGGACTGACCCCCTCGCGGGGCGGGCCACGCGGATGTAGCTCAGCTGGCTAGAGCGCCACCTTGCCAAGGTGGAGGTCGCGAGTTCGAATCTCGTCATCCGCTCCACCTCGAAGGCCCCCTCCCCGCACGGGAGGGGGCCTTCGTCGTCGGAGGCCGGGGCCAGCGCGGCCCACGCCGGGGCGGGCGCGCGGCCCGCCCCGGCTCAGCGGGTCACTTCGCCTCGACCTCGCCCAGCTGTCCCTCGCGCACGAGCGCGGTCATGCGGGAGACGGTGCGGAAGTACTTCTTCATGTACCCGCCGTGCATCATCTCCTGGGTGAACAGGTCGTCGAACGGCACGCCGGAGGCGACGACAGGCACGTCCTTGTCGTAGAGCCGGTCCGCGAACACCACGAACCGCAGGGCCGTGGCCTGGTCCGTGATGGTGCGCACACCATGGAGCGCGACGACGTCGACGTCCTTGACGAGCTCGCGATAGCGCGAGGGGTGGACGCGGGAGAGCATCGCGGTGAGCGCATCGAAGTCGTCCACCGCGACGACGCCGGCGTGCGGGAAGTTGGCCTGCACGGTGCGCTCCACCTCGGCGTCCGGCAGCGGGGCCGGGGCGGCGGCGAGCCCGCGGTGGCGGTAGTCCTCGCCGTCGACGCGGATGACGTCGAACTGCTCGGAGAGCACCTGGATCTCGCGCTTGAAGTCCTGCGCCGCGAACCGTCCCTCGCCGAGCGAGCCCGGCAGGGTGTTGGAGGTGGCCACGAGGCGCACGCCCGCGTCGGCCAGCTCGCGCATAAGGCGGGACATCAGGACCGTGTCCCCCGGGTCGTCGAGCTCGAACTCGTCGATGCACACGAGCGTGTACTGCGTGAGCACGTCCACCGCGTTGCGGAAGCCCAGCGCGCCCACCAGGTTGGTGTACTCCACGAACGTGCCGAACGCCTTGGGCCCCGGGGCGGCGTGCCACGTGGAGGCCAGCAGGTGGGTCTTGCCGACGCCGAAGCCGCCGTCGAGGTAGATGCCGGCCGGCTGGGCCGAGGCCTTGGGACGGCCGCCGCCGAACAGCCCGCCGAAGAAGCCGCCGCCGCCCCCGGCCGCGGGGCGCCCGATCGACGCGGCGAAGTCGCGCAGCCGCTGCACGGCCTCGGCCTGGGAGGGATGCGCGGGATCCGGGATGTAGGAGTCGAAGGACACCTCCCCGAACCGGTAGGAGGGATGGAAGCCGGCGAGCAGCTGGTCCGGGGTGACCTGCGGCGAGCGGTCGGCGAGGTGGACGGTCTGGGCCACGGGGTGCTCCATCCTTGATGTGGGGGGGCGGACTACCGGGCCATGCTACCGGCGCGGTCGTGGCCGCCCCAGGGGGTGCCCGCCCCGGCCCGGCGCCGGGCGGACCCGCCCCCGGCGTCGGGAGGCCCCGTCTGCTGCCCGGCGTGTGACCCCGCGTGTCCGGATTGAGGCTCGCCTTCCCCATTACGCATCATCGGCCTGGCGTAATGTGGCACCCATGACCGAGAACACCGCGCAGACCACCGAGTACGCCCATCCCGAGAAGCTCGTCTCCACGCAGTGGGTCGCCGACCACGTCCACGACGCGGACGTCGTGGTCCTGGAGTCCAATGAGGACGCCCTGCTGTACGCCACCGGCCACGTCCCCGGCGCCCAGCGGATCGACTGGCACACCGAGCTCAACGACCCCGTGGCCCGCGACTTGGTGGGCCCCGAGGCGTTCGCCGAGCTGGCCGCCTCGAAGGGCATCTCCCGCGACACCACCGTGGTCTTCTACGGCGACAAGTCCAACTGGTGGGCCGCCTACGCCCTCTGGGTCTTCACCCTCTACGGCCACGAGGACGTGCGCCTCATGGACGGCGGCCGCGACAAGTGGATCGCCGAGGGCCGCGAGACCACCCGCGAGGTCCCGCAGGTCGAGCGCGCCGAGTACCCCGTGGTGCAGCGCGACGACACCACCGAGCGCGCCGCCCGCGAGGACGTCCTCGCCGCGATCGGCACCACGCCGCTGATCGACGTCCGCTCCCCCGCCGAGTACACGGGCGAGACCACCCACATGGCCGGCTACCCGCAGGAGGGCACGCTGCGCGGCGGCCACATCCCGACCGCGGCCTCCGTGCCCTGGGCGAAGGCCGCGAACGAGGACGGCACCTTCAAGTCCCGCGCCGAGCTCGAGGAGATCTACCGCGACGGCGCCGGCCTGAAGGAGGGCGACGACGTGATCGCCTACTGCCGCATCGGCGAGCGCTCGTCCCACACCTGGTTCGTCCTCAAGCACCTGTTGGGCCACGAGGACGTCCGCAACTACGACGGCTCGTGGACCGAGTGGGGCAACGGCGTCCGCCTGCCGATCGCCCTGGGCGAGGAGCCCGGCGCGGCGCCCGCGCGCTGATCCACCGCTGAACCGTCACGGAACCGTCGCACGCGTGGCGCCCGCCGCCCTGGACGAGTCCGGCCCTCACCCCGCGGGGTGAGGGCCGGACTCGTGTCGGCGTGAGGCGCGTCGGCGCGACCTCAGGCGCCGGTGACGCTGCGGACGATGCCGTAGACGAGGGCGCTCACGGCTGCGAGGCCGGCGAGGACCACGAACACGTTGGAGGCCTTCCCCCGGTAGGGGGCGAGGGCGTCCAGCCGGTGGATCGCGTAGATCGGCATGAGGAACAGGATCATGGCGATCACCGGCCCGCCGACGGTCTCGATGAGGCCGAGGACGCTGGGGTTGGCGATCGCCGCGGCCCAGGTCGTGAAGAAGATGACGACGGCGATGACCAGGCGCAGGGTGCGGGCGCTGATGCGGGAGCCGTCCTTGTCCACCAGGGAGCGGACGACGCCGGCGGCGCCCTCGGCCGCGCCGAGGTAGTGGCCGAAGAAGGAGGAGACGATCGCCAGGAACGCGACGACCGGGCCGAGCAGCGAGATCAGCGGCGAGCCGTGGACGTTGGCCAGGTAGGACAGCACCGGGAGGTTCTGCTCCTGGGCCTCGGCCATGCCGTCCGGGCCGAGCGCCAGCACGCAGGACCACACGAAGAACATGGTGAAGACGACGAGCAGGCCCGTGACCTTGGCCAGCACCGCCGAGGCGCGCGTGGCCGCGCCCGCTCCGTACTGGCGCTGCATGGCCAGGGAGAACTGGGAGATCGCCGGCGAGTGGTTGAACGCGAACACCAGGACGGGGATGACCAGCCACGTGGAGAGCAGGATGCCGCCCAGGTCCACCGGGCCGCCGGTGAAGAGGGCGTCCGGCTTCCAGGACGGGATGAGGTAGAGGCTCGCCCCGAAGAGGATGAGGATCAGGGGGTAGACCAACCACCCGGTGATCGCGAGCATGAGCTTCTGCCCGGCGATCATCACGGCCATCATGAGGGCGATCAGCACGAACGAGAGCAGCGGGCGGGGCAGGGAGGCCAGGCCCAGCTGGTTCACCATGAACGAGTCCACCGTGTTGGTGATGGAGACGCCGTAGATCAGCACGATCGGGTAGATCGCCAGGAAGTACAGGACGGAGATGAGCCCGCCGACCCCGGGGCCGAACGTGCTGCGGGCCACGGCGGTGATGTCGTCGCCCGGGTTGGGGGACGCGCACACGAACCGGGAGAGCGCCCGGTGGGAGAAGTACGTCATGGGGGCGATCAGGAGGGTGGCGATGATGAGCGGCCACACGCCGCCCAGGCCCGCCTTGATCGGCAGGAACAGGACTCCCGCGCCGACGGCCGTGCCGAAGAGCGAGACGACCCACCCCCGCTCGACACGGCGGTCCGGTGTGGGGTCGGCGTCGGGGTCGATGGCGACGGCGGGCGCTGACGAATCCCCTGCGTCGTGGAACTGGTGTGAGACGGATGACATGGGCTCCAGTCTAGGAAGGGGCAGGCGGGACCGTTGACCGCCGTGCGGGGGGCCGTCACTAGATGTTGTGGGTCATGAGGTTCTTGCCACGGGGTACGGGCTGAGATGAGACGAGCGGGTCCCTGCCGCAGGATGGAAGTTCCTCAACAACCCACCTG
>NZ_JBFBLX010000003.1:0-192243 GCF_040702705.1 Micrococcus sp. NPDC078436 | reverse complement strand
CGGACGTGGCCGACCGCTCCACGTGGCGCACCGTGGTCCCGCACCGCGAGGACGTGAAGGTGGACGGCGTCATGGTGGCGCAGACCCACGCCGCGCTCGCGGTGCGCCGTGAGACGACGCCGCGCGTCGTCGTCGCGGAGCTGGACGCGGGTTCCCACGCATCGGACGATGTCGTATTGTGTGGTCGATCACATCTGCACCCCGTGTGCCCCTCCGCATCGGAGGGGCACACCTGCGCAGGACTCGTCCAGGAGGGGCGGGCCCGTCAGATCCGGGCGAGGGCCGCCGTCGGGTCGTTGAGGCAGTCCGCCACGAACGTGAGGAACGCGCTCGCAGTGGCGCCGTCGGTGACGCGGTGGTCGAAGGTCACGGTCATCTCGGTGACCTTGCGGACCACGATCTCCCCGTCCACGACCCACGGGCGGTCCATGATGCGGCCGATGCCGAGCATGCCCACCTCGGGGATGTTGAGGATGGGGGTGGCGCCGTCGGTGCCGAGCGGTCCGTAGTTGTTGAGCGTGAACGTGCCGCGGGTCAGCTCGGCCGGGGCGGCCTTGCCGTCGCGGGCACGGGTGACGGTCTCGTTGATCGCGCGGGTCAGCTCGTCCGCGGACAGCCGCTCCGCGTGCTCCACGGAGGGCACCATGAGGCCGCGGGGCGTCTGCACCGCGAGCCCGAGGTGGACGCCGTCCACCTCCACGATCTCGTCCCGGCCGCCGGCGCCGGCCTCGATGCGTGCGTTCATCACCGGGTACCGGCGCAGGCCGGCCAGCGTGAAGCGGGCGATCAGGCCGAGCAGGCTCGGGGCGTTCTCCGGGTCCGCCTTCTTCAGCTGCGCGCGCAGCTGAAGCAGGGCGGTGACGTCCACGTCCAGCCACGCGGTGACCTCGGGGACCTCGCGGCGGGAGCGGGAGAGCTGGTCCGCGATCACCTTGCGCACACCCGAGATCGGGGTGCGGGCGGTGACGGACAGGCCCGTGCGGGCGTCCGCCTGCCCCTGCGCGGCGGTGGCGCTCAGGGACTGCGCCGCGGGCGAGGCCTGGCCCTCGGCGGCGCCGACGGCGACCGACTTCTCGGCCGGCGTCTGCTCGGCCGCGGTCCCGGCGAGCACGGCCGAGGCGGCCAGCGCGCCCGTCGAGGCGGCCGCGGAGGGGACGTCGGCCGCGCCGGAGGAGGCGGCGAGCACGTCGGCGCGGGTGATGAGGCCGTCCGGGCCGGTGCCGGTCACGGCGGCCACGTCCACGCCGGTCTCCCGGGCGAGCTTGCGCACGATCGGGGAGGCCACGCGCGGCGCCTTCCCGGGGGTGGCCGGCGCGGCGCCGGAGCGGGCCGGACCGGCGGGGGCGCCGGTGCGCGAGCGCTTGGACGGGCGGGTGCGGCCCTTGGCCTTGTGGCCGGAGGTGCCGTAGCCGATCAGCACGGCGCCGGAGGCCTCCTCGTCGGAGCCCTCCACGTCGCCGTCGCCGCCGCGGGCCTTGTCCGGCGCGGGCTGCACGCCGGCGCGCTCCTCCTCGCGGTAGGACAGCGCGCCGGGCACGGCGCCGTCGGCCGCGGGGGCCGCGTCGGCGTCGGCCGCGGAGCCGGGGGTCGCGTCCGAGGCCGCGGGAGCGGCAGGGGCCGCGGCGGGTGCGCCGGCGTCGTCGGCCGCGCCGACGGTGAACAGCGGCCTGCCGACCTCCATGGTCTGGCCCTCGGCGCCGTGCAGCGTCAGGACGGTGCCGGCGTAGGGGCTGGGCACCTCCACGATCGCCTTGGCGGTCTCGACCTCGCACACGGGCTGGTCGACGGCGATCTCGTCGCCCTCGGCCACGAGCCAGCGGACCAGGTCGGCCTCGGTGAGGCCCTCGCCCAGGTCGGGCAGCAGGAAGATGTTGCTCATGCGCGGGCCTCCTCGGGCTCCAGGTCCCAGTTCAGGTCGTCGATCGCGTCGAGGATGCGGTCCACGTTCGGCAGGTGGTGCTCCTCGAGCTTCGGGGCGGGGAAGGGGATGTCGAAGCCGGTCACGCGCAGCACCGGAGCGGCGAGCGAGTGGAAGCAGCGCTGCTGGACGCGCGCCACGAGCTCCGAGGCCACGGACGCGAAGCCCTGGGGCTCGGCGACGACGACGGCGCGGCCCGTCTTGGACACGGAGGCCGCGACGGTCTCCTCGTCCAGCGGGTTCACGGTGCGCAGGTCCACGACCTCCACGCTGTAGCCCTCCTCCTCCGCGGCCGCGGCGGCGGCCAGGCAGGTGGGCACGGACGGGCCGTAGGACACCAGGGTGACGTCGGTGCCGGTGCGGACGACGGCGGCCTGGGCCCAGGCCTCGCCGTGCTCCTTCTTCTCCTCGACGCGGGCCCAGCGCTCCTCGAACTCGGCGCGCAGCTCGTCCAGGTCCAGCTCTGCCTTGGTCCAGTACATCTTCTTGGGCTCCATGAAGACGACCGGGTCGTCCAGGCGGATGGCCGAGCGCAGCATCATGTAGGCGTCCTTGACCGAGGCCGGGGTGTACACCTTCAGGCCGGGGGTGTGCGCGTAATAGGACTCCGAGGAGTCGCAGTGGTGTTCCACGCCGCCGATGCCGCCGCCGTAGGGGATGCGGATGGTCATGGGCATGGGGGCCGCGCCCTTGGTGCGGTTGCGCATCTTGGCCACGTGGCTCGCGATCTGCTCGAACGCGGGGTAGGCGAAGGCGTCGAACTGCATCTCGATGACCGGGCGGGCGCCGCCGAGGGCCATGCCCACGGCCATGCCCGCGATGCCGGACTCGGCCAGCGGGGTGTCGAAGCAGCGCTCCTCGCCGAAGCGCTTCGTCAGGCCGTCGGTGATGCGGAAGACTCCGCCGAGGGTGCCGACGTCCTCGCCGAACACGACCACCATCGGGTCGGCGGCCATCTCGTCGGCCAGGGCCGCGTTGAGCGCGGCGGCGAAGGTCAGGGTCGCCATGCTCAGGCCTCCTGAGTCTCGGTGCGGGACAGCTCCTCGGCCAGCTGCGCGCGCTGGGCGGCGAGTTGGGGGGTCTGCACGGTGTACACGTGGTCGAAGAGCTCGAGCGGGTCCAGCTCGACCTCGGCGTTCATGGCGTCGCGCAGGCGGGCCGCAACGTCCTCGGCGTCCTGGGTGATCTGCTCGGACACCTCGTCGGTGAGGGCGCCGGTGCCCTGCAGGTACGCGGTCATGCGGCGCAGCGGGTCGCGCTCGGCCCACATCTGCACCTCGGCGTCCTCGCGGTACCGCGTGGGGTCGTCGGTGTTGGTGTGCGCCTGCATGCGGTAGGTGTCCGCCTCCACGAGGAAGGGGCCCTGACCCGCGCGGCACAGGTCCACGGCACGGCCGAGGACGGCCAGGAGGGCGGCGAGGTCGTTGCCGTCCACGCGCTCGCCGGCCAGGCCGTAGCCCACGGCCTTGTGGGCCAGGGACGGGGCGGCGGACTGCTTCGCGAAGGGCACGGAGATCGCGTACTTGTTGTTCTGCACGAAGAAGATCACCGGCAGCTTGAACACGGCGGCGAAGTTCAGCGCCTCGTGGAAGTCGCCCTCGGAGGTGCCGCCGTCGCCGACCATGGCCAGGCAGACGACGTCCTCGCCGCGCAGGCGGGCCGCCTTGGCCAGGCCGACGGCGTGCAGCATCTGGGTGGTCAGCGGCGTCGCCTGCACGGAGACGCGGTGCTCCTTGGGGTCGTAGCCCTGATGCCACGTGCCCTGGTAGGCCACCATGACGTCGAGGGGGTCCACGCCGCGGGCGATCACGGCCACGGTGTCGCGGTAGGTCGGGAAGAGCCAGTCGTCCTGGCCCAGGCACACCGCGGCGGCGACCTCGGCTGCCTCCTGGCCGTGCGAGGACGGGTACACGGCCATGCGGCCCTGGCGCACCAGCGCGTAGTTCTGGTCGTTGACGCGGCGGCCGATCACGAGGTGGCGGTAGGCCTCCAGCAGGGTCTCGTCCGAGGGCAGCGGGTACTCGTGGCCGGGCTCGGTGCCCTGCTCCTCCGGGGAGAGCAGCGTGCCGTCCTCTCCGATGAGCTGGATGCGGCGGGTCGCGGGGAGCAGGTACTCCTCGAGGGAGATGCCGAAGGCGGCGCCGGCGTTGGTGCTCGCCGCGGCCTTGGCCGCCTCGTCGGCGGCCGTGCCGGGCACGGCGGGGGTGGAGTCACTCACGTTGGGTCCTCTCGATCTGTGGCCTTCAGTGTGCCGGTCGAGGGCATTCTGTCGCCCGCCGGCGGAGAATCAGTGGAGCAACGGAATACTTTGGCCTGTTGCTGGAGACGTTCTGCTAGTGTGACCGGTGACACGGAGACGGACCGTACAAGGCGTCAGTCCCGCGTGGGCGGCGGCCCCCGAGCTGCCCGCCGGAGCGGCCGCGGCCCGCCGTCCCCATCCTGCCCCAGCTCTCGAGGAGATCCCATGGCCACCGATGCCCTGGACCGCGTGAACCGCGCGATCGTGCGCGAGCTGACCCAGGACGGCCGCCTCTCCGTCGCCGCGCTGGCCGAGCGCGTGCACATCTCCCGCGCGCACTGCTACTCGCGCCTCAACCGGCTGCAGGACGCCGGCGTCATCACCGGATTCACGGTGCGCGTGGACCCCGTCAAGGTCGGCCTGGGCGCCTCGGCGCACGTCACCCTCAAGCTGCGCCAGCACAACTGGCGCGAGCTGCGCGCCACCCTGCTGGCCATCCCGGAGGTGTGGCACGTCTCCCTCGTGGGCGGGAACATGGACGTGATCCTGCTGGTGCGCGCCCGGGACAACGCGGACCTGCGCCGGGTCATCTTCGACGAGCTGCAGACCCTGCCCGGCGTCGTCGACACCCAGACCTACATGATCTTCGACGACCACGCCTCCGGGCAGACGGTCCCCCCGGAGGACCCGGCGGCCGCCTGACCCGGGCTCCAGCGGGACGCGTTCACGCCCGCGGCCGCACCGCCACGTCGGCCGGTTCGGCGACGGCGCCCGGCCCCGCCGGCAGCACGATGCGGAACACGACGGCGCCCGCCGCGCACACCGCCGCGAGCGCGCCGACGCCCCACGCGAGGCCGGCCGCCGCGGTGACCAGGGAGACCAGCAGCGGGCCGGCGAGCATGCCGGCGTCGGACATGGACCGCCACAGCCCCAGGAACTGGGGGCGGGCGTTGGCCGGCGAGTAGTCCGCGCCGAGCGTCATGACGATCCCCGAGCCGAACCCGTTGCCGATCCCCAGCAGCAGCGCGGCCGCCGCGAAGGCGAGCGGGTGCGCGGAGAGGCTCACCGCGAGGAACCCCGCCCCGAGCAGCGCGAGGCAGGGCACCGCTACCGCGCGTCGGCCGTACCGGTCCATGAGCCGCCCGGACGGATAGAACAGGAGCAGGTCCGCGGCGCCTGCGAGGCCGAAGGCGAGCGAGGCGGCCGCCGGGTCGAGGCCGAGGTGGGCGGCCCACAGCGGGATCACCGCGTTGCGCGCCGCGCGGGCCGCCGAGACGGCCATGACGCCGAAGCCCGCCGTCAGCAGCACCCCGCGCTGGGCGCGCGCCACGTCCGCGACGCGCGGGCGGCCTTGCCCGACCCGGGGTGCACCGCCGCCGGCCCCCGCCGCCGTCCCCCGGGCCGCGACGCCGGCCGTCTCCCCGGGCACCGTCAGCTCGCGGATGCGCAGGCACAGGACCGCGCCGGCCGCCATGGTCACCGTCGCGGCGGCGAAGGCGCCGGACAGCCCCAGCCCCGCCTGGGCGGCGGCGCCGAGGAAGGGACCGGAGAACACGCCGATGCGGATGGTCCCCCCGAGCGTGGACATCGCCCGCGCGCGGTGGGTGGCCGGGATGGCGACCGCCAGGTAGGCCTGCCGGGCGAGGTTGAACCCCGCCCCCGCGACGCCCACCAGGAGCACGGCCAGCAGGAACAGGGCGAGCCGGCCCGGCTCGCTCACCCCGCCGCCCGGGACGACGGCGGCCGAGGCGAGGGCCGCCGTCGTGCCCCAGGCCAGGCCCGCCCCGGCGGTGCCGAGCACCGCCGAGACGATCATGGTGAGCCGCTCCCCCGCGCGGGCGGCGAGGAGCGAGGCCGGGCCGTTGGCCACGAGCGAGCCGAGGCCCACCAGGACGACGACGGCGGCGGCCTGGGCCGTGGTGAGGCCGAGGGCGAGCGCCGCGGAGGCGATGGCCGGCGTCATGGCGCCGAGGCCGATCGCGTAGACCACGGACGGCGCGTAGATCTGGAAGGCCCCCCGCAGGTCGCCGAGGCGGGACCGGGTCGCGGGGGTGGGAGAGCTCACCGGTCGAGTCTGCCCGCACTGGCGCGCCGCGTCCAGGCCGCTCACTACCCTGGTGCCATGTCCTCGCGCACCGCCTCCTCCCCCGCCGCCCCGCCCGGGCACCCACGCCCGCCGGCCCCCGCCTCCGGCCTCGACCGCTTCTTCCGCATCTCGGCACGCGGCTCCACCGTCGGCCAGGAGATGCGCGGCGGCCTCGCCACGTTCCTGGCCATGAGCTACATCATCGTGCTCAACCCGCTCGTGCTCTCCGGCGCGGACGCCCACGGGGACGTGCTCGGCGTGCCGCGCGTGGCCGCCGTGACCGCGCTCGTGGCCGGCGTCGCGACCATCGTGATGGGCGTGTGGGCGCGGCACCCGTTCGCTCTCGCCGCGGGCCTGGGCATCAACGCGTTCGTGGCCATCACCGTGGCCACCACCCCGGGCATGACGTGGCCGGACGTCATGGGACTCGTGGTGCTCGCGGGCCTGGTGATGGTGGTGCTCGTGGCCACCGGCTTCCGCACGGCGGTGTTCAACGCGGTGCCGGAGGCGCTGAAGACGGCCATCGTCGTCGGCATCGGCCTGTTCATCGCCCTGATCGGCCTCGTCAACGCCGGGTTCGTGCGCCGCCTCCCCGACGCTGCGGGCACCACCGTGCCCGTGGGCCTGGGCATGGGCGGCGAGCTGGCCGGCTGGCCGGTGCTCGTGTTCATCGTGGGCCTGGCGGTCACGGCGATCCTCGTCATCCGCGGGACGCGCGGGGCCATCCTCATCGGCATCGTGGTGGCCACCGTGCTGGCCAACATCCTCGAGGCCGTGTTCCACATCGGCCCCTCCGTGGCCGCGGACGGGACCGTGAACCCGCTCGGCTGGTCCCTCGTGGCGCCGTCCGTTCCGGACTGGGCGGCCCCGGACCTCTCGCTGCTGGGCCACGTGTCCCTCTTCGGCGCCTTCGACACCCTCGGCGGGCTCATGGCATCGCTGCTCGTCTTCGCGATCCTGCTCTCGGTGTTCTTCGACGCGATGGGCACCTCCGTGGGCCTGGCCCGCGAGGCCGGCACCGTGGAGCCCGACGGCACCATCCCGGACCTCAACCGGGTGCTCATGGTGGACGCCCTCGCGGTGACCGCCGGCGGCGGCGCGTCCGGCTCCGCCAACCAGATCTTCGTGGAGTCCGGCACCGGCATCGGCGAGGGCGCCCGCACGGGCCTGGCCTCCGTGGTCACGGGCCTGCTGTTCCTGCTGGCCATGTTCCTCACGCCCCTGATCCACCTCGTCCCGTTCGAGGCGGTGGCGCCCGCCCTCGTGGTGGTGGGCTTCATGATGTGCGCGCAGGTGACGCGCATCGACTGGTCGGACTGGGGTGCCGCGCTGCCGGCCTTCCTCACGTTCATCCTCATGCCGTTCACGTACTCGATCGCCAACGGCATCGGCGCCGGCATGATCGCCTACGCGGTCATCCGCGCCGGCCAGGGCCGCGCCCGTGAGGTGCACCCGCTGCTGTGGCTGGTCGCCGCCGCGTTCGTGGTGTTCTTCGGCATGGGCGTGGTGCGGGGGATCCTCGGCCTGGCCTGACCCCCGGCGGCCGCTCAGTGCGGGAGCGCCGCGGTCCGCATCTCCAGGTACGCGGAGATCTCCATGGTGAGCACGTCCTTGCCGTCCTGGTTGCACACCCGGGACGCGAACACCACGAGACCCCGTCCCTGCTCCGGCTCGAGCGTCAGCTCGGTCACGACCGCGTCCCCGGTGAGGACGTCCCCGGGCCGAACCGGGCGCACGAAGCGCAGGCGGTCGATGCCTCGCCCCGCGATCACGTGCCAGTGGTCCGTGCGGGCGAGCACCTGGAGCCGCTGGAGGATCGCCACGGTGTGGATGCCGCTCGCGATCAGTCCCCCGTAGCGCCCGTGGGTGACGCTGCGCTCCGGGTCCGTGTGGATGAACTGGGGGTCCCACTGGCGGGCGAACGCCGTGACTTCCTCCTCGGTGACCGGGTACGAGCCCATCGATGACCGCGTCCCCACCGGGAAGTCCTCGGCGTACAGTCCGGCGCCCCGCATCCGTGCCTCGTCGTCTCGCATCTCCGGTCGACTCCTTCTCCTCGCGACGCCAGGGCTCCGTGCGCCTCGTCCGTCCGATCCGCCTGCGCGTCATCATTGCACATTCGTGCAGATCGCCATACAGTCGCATAGCATCCACGGATGAGATGGACATCACACGTCTGGCCGCCCGCTTCCGCACGCGACCCAGGTGCACCCCATGCCCACCCTGCCCGGCGCCCTCGCCTCCACCGCCCGCCGCGTCCCGGACCGCCCCGCGCTGCGGTGGGGCGAGTCCTCCCTCACGTACGGGGAGCTGGACCGCACCGTCACCCGCCTCGCGGCAGAGCCCGCCGACCGCGGCCCCGGACTTCGGGGAGAGCATCGTCGCCGTGGTCACCCCCGCGCCGGGGGCCACCGTGACCCTGAAGGACCTCCGGGCGTACGGCGAGAGCCGGATCGCCCGCTTCAAGCTCCCCCACGACCTCGTGATCGCGGAGATCCCGCGCAACCTATCCGGGAAGATCCTCAAGCACCGGCTGCGGGCCCAGCTCGACGGACCCGTCGGATCGGCCGATCCCGCCGCGCAGGCCTGACCCCCGCCGGCGCCTCCGGCCTCGGCGCGGCCACCACGACGGCGCTGCTCGAGCGCGGCGCCCACGTCGTGGTGGCCGACCTCGCCGGGTCCGCCCCCGGGGCGCCGTGCTCGTGGAGACCGACGTGACCGACTCGGACCAGGTGGCCCGCGCGGTCGAGGAGGCGACCCGCCAGCCCGGGCCGCTCTCCGGCGTCGTGAACTGCGCCGGCATCGGCACGCCCGCGAAGGTCCTCTCCCGCGAGGGGGCGCAGCCGCTCGAGGCCTTCGAGAAGATCATCGCCGTCACCCTCGTGGGCACCTTCAACGTCATCCGCCTGGCCGCCCAGGCCATGGCGGGCAACGAGCCGGACGAGGACGGCGGCCGCGGCGTCATCGTCAACACCGCGTCGGTGGCCGCGTTCGAGGGCCAGATCGGCCAGGCCGGCTACTCGGCCTCCAAGGGCGGCGTCGTGGCCATGACCCTGCCCATCGCGCGCGAGC
This sequence comes from Micrococcus sp. NPDC078436, assembly GCF_040702705.1. Taxonomy (NCBI): domain Bacteria; kingdom Bacillati; phylum Actinomycetota; class Actinomycetes; order Micrococcales; family Micrococcaceae; genus Micrococcus; species Micrococcus sp. NPDC078436. The sequence continues at coordinate 182,928 of NZ_JBFBLX010000003.1, read as the reverse complement.
TGGCAGCGCACGGCATCCGTGTGAACACGATCGCCCCCGGGCTCTTCCTCACGCCCATGATGAGCCAGCTGCCGGAGAAGGCGAGGGAGTCCCTGGGCCAGCAGGTCCCGTTCCCCTCACGCCTCGGCGACCCGTCCGAGTACGCCCACCTGGTGACCCACCTCGTGGAGAACCAGATGATCAACGGCGAGACCATCCGGCTCGACGGCGCCATCCGCATGGCCGCGCGCTGACCGCCCCACTGAGTCACACCGACACCGAGGAGACCCCCATGATCCTGGACAGCTACCATTCCCCCTGGCTCACCGAGGACGCCGAGTCCCTGCTCGAGCTCACCGACGAGTTCATGGCCCGCGAGGCCGTGCCGAACTTCTCCCGCTGGGCCGAGCAGCACGGCGTGGATCGCGACTTCTGGAACAAGGCCGGCGAGGCCGGCCTGCTGTGCCCCTCCATCCCCGAGGAGTACGGGGGCATCGGCGGCACCTTCGCACTGGAGGCCGCCGTCATGACGGGGCAGGCGCGCTGCTTCGACGACGCGTGGGGCTTCGGCGTCCACTCCCCCATCGTGGCGCACTACATCCTGGCCTACGGCACCGAGGAGCAGAAGCAGAAGTGGCTGCCGGGCATGGTCACCGGCGAGCTGGTCGGCGCGGTCGCCATGACCGAGCCGGGCACGGGCTCCGACCTGCAGGCCGTGCGCACCCGCGCCGTGCGCGACGGCGACGACTACGTGATCAACGGCTCGAAGACGTTCATCTCGAACGCCACGCACTGTGACCTCCTGGTCATCGTGGCGCGCACGGGCGACCAGCCGGGCGGCCGGGGGCTGTCCCTGATCGTCGCGGAGACCGCCGGGCTCGAGGGCTTCGAGCGCGGCCGCGTGCTGAACAAGATCGGCCAGCACGGCCAGGACACCCGTGAGCTGTCCTTCTCGGACATGCGGGTGCCCGTGGCCAACCTCCTGGGCGAGGCCGAGGGCCAGGGCTTCATCCAGCTCATGTCCCAGCTGCCCCAGGAGCGCCTGACGCTGGCCGTCACGGCCGCCGCGGCCTGCGAGGCCGCGGTGCGCGAGACCATCCGCTACACCAAGGAGCGTCACGCGTTCGGCAGCCCCCTGCTGGGCTTCCAGAACACGCAGTTCGTGCTCGCCGAGTGCGTGGCGGACACGCTCGCCACGCGCACCCTGGTGGACCAGTGCATCGTGGCGCACGTGGAGGGCAAGCTGACCGCGGCCGACGCCTCGATGGTGAAGTTCTTCGCCACCGACATGCAGAACACGGTGGTCGACCGCTGCCTGCAGCTGTTCGGCGGCTACGGCTACATGGAGGAGTTCCCGATCGCGCGCGCCTTCACCGCCGCGCGCGTGCAGAAGATCTACGGCGGCACCAACGAGATCATGAAGATGCTCGTGGCCCGCGCCCTCTGAGCCGGCGCCCTCACGGGCTTCGGGGGCGGGACACGCCCGGAAGGCGGAACCTTTCGGGCGTGTCCCGCCCCCTTTGCGCGTCGAGGCAGCCTGCGCCCTCGCGCGCGACGCTCCTGTGATGGGATGGGGACCATGCCTGACGCCCAGCACCGCGCCGACGACGTCGTCGCCACCCAGCCCGACGCCCTCGCGCACCGCTCCCCCGCCGCACGCCCGACGCCGCCCGTGGCCGCCGTCGTCCCGACGACGCGCACCGTGCACGGCGAGGAGTTCGCCGACGACTACGAGTGGCTGCGCGCCAAGGAGGACCAGCGCGTGCTGGACCACCTGCATGCCGAGAACGCCTACACCGAGGCCGTCACCGCGGACCAGGCCGATCTGCGCGCGGCGATCTTCGGCGAGATCAAGGCGCACACCGTGGAGACGGACCAGTCCGTGCCCGCTCGCCGGGACCGCTGGTGGTACTTCGTGCGCACGATCGAGGGCGAGCAGTACCCCGTGCACTGCCGCGTGCCCGCGCGGGACACCGGGGATCTCGAGGCGGACTGGACGCCGCCCGTCGTCGCCGCGGGCGAGACGCTGCCCGGCGAGCAGGTGATCCTGGACGGCAACGCCGAGGCCGCCGGCCACCCCTTCTTCTCCCTCGGCGGGATGCACATCAGCCCGGACGGCGAGCGTGTGGCGTACGCCGTGGACCACGCGGGTGACGAGCGCTTCACCCTGCGCGTCCGGGACATCGCCACCGGCGAGGTCCTGCCGGACGCGGTGGAGAACATCGCCCACGGGGTGCGCTTCGACCGCTCGGGCGCGCGCGTCTTCTACACGCTGTGGGACGACTCGTGGCGCCCGTACCGCGTCATGGTGCACACGCTCGGCACGGACCCGGCCGAGGACGTGCTGGTCTACGAGGAGTCCGACCCCGGCATGTGGACGGGCTTCGAGGGCGTGGCGGACCGCACCCAGCTGCTCATCGGCGTCGGGAACTCGGAGGTGTCCGAGACCTGGGTCGTCGACCTGCCCGAGTCCGCGGACGAGCCCCTGCCGGCCCCGCGCCTGCTGATCCCCCGCGCGTGGGGCATGCTCGCCGACGTCGAGCCCGTCACGGGCGGCGACGGCGTCCGCCGCCTGCTGATCGTGCACGATGCGGAGCTCACCGGCGACGGCGCCGAGCGCCTCGCGCCCAACGGCATGCTCTCGGTGGTCACGGAGGCGGACGTGGCCGACCGCTCCACGTGGCGCACCGTGGTCCCGCACCGCGAGGACGTGAAGGTGGACGGCGTCATGGTGACGCTGACCCACGCCGCGCTCGCGGTGCGCCGTGAGACGACGCCGCGCGTCGTCGTCGCGGAGCTGGACGCGGTGCTGGGCTCAGGGGACGCGGGTTCCGTGGGCTGGCGCGAGCCGGCGTTCGAGGAGGAGCTCTACGCGTGCCACCTGGCGTCGACGGCGGCCGAGTCGCCGTTCCTGCGCCTGGCCTACACGTCCTGGATCACGCCGGCCCGCGTGCTGGACGTCGTCGCGGCCACCGGCGAGGTGCACCTGCGCCGCGAGGTGGAGGTGCCCGGCCACGACCCGGCCGACTACGCGGTGGAGCGCTGGTGGGCGCCGGCCTCGGAGCCCTCCGCCGCCACGGGTGCGGACGTGCGCGTGCCGCTCACGGTGATCCGACGCAAGGACGTGGCGCAGGATTCGAGCGCGCCGTGCGTGGTCTACGGCTACGGCTCCTACGAGATGTCGATGGACCCGGCGTTCGGGGTGGCCCGGCTGTCCCTGCTGGACCGCGGCGTCGTCTACGTGGTGGCCCACGTGCGCGGCGGCGGCGAGCTGGGCCGGGCCTGGTACGAGGACGGCAAGAAGGCCGCGAAGGCGCACACGTTCACCGACTTCGTGGACGCCACCCGCTTCGTGGCGGACTCCGGGTGGGTGGACCCGGCGCGGATCGCGGCGACGGGCGGCTCGGCCGGCGGGCTGCTCATGGGTGCCGTCCTCAACCGAGCGCCCGAGCTGTACCGCGCGTGCCTGGCCGTGGTGCCGTTCGTGGACGCGCTGACCACCATCCTCGACCCGGACCTCCCGCTGTCCGCACTGGAGTGGGAGGAGTGGGGCAACCCGATCACCGACCCGGAGATCTACCGGCTCATGAAGTCCTACACCCCATACGAGAACGTGCGGGCCGTGGACTACCCGGCGATCGCCGCGGTGACCTCGCTCAACGACACCCGCGTGCTCTACGTGGAGCCCGCCAAGTGGGTGGCGCAGCTGCGCCGCACGGTCACCTCGGACCAGGCCACGCCCCTGGCCGAGGGCGGCTCGCCCATCCTGCTGCGCACCGAGATGGACGGCGGCCACGGCGGCGCCTCCGGCCGCTACCAGGGCTGGGAGGACACCGCGTGGGAGTACGCGTTCCTGCTCACCGCGCTCGGCGCCGTGGAGCGGGTGGGTGACTGACCAGCCCTCGCCCCAACGGCTGGCGGCCGTCGCCCACCCCTGGACGACGCGCCCCTCTCCAGCCCGTCCCGTGACGCGCTGTGGTCACGACACGCCGTGCCGGCAGTCCACGCCGCGGCGTGTCGTGACCACAACCGCAGCGGGGTCAGCCCTCCTCGGGAAGGCGCAGGCGCTCGGGCAGGTGGGCGAGCACGAGCGACCGCAGGCGTTCGGCATTCTTGAACAGGGACAGGGGGATGTCGCCGCCCGATCCGTCCCGGGCTTCGAGGGTCAGCACCTCGGTTCCGTGCTCGTCCCGGCCCAGGGACCAGGCGACGACGTCGTCCCACGGGATGCCGAGGGAACCGTCGACGAAGTCCAGGCCGATCCCCTCCGCGCCCACGGTGCAGCGGAGCCGGAACCCTCCCATCCGGGCCGCCCAGCCGGGGCGGAACTCCTCACCGGCTACGACCGGGCCGTCGTCGACCTCGACATGCGGGAACATGAGGGCCTCCGCGCCGAGCAGCTGGCCCTCCTCGCGGCCGGCCGGCGGGAACCCGACCAGCAGCGTGTCCTCCAGCCGCGAGAGGAGACGGGCGATCTCGGCGTCCGGCACGGTCTGGACGGCCCGCGCGTCGACGCCCTCCATGGAGGGGTGGCCCAGGAACCGGCTCTGATGATCGTGGAAATGCATGTCCACGGCGGTCGCCCCGGCCTCGTCGGCCTCGTACTCCTGCGCCGCCCGCTGCCGTTCGTCGTCATGGGCGCCACCGTCGCGCAGGCCGCGCAGGATCCCCAGGACACCCTGCACGGCGGGCACGGCGTCCTTCTCGGCGCACCGCACCACCACGGTGAGGAGGCCATGTCGTCCCAGGACGGCGGTGTCCACGGTGACGTCGTCGACGATCCCCTGCTCCTGCCGCAGAGTCCGGAACACCCGCGCGCGGAGGACGGAGAGCAGCAGGACGAGGGCTGCGGGGGAGGTGTCGTGGACGTCGTCGAGCACAAATGAGACCGAGGGCTCCTCCCCTCCGGAGAGGTACTCGGCCGGGTACCGCCGCTCCAGGAACGGGATCTCCGGCAGGGGCCGGCGTGCGCCGGGCGGCAGGGGGAGCCGGAGCGTCTCCGGCGCCGGTCCGCTGAGCACCAGCATCGCGTTGCCGGCCGTGAACCGCGTGCCGGCCCAGTCGGCGACCTCCGCCGGCGTGATCCGGGCGAGGAAGCGGGCGGGCACCACCCCGAGCCCGAAGCCCGCGGCCCCAAGACGGTGGTGGAGGTGCTCGGCCGCGTGGGGTCCGTCGGCCATGGGGCCTCCGCCCTCGGCCTCGAGCACCCGCCGGGCGTGGGCCAGCTCCGCGTCGGAGACGCCGCCGACGGCGAGGGCGGAGAGCCGGGCGCAGATCCGCTCGAGGCGGTCGGCGACCCGCTCCGGCGTCCCCCTCACGCGCAGGACGGTGTAGGTCATGGCCGATTCGCCGTCGACGTCCGGCTCGAGCCCCTCCACCCCGTCGAGTGCGAGGTGCTCCAGCAGGTGGGACAGGCCCAGCGTGGAGACCGTCTCGTCCGCGGCACCGACCCGGAACAGCAGGTCGGCGGTGAGCGGGCCCTCGGCGTCGAGGTGGTGCACCTCGACGCCGTCGACGCGCCGGGCGTGGGTCGCAGACATCGCGGTCCTTCCTTCGGGCTCGGCGGCCCCCCCGGGGGATCGTGGTCACCTCCCGCGCCGGCCGCGGCCCGAGCGTTCCCACGGGCTGGGCAGAAGTCAAGCACGCCCCGTCAAGAGCCTCACTAGACTCGACGCCATGACCGAGCAGACCGCCTCCTCCCGCGACCGCCTCCCCGAGAAGGTCTCCGACCTCTTCGACCCGACGCGCTGGCGCGTGGTCGAGGGCTTCGACTTCGAGGACATGACCTACCACCGGCAGGTGGAGCGCGACGCCGACGGCCGCTGGGTGCGCGACCTGCCCACGGTGCGCATCGCCTTCGACCGCCCCGAGGTCCGCAACGCCTTCCGCCCGGGCACCGTGGACGAGCTCTACCGCGCCCTGGACCACGCCCGCATGACCCCGGACGTCGGGACGATCCTGCTCACCGGCAACGGCCCCTCCCCCAAGGACGGCGGCCACGCCTTCTGCTCCGGCGGCGACCAGCGCATCCGCGGCCGCGACGGCTACCGCTACGCCGAGGGGGACACGGCGGAGACCATCGACCCCGCCCGCGCCGGACGCCTCCACATCCTCGAGGTCCAGCGCCTGATGCGCACCTCCCCCAAGGCGATCATCGCCGTCGTGAACGGGTGGGCCGCCGGCGGCGGCCACTCGCTGCACGTGGTCGCGGACCTCACCCTCGCCTCCCGCGAGCACGGGAAGTTCAAGCAGACCGACGCCACCGTGGGCTCCTTCGACGCCGGCTACGGCTCGGCCCTGCTCGCCCGGCAGGTGGGCCAGAAGCGGGCGCGGGAGATCTTCTTCACGGCGCGCGAGTACTCGGCCGAGGAGATGGTGGCCATGGGTGCCGTCAACGAGGCCGTGGACCACGAGCGCCTCGAGGAGGTCGCCCTCGAGTACGCCGCGGACATCAACCGTCAGTCCCCGCAGGCCATCCGCATGCTCAAGTTCGCGTTCAACCTTCCCGACGACGGCATGGCCGGCCAGCAGGTGTTCGCGGGTGAGGCCACGCGCATGGCCTACATGACGGACGAGGCCGTGGAGGGCCGGGACGCGTTCCTGCAGAAGCGCGACCCGGACTGGTCCGCCTTCCCGTACCACTTCTGACCGACCACCACGGCAGGACGGAGACCCGCCCATGCTCGCACTGCTCAACGACCAGCCCATCCTCGTCCTCATGGCCACCGTCGCCCTGGGCGCCGCCGTCGGCACCATCCCCCTGGGCAAGATCCGCCTCGGCGCCTCGGGAGCCCTGTTCGTGGGCCTGCTCGTCGGGGCGGTGCTGCCCGACGTCGGCGACCGGCTGGCCTTGTTCCAGAGCTTCGGCCTGGCCCTGTTCGCCTACCTGATCGGGCTCGGCGCCGGCAAGGTGTTCTTCCGGGACCTGCGCCGCAACCTGCCCCTGATGCTGGCCGCCGTCGTCGTGGTGATCCTCACCGCCTTCACGGTGCACCCGCTGGCCGCGCTGCTCAACCTGGACCTGCCGACGGCGATCGGCGTGTGGACGGGTTCGCTCACCGCGACGCCGGCGATGGCGCTGGCGAACCAGCTCACCGGCGGGCAGGCCCCGGCCGTGGGCTACGGGCTGTCCTACCTGGTGGGTGTGGTCGGCACCATCATCGCGATCACCCTGCTCGCCGCCCGCCCGTGGAGCAGTTCCCCGCGCGATCCGGCGCCGGTGACCGACGGCAAGCTGCGCTTCACCGCCGTGACCGCCACCTCCGCCCTCGCCGTGCGGGACATCCCGGGGATCGCCGAGGGACTGCTGCGCGTGGTCGCGCTGCGCCGCGGCGGCGTGGCCCGGATCGCCGGCTCCGCCGACCGGATCGAACCCGGGGACAAGGTCGTCCTGGACGGCACGGAGAAGAACATCGACGAGGCCGTGCAGGCCTTCGGCCGCCGCACCGACGCCGACCCGGCGCGGGTGATGACCCCGCTGCAGACCTCCATGGTCATCGTCACGGCCCGCGCCCTGGCCGACCGCCGCCTGGGCACGCTGTCCCTGCGCGAGCGCTTCGGCACCGACGTCGCCCGGCTGCGGCGCGACGACGTCGAGTCGCTGGCCACCCCGCAGACCGAGCTCAAGGTCGGCGACCGGGTGCTCATCGTCACCACCGCGCCGCGGATGGAGGCGGTGCGCGACTTCTTCGGCAACTCGACGCGCGGGCTCTCGAACCTGGACTGGATCTCCCTGGGCACGGGCATGGCGCTGGGCTACCTGCTGGGCATGGTGACGATCCCGCTTCCGGGCGGGGCCTCCTTCTCCCTCGGCCCGGCGGCCGGGTGCATCCTCGTCGGCCTCGCCCTCGGTGCGATCGGCCGAACGGGACCCACGGTGTGGGAGCCGTCCACGGAGATCGCGCTGACGCTGCGGCAGTTCGGCCTCATGCTCTTCCTAGGCGTGGTGGGCTTGGCCGCCGGCCCGGCGTTCATCGAGACGGTGTTCACCCGGGTCGGCGGGCTGGCCATCCTGATGTCCGCCGTGCTCACCGCGCTGACCGCGGCCCTGCTCATCGCCGCGGCACGGCTGCTGGGGCAGTCCGTGGATCGCACCTACGGGGCGCTGGCGGGCATCACGGGCCAGCCGGCAATCCTGGACTACGCGCTCTCCCGGTCCACCGACGCCCGCGTGACCGAGGGGTACGCCCAGCTGTTCGCGCTGATCATGGTGGTCAAGATCGCCACCGTGCCGTTCATGCTCTGACCGGCCGGGCGGATCCGGTCCGCCGGGCGGGTCCGTCCGACCGTCGGGCCTCCTCCACTCGGGGCCATGCCCGCCACCGCCGACGCCCTCGCCCGCGCCGGACGCCTCCACATCCTCGAGGTCCAGCGCCTGATGCGCACCTCCCCCGAGGCGATCATCGCCGTCGTGAACGGCTGGGCGGCCGGCGGCAGCCACTCGCTCCACGTGGTCGCGGACCTCACCCTCGCCTCCCGCCAGCACGGGAAGTTCAAGCAGACGGACGCCACGGTGGGCTCCTTCGACGCCGGCTACGGCTCGGCGCTGCTGGCCCGCCAGGTGGGCCAGAAGCGCGCCCGCGAGATCGTCTTCGCCGCCCGCGAATACTCCGCCGAGCAGATGGCGGAGTTCGGGGCCGTCAACCAGGCCGTGGACCACGAGCGCCTCGAGGAGGTGGCCCTCGAGTACGCCGCGGACATCAACGCGCAGTCCCCGCAGGCCATCCGCATGCTCAAGTTCGCGTTCAACCTGCCCGACGACGGCATGGCCGGCCAGCAGGTGTTCGCCGGCGAGGCCACGCGCATGGCCTACATGACGGACGAGGCCGTGGAGGGCCGGGACGCGTTCCTGCAGAAGCGCGAACCGGACTGGACGCCGTTCCCCTACTACTTCTGAGCCCGGCGCCCCACGCGGAACTCGAGGCCCTTCCTCACTGCGGGCCACTCCGCGGCGACGACGGAGTAGACCACCGTGTCCCGCACGTAGCCGTTGCGCTGTGCCTGCTGGCGCAGCACCCCGTCCCGCTTGGCACCGAGCCGCTCGATCGCCGCGCGGGACTGCATGTTCATCCAGTCCGTGCGGAACTCGACGGCCGCGACGCCCCAGACCTCGAAGGCGTGGCCGAGCAGGAGCAGCTTGGCATCGGCGTTCGTCCCCGTGCCGGAGGCGGAGGCCGCGTTCCAGGTGCTGCCGACCTCCACGCGGGGCACGGAACGGTCGATGTTCATGAACGTCGTCATGCCGATGACCCGCCCGTCGGAGAGCCGACGGGTGGCGAAGGGGACCATGGACCCGGCCTCCTGCAGGGCCAGGCGACGGTCGATCTCCGCGGCCATGCCCTCGGGGGTGGGCACGGCGGTGTACCAGAGCTCCCACTGCCGGCCGTCCTGCACCGCCTCGACGAGCTCGTCGTGGTGGTCGTGGCTCAGCGGCTCCAGCCGGACGAGGCGGCCGGTGAGCGTGACGGGGCCGATCTCGGCGGCGGGCGTGGCGGCGGTGTCCGGGGCGGTCATGCGTGAAGCCTAGAGCGTCCCCGCCCACGATTACCGTGGTCTCATGCCGCTGACCCCCGACGCCCTGGCCACTGCCCGCTCCGCCCTCGCCACGGCGTTCGACGGCGGCGCGCCCGTCGAGTTCACGGCGGACGGCACCGTGGCCCTGCGCCCCCAGGCCCGCGATCCGGCGCGCTGCGGCCACCCGGACGCCGTCGCCGTCGTCCGCACGTCCGGCTCGACGGGCACGCCGAAGCAGATCGTCCTGACCCGCGGCGCCCTGCGCGCCTCGGCCGCCGCCACCGCGCAGCGGCTCGGCGGGGAGGGCACGGGCGGCGAGGGGCACTGGCTCCTCGCGGTCGGCGTCCACTACGTGGCCGGCCTGGCCGTGCTCTCCCGCACCATCGCGGCCGGCACCGCGCCCGTCGCGCTGCCGCACGGCCCGTTCACGCCCGCCGCCTTCGCCGCAGGGGCCGCCCGCCTCCCGGACGACGGCGGCCCGCGCTTCGTCTCGCTCGTCCCCACCCAGCTCGCCCGGCTCCTGGCGCCCGGAGCCGACCCGGCCGGCGTGGCGGCGCTGCGCGCCTTCGACCGCGTGCTGGTGGGCGGGGCGCGCCTGGCCCCCGAGCTGCGCGCGTCCGCCGAGGCCGCCGGTGTGAGTGTCACCGCGACCTACGGCATGGCGGAGACGTGCGGCGGCTGCGTGTACGACGGCGTCCCGCTGCCCGGCGTCACGGCGGACACCGTCCCGTCCGACCCCGCCGACCCAGCCGCCAGTCCGCGGGTGCGCCTCGCCGGGCCCATGGTGGCCGCCGGCTACCTCGACGACCCCGTCCGCACCGCGGCGCACTTCCCGCGCGGCGCGGACGGCGCCCCCGCCTTCCTCACCGAGGACACGGGCACGGTGTCCGGCACCCCCGACGGCGGCACGCGCCTGTCCGTCACCGGGCGCCTGGACGACGTCGTCATCACGGGCGGTGTGAAGGTCTCGGCCGCCGCGGTGGCCGCCGCGCTCGAGGCGCACCCGGGCGTCGCGGCCGCCCACGTGGCGGGCGTGGCCGATCCCGAGTGGGGGCAGCGGCTGTGCGCGGCGGTGGTGCCGGCCGAGGGCGACGTCCTCCCCGGCGGGGCCCTCCCCGCGGCCCTCGAGGATGAGCTGCGCTCCCGCGTGCGCACCGGGCTCGGGCCGGCCGCCGTCCCGAAGACGTGGCTGGCCCTCGACGCGCTGCCACTGCTGAGCACCGGGAAGACGGACCGGCAGGAGCTCACCCGGCGGTTCGCCGAGGCGTGACGCTGCCTCTCCCCGGAGCGGCAGCCGGGACACGGATGACGCCGTCCGCGCGGTGGGGGAGCCGGCCAGGGCGGAGCTCGGCCCGGGGAGGCGGAGGGCGCAGGCCGTGGCCGCCCGGATGGGCCGCGCGTCATCCCAGGTCGCCCCCTGAGGCCGACGTCATCACCCTCGGCCTCCTCTCCACCCCCCAGCACGGCTACGCTGAGTTCGCAGTCCCCCCGTTCGAGGCGTTCGTGAAGTGCGCCATCCCCGAGCCGGACGTCCCCCCACCGCGTCGACGTCGCACGCGTCCCCTCGCTGACCCGCCTCGCACCGCCCCGCATCGCATCGCCCCGCATCGCATCGTCTCCAGGAGGTCCCCCGACCATGTCCGCCTCGCTCTCCCAGTGGGTCGCCGCCGCGCGCCTGCGCACGCTGCCGATGGCGGTGGCGCCCGTGATCGTCGGCTCGGCCGCCGCGGCGGACCTCGGGTCCCTCCACGTGGGCCGCGCCCTGCTCGCGCTCGTGGTCTCGCTCGCCCTGCAGGTGGGCGTGAACTACGCCAACGACTACTCCGACGGCATCCGCGGCACCGACGACGACCGGGTGGGCCCCTTCCGCCTCACGGCGTCCAAGCTCGTTCCCGCGAAGCATGTGAAGCTCGCCGCGTTCGCCTGCTTCGCGCTGGCGATGCTCGCCGGGCTGTGGCTCGTGCTGCTGGCCGGCCAGTGGTGGCTGATCGCCGTGGGCCTGCTGTGCGTGGCGGCCGCGTGGTACTACACGGGCGGCAAGAAGCCCTACGGCTACCTGGGCCTGGGCGAGGTGTTCGTGTTCGTGTTCTTCGGCCTCGTGGCGGTGCTCGGCACCACGTACACCCAGGCGGGCACGGTCTCCGGCCTGACCTGGGCCGGCGCCGTGGGCTGCGGGCTGATCTCCACGGCACTGCTCATGGTGAACAACATCCGGGACATCCCCACGGACCGCGCGGCCGGCAAGATGACCCTGGCCGCCCGCATCGGGGACGCCCCGGCCCGCGCATCCTACGCCGTCATGCTGGCGGTCGCCGTGCTGCTGCCGCTGCTGTTCGTGGACTCCCACCCGTGGATGCTGCTCGTGCTGCTGGCGGCGGCGCTCGCCGTCCGTCCGGCCCGCACGGTGCTGCGCGCCCAGGACCGCCGCCGGCTCATCCCCGTGCTGCGCGCGACGGGCGTCATCGGCCTGCTCTACGCGATCACCTTCGCGCTCGGCGCGGCCCTCTGACCGGTGCCGGGGCTCGTCAGCCCCGGAAGCGTCCCTCGGTGTAGGCGTCCTCGGCGTCCGCGTCGGTCTGCTCGATCCGGCCGCGCCGCCCGGGCCGGCCCTCCCACGCGGCCGCGAGGTCCTGCGTGGCGCCCAGGCGCAGCCGTGTGAGGAAGAGGTAGCTGATCGCGAAGGTCAGCACCGCGGCCACGATCGTGGACATCACCAGTCCCAGGCCCAGCCAGAGGCTGACGCCCCAGACGGCGAAGAACAGGAGCACGCGGACGAGGCCGTAGAGGAAGAGACGCACCCTTCCATTCTAGGAGCGCTCCGCCGCCGAATAGACTGGACCGATGGGCCGCTTCCTCATCCCCGCCGCGATCGTCCTCGTCGGCCTCACCCTGTACGCCCTCTTCGAGGCGCTGCTCACCCCGGCGCACCAGGTGCGCTCGATGCCCAAGTGGGCGTGGGTGGCCGTCGTCGTGCTGGTCCCGCTCGTGGGGCCCCTGCTGTGGCTGTGCCTCGGCCGCGCCCGCCCGGCGGGCGCCACGGGCCGCCCCCCCGCCCGTCCCGCCTCCCCCGACGACGACGAGGACTTCCTGCGCACCCTGCGCACCCAGCGTCGTCAGGCCGAGCGGGAGCGCGAGCTGGACCGGCGGGACGCCGAGCTGCGCGCCCGCGAGGAGGAGCTGCGCCGCCGCCGGGAGACGGGTCAGGAGCCGGACGGTCCCGAGGCCTGACCTCCGGTCAGCTCGGCAGGCCCGCGTACGAGTGCAGGCCGGGGAAGAACTTGTTGACGATCGTGTAGTTGAACACGATGCAGGCGAAGCCCACGATGCTCAGCCACGCGGCGCGGGAGCCGGTCCAGCCGCGGGTGGCGCGGGCGTGCAGGTACGCCGCGTAGACCACCCAGATCACGAAGGACCAGACCTCCTTGGTGTCCCAGTTCCAGTAGCGCCCCCACGAGGCCTCGGCCCAGATGGCGCCGGCGATCACGGTGAAGGTCCACATCACGAAGGCGACCGCGTTGAGGCGGTAGGACCAGTTCTCGAGCGCGAAGGCCGAGGGCACGAGGCGCAGGAAGGACCAGGAGTGCTCTCCCGCGGCGGCCCGCCGCTCGGCGCGGTCCTGCAGGAGCTGGAGCACGGACATGGCGGCGGTCAGCGCGAAGAGAGAGCTGGCCAGCACGGCGATGGACACGTGGATCACGAGCCACGGCGACTGCAGCGGCGGCTGGAGGTGGCCCACCGGCGTCGGGAAGCCCATGGTGGCGGCGCACATCATGGCCACCACGAGGCCCGTGACGAAGGAGCCCACGAAGCGCAGATCCTTGCGGATCAGGAACGCGAGGTACACCGTCACGATGACGAGCGCGCCCGTGGTCATGAACTCGTAGAGGTTGCCCCACGGCACGCGGTGCGCGGCGATGCTGCGGGCGACCACGGCGAAGGCGTGCAGGGCCCAGCCGATCGCGAGCACGGCCACGGCCACGTTGGCGACGGGGCGGCGGCCCGTGCCGGTGTAGTCCATGTCCTCGTCCACGAGGCCGTTGCCGGCTCCCGCGTGGCGCGTCTCGGCGGGCAGGGCGGTGGTGCCGGAGCCGCCGACCGTGCCGTTGGCGGCGGAGCGGGCGCCGACGCCGGCCGGCTCCCGCGTCGCCGCGGGGACGACGCCGGCCGTGCCGCGCTCGGCCGCGAGCTGGGTCTCGATTCGACGGATGGTGGAGGAGGAGATCGCCATGTCGACGGCGAAGAGGATGAAGGCCGCCGCGTAGACGAGGGCGGCGATGAGCATGAACAGGTCGCTGTACTGCGCCAGCTGCTCGTTCACGGGTGCCGTGGGGTTGTACACAGTCAGGCTCCTGAGGCGGGATGGGTGATGCCGGGGTCGGCGTGGGGGGCGCGGGGCGCGGCCGTCGCGGCCACCGCGCCGGAGGGGTCGGGCCGGTGCTCCTCGGCGTCCGGCGCGGAGACGGGCCACATGCGGTCCATGGCCGCGCGCAGGGCGAGGTGCTCCTCGCGCAGCCCGAACTCCTCGCCGCGGGCGAGGAGGGCGTACTCGACGCGGGTGCGGCCGTCGTCGCCGACGGCGGCGCGCACCCACGCGCGGCGGCGCCGCACGAACAGGCTGGTGGCGAGGCCGAGCAGGGCCGTCACGGCGAACAGGCCCACGCCCCACTTGCCCGGGTCGTAGTGGATGTCCACGCCCACATAGCGGCGGACGCCGTCGAAGCTGATCGAGCCCTTGCCGTCCGGCAGCTGGTGGGTCTGCCCCGGGGTCAGCGTGATGCCGCCGTTCTCGCTCTTGCGGCTGTTCAGCTCGGTGAGGGACTCGGTGTCGAGCACGTACACGTTCTGCGGCACGCCGCGGTCCAGGCCGAGGTCCCCGGCGTACGAGTTGAGGATCAGCGTCGGGTTCAGCAGCTCGGGGTCCACCGAGACCTGCACCCCGGAGCCCGTGGGGTCGTCCGCCGCGGGCATGAACTGGCCCACGAAGCCCAGCTGCTCCGGCCGCGCGTCGGGCGCCTTGACCACGGCCATCGAGTTGAAGTTCTGGTCCTGCACGCGGGTGACCACGGGGCCCTGGAAGGCGATGTCCCCGTTGCCGTCCCGCACGGTGACCACCGGGGCGTAGCCGTTGCCCATGAGGTAGACGCGGGCGCCGTCCACGGAGAGCGGGTGGTTGACCTTCAGGATCTCCTCGTGGGCCTCGCCGCCGGCGCCCTCGCGGACCTCCATCACGGCCGTGTAGTCGAGCGGCTGGCCCCAGTGCGCCTCGGACTGGCGCTCGAACCGCGCGTCGAAGGACGTCAGCGCCAGGGAGAAGGGCTGCAGGCTGTTCGGGTCGAAGCGGGCGCCCGGCGTGAAGGAGTCGTAGGCCACGAGGTTGTTGGCGAAGCCCTCCCCCTCCACGATGATCTTCTGCCCCGTGTACTTGGTCATGCCGCCGTACGCCATGAACACGAGCACGCCGATGAGCGAGAGGTGGAACAGGATGTTGCCGATCTCCCGGACGTAGCCGCGCTCCGCCCCCACGGACGCGCCGCCTTCCTCGGGCCGGTACTCCACGCGGTAGCGGCGCCTCTTCAGCCAGGCCTGCGCCTGCCGGACGGCGTCCTCGGGGGCGGGGCCGCCCTCCTCGAGCACCACGACGCCGGACTCCGGCAGCCGCTCGAGGCGGCGCGGTGTGCGCGCCGGGGGCTGGCGCAGGGCGTGGGCGTGCTTGACGGCGCGGGGCCACACGCAGCCCACGAGGGAGATGAACAGCAGCAGGTAGATGGCGGAGAACCAGGCGGAGGTGTAGACGTCGAAGAACTGCAGCGCGTCCAGCACCGGGCCCCAGAACGGGTTGTCCTCGATCCAGCGGTCCACCACCTCGGGGCCCGCGCGGCGCTGCGGCACGAGGGAGCCGGGCACGGCGGCCACGGCCAGCAGGAGCAGCAGCATGAGCGCCGTGCGCATGCTCGTCAGCTGCGTCCACATCCAGCGCAGGGTCCCGGCCAGCCCGAGCGAGGGGAGGGCGACGTCCCGCGCGCGGGCGGGCTGGGGGGCCGAGGAGCCGTGGCCCGTCGAGGAGCTCACAGGGGCATCTCCCATTCGTTCGCGAACCAGAACTGCAGCTGGGTGGTCCACACGGTCCACACCCCGGTGGCCATGAGCAGCCCGAGGAGGATCAGCAGGGCGCCGCCCAGGCGCATGATGAGCACGCGGTGCGTGCGGAAGAAGGCCAGGGCCCGCAGGCCACGCTCCATGCCCAGGGCGATCAGCACGAACGGCACGCCGAGGCCGAGGCAGTAGAGGAAGGCCAGGAGCGCGGCGCGGCCCAGGGAGCCCTCGCCGCCGCCCACCGTGGACATCGCCAGGACGGCGGCCATCGTGGGGCCGATGCACGGGGCCCAGCCGAGCCCGAAGGTCATGCCGAGCAGGGGGGCGCCGGCCAGGCCCATGCCGGGCTTGGCGTGCACCCGGCGCTCCTGCTGCAGGCGCCCGCCGCCGCCCATGAAGATGACGCCCATCAGCATCACGAGCACGCCGAGCAGGCGGGTGACCCACACGCCGTCGCGCTGCAGCCACAACAGGGCCTGCGTGAACACCACGCTGACGGCCACGAAGACCACCGCGAACCCGAGCACGAAGAGCACCGCCCCGAGGGCGAGGCGCCCGCGACGGCGCGAGGTGAGCACGTCCCCGCCCAGGCCGGTGACGTAGCCGAGGTAGCCGGGCACGAGCGGGAGGACACACGGGGAGAGGAAGGAGACGAGGCCGGCGAGCAGAGCGACCGGCGCCGCGAGCAGGAGGGAGCCCTGCAGGGCGATCTCGGCGAAGGGGTTGTCGCGCATGGGCTCTGCCGGCGGCTCAGGCCGCGGCCTCGTCCACCACGGTCTTGAGCAGCGCCCGGAGCGTGGACTCCTCGATCGCGCCGAGCACGCGGGCGGAGACGCGGCCCTGGGCGTCCAGCACGAGGGTGGACGGCACGGCCTGCGGGGGCACGTAGTCGGTCATGCGCAGCAGGACGTCGCCGCGCGCGTCCTCCACGGAGGGGTAGGGGATCTCGAAGGACCGCTCGAAGGCCTGCGCCGTGGTGGCCGTGTCCCGCACGTTCACGCCGAGGAAGTTCACCCCCTGCGGGGCGAACTCCTCGTGGAGCGAGACCAGGTGGGGCGCCTCGACGCGGCACGGCGCACACGCGGCGTACCAGAAGTTGAGGAGGGCGGGCGCGCCGCGCAGGCTCTCCCCGCTCACGGGCGTGCCGTCGAAGCGCGTCGCGGTGAACTCCACGGGCTCCCCGCGGTCGGCCGGGGCGAACTCGAGCACCGATCCGTCGCCGGCGATGTAGTTCTTGCCGTCCCCGTTGCCGGCCTGAGCGGCCAGGGAGTCATCCCCGCCGGAGCAGGCCGCGAGCACGGGCGCCAGGCCGGCGGCCGTGAGGCCGGCGAGCACGCGACGGCGGGTGAGCGGGGACTGCAGGGTCATGGGCGGGCGCTCCAGGCGAGGCGGACGGGAGGGAGTCGGAGGGCCCCCGCGGGGGCCTGATCGAGTCTACCCTCCGCCCCTGATCCTGACTGAACCCTGGGCGTCAGCCGTCCCGGGGGCCTCAGGCGCCGGGCAGGGAGGAGGCGTCCTTGAGGAGCTCGCGGTTGGGCTCGTGGTACTCGACGCGCGGGGTGGCCCGGCCCTCCTCGAACACGAGGGAGGTCACCGAGGTGAGGGAGCACTCGCGCTGACGCGGATCGTGCCACAGGGGCCGGCCCTCGACCGCGAGGCGGGTGACCCAGATGGGGAGCTGGTGGGAGACGAGGATGGCCTCCGCGCCGGGGCCGAGGGTGTCCACCGCCTCCCCCTTCACGCGGTCCACCACCTCGAGCATGCGCGCGGCCTGCTGGTGGTAGGGCTCGCCCCACGAGGGGCGCAGGGGATTGCGCAGCTTCGGCCAGAGGCGCGGGTCCCGCTTGAGGGAGTCGACCACCTGGGACATCCCCTCGAAGGCGTTCTCGGCCTCGATGAGGTTCGGCTCGGTGAGCAGCGGCCGGGAGAAGGCGCCGGCGATCGGCGCGGCGGTCTGCTGAGCGCGCAGCAGCGGGGAGGCCGCCACCAGGGCCGGATGCCGCCGGATGCGGTTCGCGCGGTGCAGGAACCACTCGGCCACGCCGTCGGCCATCCGGTGCCCCAGCTCCGAGAGGCCGAACCCGTCCAGACGGCCGTAGAGGACGCGGTCGGGGTTGTGGACCTCGCCGTGACGGACGAGGTGGACGGTCGCGATCGTCTGCATGCCACCAGTCTGGCAGACCGGCCGGCCCGGTACGGTGGGGAGCAGCAGCCCGCCGGCGTCGCGAGCGCCGGGCGCACAGGGCTCCCACCGTCCCCGCCGCCGTCGCCCTCCCCGCGGCGGCGCTTCCCCAGGAGGCACCCATGACCGGCTCGACCAATCCCTACGGCCAGAACCCGTACGGCCAGGGCACTCCGTCCGGGCAGGAGCCCGCGGGCGCCGCGAACCCCTACGGGACCGCCCCCGGCGCGCACGAGCAGAACCCGTACGGCCGCCCCGAGGACGGTGCGGCCCCGTGGGGCGCCCAGGCGCCCTCGCCCTCCCCGGCGGCCATGCCGGGCGTGGGCCACCCGCAGGGCGCCGTGCCCGGCGTCGGCATGCCCGCCCCCGCGCGCCCCGGCTCGATCACCGCGGCCTTCTGGCTGATCGTGTCCGCGGGGCTCGTCCAGCTCCTCAGCACCGCGCTCGGCCTGCTCGCCGCGAACACCCCGGAGGGCCGCGCCCTGCTCGAGCAGACCCTGCGGGACGCGGTGGGGCAGGCGGGCCTGCCGGCGGACCAGGCGTCCGAGATGGAAGCCATGATGCTGGGCGCTGTGCCCGCCGTCCTCACGACGACGGCCGTGCTCGGCGTTCTCGGGTTCCTGCTCTACCTGCTGATCGCCGTCAAGATCCGCGGCGGATCCCGGGCCGCCCGCACCGTGGGCACCGTGCTCGCGGTGCTCTCCGTGCTCATGCTGCTCGCCAACCTGGCGATGGGCGCGTTCTCCGTGTTCGAGCTGCTCTGGGTGGGCCTGGGCGTGGCCGGCATCGTCATGGCCTACCGCAAGGACGCCACCGAGTTCATGCGCCTCAAGGCGTGGGAGCGCGCCGGACGCCGCTGACGCCGCCGGCGGCGGGGCTCTCAGGCCGCGTCGAGCAGGCGGCCCAGGCGCGCGGCGTCCACACGCCAGAAGTCGCGCTGGACGCCGTCCACGAACAGCACGGGCACCTCGTCCGCGAACCGCTCGAGCAGCTCGGGGTGGGCCGCGCCGTCCACGGGCTCCCACGTCTGGCCCCGCTCGGCGCACACCTGCGCGACGACGCCGGCCGCCTCCTCGCACAGGTGGCACCCCGGCTTCACGAGGAGCTGGACGCGGGCGGCGGAGGCGGGCAGGTCGGCGGTCATGGCGACCATGCTACGGACACGACGAGGCCGCCCGCTCCTGACGGAACGGGCGGCCTCGCTGGCGCTCTCGACGAGCGCGGGCGTCACTTCTTGTTGCGACGCTGGTGGCGGGTCTTGCGAAGCAGCTTGCGGTGCTTCTTCTTCGCCATGCGCTTGCGGCGCTTCTTGATGACAGATCCCATGGGGACTCCTTGCGTCGGGGTGAGGGTCGGCGGCTGGTGGGGACCGCGGGCATCCGGGCTCCCGGACACGCCGACCCGCATTCCACCGGGTGTGGAACGCATGAAAACGTTCTCGGTCACAATACCGGGCGGACGAGCCTCAGTCGAACCAGGGATCCAGCCCGTGCAGCGGGAAGACCTCCCGGCGGGTGGCCATGATCGACTGGTCCACAGGATCGGCGGGGTCGTAGCCCACCTCCCACGAGCGCCACCACACGTCCGCGTCCTCGCCCATCGTCGTGGGGATCCGCTCGTCCTCCGCGCCCTCGTGCAGGGACATGTCCCCCGTGAGGTCCTCCGACGTGAGCTCCCGGGCGTGGGCCAGCCACTCGGCGGGGATCGGCGCCCGCAGCGGCACCGGCGTCCCCAGCACCGCGGCGGTCAGGTGCGTCCACGCGCGCGGCACCACCTTGAGCGGGTTGTATCCGCCGCCGCCCGTGGCCAGCCACCGGCCGTGCGCGAAGCGCTCCGCCCAGTCCGCCATGTCGAAGGCGAGCTGGCGCTGGCCGTCCACCGTCAGGCGCAGGTCCGCGAGGGGATCGGCGTGGTGGGAGTCGCAGCCGTGCTGGCTCACGATCACGTCCGGGGCGAACGCCTGCAGCAGCGGCGGCACCACGGCGTGCACGGCGCGGAGGAAGCCGGCGTCGCCCGTGCGCGGCGGGACGGCCACGTTGGCCGCGGTCCCCTCCGCCGCAGGCCCGCCGGTCTCGTTGGCGAAGCCCGTGCCCGGGAAGAGGCTCATGCCGGTCTCGTGGACGGAGATCGTCAGGACGCGGGGGTCGTCGTAGAAGATCGCCTGCGTGCCGTCCCCGTGGTGCGCGTCCACGTCCACGTAGGCCACGCGCTCGGCGCCGAGGTCGAGGAGGCGCTGGATGGCCACGGCGCAGTCGTTGTAGATGCAGAACCCCGAGGCCTTGTCCCGCGCGGCGTGGTGCATCCCGCCCGCGAAGTTGACCGCGCGGCTCACGCGCCCGGACCAGACGGCCTCGGCGGCCACGAGCGAGCCTCCCGCGATGCGGGCCGCCGACTCGTGCAGGTCGGGGAACACGGGGCAGTCCTCCGTGCCCAGGCCGTGTGCGGCGTCGTCGGAGGAGGTCTGCGCCGAGGCCGCGCGCACCGCGGCGATGTACTCGCGCCCGTGCACGGCGGCGAGCTCGTCGTCCGTGGCCACCGGGGGCTGCAGGATGCTCACGTGCGGGGCGTCGAGGAGGCCGAGGGCGTCCACGAGGCGGTGGGTGAGGTCCAGCCGCAGGGGTGCCATCGGGTGCTCGGCGCTGAAGCGGTAGCGGAGCAGGCTCGGATCCCACACGACCGCGGCGGGCGTGGGGGCATCGGGCTCGAGGGTGGCACTCATCACGTCCCAGAGTAGATCCCTCGACCGCCCGAGGCCATGGGCGGACGCGCACATGACCGGCGCATGACGGGCGCGGGGCGATACTGGGACGGGCCCGCACGCGGTCCGACACCCGTCACGGCACGCAGGAGGTGCACCATGGGCACTCGCCCCCGGGCCACGGACCCACAGGGCGGACCGGGCCGTGGCGACTGGGCGCCGCGCCGCGCCTCCCTCGACGACGACCCGGCCCGCGTGGGCTTCGCGCGCTCCCGCCGGCGCCCCGCGCCACGGGTGACGCCCCGGCCCGGTGCCGGGTCCAGCCTGGAGCCCTCCGGCGGCCTGGCGACCGCGCTGCACCGCTCCCGGCGCCGCGTCACGGATGCGGTCGGCGGCTCCCCCGCCCGCGCGGCCCTGTCCGCGTTCGCACTCATGTCCCTGCTGTTCACCGCCCTCCTGATGCTCCCCGCGGCCGCCGAGGACGGTCAGGTGACGCCGCTGCACGACGCGATGTTCACGGCCGTCTCCGCGTTCTCGGTGACCGGTCTGACGGCCGTGAACACGGCGGAGCACTGGTCCGTGTTCGGGGACATCGTCATCCTGCTCGCCATCCAGGTCGGCGGCCTCGGCATCCTCTCCATGGCGTCCCTGCTGACGCTCGCCGTCTCCCGCCACCTGGGCGTCAAGTCCAAGCTGAACACGCAGGAGGCGGGCATGACCACGGGCAACGTGGGAGAGGTCGCCCGCCTGCTGCGGGTCGTCGTCCTCACCGTCCTGACGTGCGAGGCAGCCGTGGCCGTGTTCCTCGTGCCGCGCTTCGCGGCGCACTCCGGCTCGTGGCTGACCGGCCTCTGGGAGGGCGTGTTCTACTCCATCAGCGCGTTCAACAACGCGGGGTTCGCCATCCACCCCGGCGGCATCGCGGAGTTCGCGCACGACCCCGTGATCCTCACCGTGATCGCCGTGGGCGTGTTCGCCGGGGCACTGGGCTTCCCCGTGGTCATGGTGCTGATGGACAAGGGGTGGCGCTTCCGCGCGTGGAACCTGCACACCAAGCTCACGGTGGAGGTGACGCTGATCCTGCTGGTGCTGGGCGCCGTCCTGCTCTTCGTCTTCGAGTCCGGCAACCCGCTCACGCAGGGCGACCTGACGTTCTGGGAGCGGGTCGGCCACTCGCTCTTCGGCTCGATCATGACCCGCTCCGGCGGGTTCGCGATCGACAACCCGGACGTGCACCGCCCGGAGTCCCTGCTCCTCAT
Organism: Micrococcus sp. NPDC078436; assembly: GCF_040702705.1. Taxonomy (NCBI): domain Bacteria; kingdom Bacillati; phylum Actinomycetota; class Actinomycetes; order Micrococcales; family Micrococcaceae; genus Micrococcus; species Micrococcus sp. NPDC078436. Next base: position 161,204 of record NZ_JBFBLX010000003.1, on the reverse strand, counting down.
GGACGCCCTCATGTTCGTGGGCGGCGGATCCGCCTCCACCGGCGGCGGCATCAAGGTGACGACGCTGGCGGTCATGTTCCTGGCCATCATGGCCGAGGCGCGCGGCGACCGCGAGGTCACCGCGCATGGCCGCACGATCGCCCCGGAGACCCTCCGCGTGGCCATCTCGGTGCTCGCCCTCGGCGCGACCCTCGTGCTCGTGGCCACCCTCATCCTGGTCTCGATCCTCGACGAGTCGCTGCAGCGGCCCCTCTTCGAGGTGATCTCCGCGTTCGGCACGTGCGGCCTCTCCGTGGGCATCTCCGAGGCCGCGCCGCCGGCCGGCAAGTACCTCCTGACGGCCATGATGTTCGCCGGCCGCGTTGGTACGATCACGTTCGCCGCGGCCCTGGCCCTGCGCTCGCGCCGCGTCCTCTACCGCTACCCCAACGAGAGGCCGATCCTTGGCTGAGCACCAGCGCTCCGATCCCAACGCCCCCGTGCTCGTGGTCGGCCTCGGCCGCTTCGGAGCGGCGACCGCGGAGGAGCTCGTCTCCCAGGGCCGCGAGGTGCTCGCGATCGAGCGGGACCCCGTGCTCGTCCAGCGCTTCGCCCCCACGCTCACCCACGTGGTGGAGGCCGACGCCACCGACGCCGAGGCCCTGCGCCAGCTCGGCGCGCAGGACTTCTCCACCGCCGTCGTGGGCGTGGGCACCTCGATCGAGGCGTCCGTGCTCATCACGGTCAACCTCGTGGACCTCGAGATCCCCCACGTGTGGGTCAAGGCGATCAGCGAGAAGCACGGCACCATCCTGCGGCGGATCGGCGCGAACCACATCATCTTCCCGGAGCACGACGCGGGCGTGCGCGCCGCGCACCTCGTGAACGGCCGCATGATGGACTTCATCGAGTTCGACGACGACTTCGCGATCGTGAAGATGTACCCGCCGTCCGAGTGCGTGGGCTTCACCCTCGGCGAGTCGAACGTGCGCGCCAAGTACGGCGTGACCGTGGTGGGCGTGAAGACCCCCGGCGAGGACTTCACCTACGCCCAGCCGGACACGCGCGTGGGGCCCCGCGACACGCTCATCGTCTCCGGGCACACCGAGCTGATCGACCGTTTCGCCGCCCGCCCCTGAGCCACGGGCCCGCCGGGTGCCCGCGCCGCATCCCGGCCCCCGGCCGCGTGGCGGTCCGTGCCGCTCGCCTCAGCCGGCGAACTCGCGACCCATCTCGCGGTCGCGCTCGGCCGCGGCGTGCATCGCGCGGGCCACGAGCTGCGGCAGACCGCCGTCCTGCAGCGCGGTCACGGCCCGCTCCGTGGTGCCGTTGGGGCTCATGACGGCGCGGCGCAGGTCCTCGGCGGTCTGCTCTCCCGACTCCACCGCGCGCTCGAGCATGAGGCCCGCGCCCTTCACGGTCGCGGCGGCCATCGCCTCCGCGTCCGCGCGGTCCAGGCCGAGCTCCACGGCATGCTGCGCGATCGCCTCGGCCAGCAGGAACACGTAGGCCGGGGCCGAGCCGGCCGCGGCCACGACGGCGGGCAGCTGCCGCTCGTCCACGCGCACGACCAGGCCCGAGCCGGAGAACAGACCCTCCACGGCAGCGGCCTGCTCCTCCCCCACGCCCTCGGCGGGGGCCACGCCCACGACGCCCGAGCCCACCGTCAGCGGCGTGTTCGGCATGGTGCGCACGAGCGGCTGGCCCGGACGCAGCGCGCCCGCGATCGTCCCGGCCGTGACGCCGGCAGCCACCGAGACCACCACGGCGTCCGCGGGCAGGGCGTCCGCGATGCCGCGCGCGGCGGCCACGAGGTCCTTGGGCTTCATGCCGAGCAGCACGACGTCGGCCTCGCGCACGGCGTCCGCGTTGGCCTCGTCCGCACCGCCGGCGGCGCGCACGTCCACCCCCGCGAAGCGCTCGCGCGCGGCCGCGGCGGAGTCCTCCGAGCGGGTGGTGGCGGTGACGTCGGCGGCCTGCACGGCGCCCGAGTCGAGGGCGCCGGTCAGGATGGCGCCCGTCATGGTGCCCAGGCCCAGGATGGTCAGCTTCACGATCGTGCTCCTTCGTCGTCGGTGGTCTCGTCGTCGAGGGTGAGGTGCGTCCGGGCGAAGGCGAGCGAGGCGGCGAGCCGCTCCTCGCGCTGCCCGGCGTAGTCCATGCCGCGCGTGCCCACCTCCACGCACACCGTGCCGGCCAGGCCGGTGCGGGCGAGGTGGCGCAGGGACGCGGCGACGGGCTGGGTGCCCTCGCCGGGGATCAGGTGCTCGTCCTTGTGGCTGTCGGTGCCGTCGGTGAGGTGGACGTGGCGCACGCGGGGCCCGAGCGCCGTCAGCGCCGCGAGGGAGTCCTCGCGGGCGATGGCCGCGTGGGAGAAGTCCCAGCACACGTGCTCGTACGGCTCCGGGACCGGATCCCAGTGGGGCAGGTACATCTTGGTCTCGCGGCCGTAGGCGCGCCACGGGTACATGTTCTCCACCGCGATCACCACGCCGGACTCGGCCATGAGGTCGGCGATCCCCTCCGCGAAGCGCTCGGCGTACGTGCCCTGCCAGCGGAACGGGGGGTGGGCCACGACGGTGGCCGCCCCCACGGCCTGGGCCATCTCCACGGAGCGCCGGATCTTCGTCCACGCGGATCCCCACACCTGCTGGGTGAAGAGCAGGGTCGGCGCGTGGATCGAGTCGATCCGCATGCCGGTGCGCTCCGCGAGGGTGCGCAGCCGGTCGGCGTCCTGGCTCCATCCGTTGTGGGTGACCATGACCTCGACGCCGTCGTAGCCCAGGTCCTGCGCGGTGGCGAAGACGTCCTGCGTCCCCAGGGGGAACACCGACGACGAGGACAGGGTCACCGGGATGTCCGCGCCGAAGCGCGGGGCGGGGGCGAGATGCCCGGTGGAGATCAGCGGCATCTCAGCGCACCCCGAGGCGCAGGCCGGGCAGCAGCGTGTCCGTGTTCAGGTCCACGCGCCCGACGCCGGGCACGCCGTCCCGCGTGAGGTGGCCCTCGAGCATGAGGGCGTCCAGGCGGTTGAGGATGAGGCCCTCACGCAGGGCCCAGGGGCAGATCTCCAGCTGCACCACGCCGAAGGTGCGCATCGCGGTGAGCGCCACGATCGCGCCGGCGAGCATCTGCTGGGCCCGGACCTCGGAGACCCCGGGCAGGTCCGCGCGCTCGGCCGAGGGCATCGCGGCGAGGCGGTTGACCCAGAGGTGCAGGTCGTCCGCGCGCAGGTGCCGCTTGACGAAGGGTCCCGCGGCGGACGGCGCCGCGCCGGTGAGGCGGGCCAGCGAGCGGAACGTCTTCGACGTGGCGGTGACGACGACCGGCGGGGTCACCGGGGGGAAGGAGGCGAAGGCCGCCTCCATGTGCGTCGACACGTACTTGCGCAGCTGCTTGACGTCCCTGGGGTGCGGCGGGTCGTCCGGGAGGCGGTCCCGCGTGAGGCGCCCCGCGCCGAGCGGCAGGGACACCGCGTGGGAGGGCAGCTCGTCCTGACCGTAGGCGATCTCGAACGAGCCGCCGCCGATGTCGAAGTTCAGGATGGAGCCGGCGTCCCAGCCCTGCCAGCGGCGCACCGCGAAGTAGGTCATCGCGGACTCCTGCTCGCCGGAGAGCTCCACGAGGTGCACGCCGGTCTGCTCCTCCACGCGGGCGAGCACCGCCTTCCCGTTGGCCGCCTCGCGGATGGCCGAGGTGCAGAAGGAGACCATGTCCTCCGCGCGGTTCTCCTCCGCGAAGGCCACCGCCTCCTGGATGAAGTCCACGAGCTCGCGCTGGCCCTCCTCGCTGATGGCGCCCTCGGCGTCGAGGAAGCGGATGAGCGGCAGCGAGCGCTTGTGGTCGGCGTACGCGGTGGGGCGGGCGCCTGGGTGGGCGTCCACGAGGAGCAGGTGGACGGTGTTCGAGCCGATGTCCAGCACGCCGAGGCGCATGCGTCAGGCCCTCTTCCGAGGGGTGGTCTTCGCGGCCGGCTTCTTCGCAGGGGCCTTCGTGGCGGCCGGCTTGCGGGCCGGTGCCTTCTTGGGAGCCGGGCCCTTGGCGCGCTTGTCCGCGAGCAGCTGGTAGGCCTCCTCGGCCGTCAGCTCCTCGGGCACGCGGCCGCGGGGCACGGTGATGTTGGTGACGCCGTCCGTGACGTACGGGCCGAAGCGGCCCTCCTTCACGGTGACCCTCTTGCCGGACACCGGGTCCTCGCCGAACTCCGCGAGCGGCGGCTTCGCGGTGCCGCGTCCGCGCTGCTTGGGCTGGGCGTAGACCTCCCGGGCCTGGTCCTCGGTGATGCTGAAGATCTGGTCCTCCGACTCGAGCGAGCGCGAGTCGGTCCCCTTCTTCAGGTAGGGGCCGAACCGGCCGTTCTGCGCGGTGATGACCTCACCTTCCGCGTCCGCCCCCACGATGCGCGGCAGGGACATCAGCTGCAGCGCCTGTTCGAGGGTCACGGTGTCCACGGCCATGCTCTTGAAGAGCGAGCCGGTGCGGGGCTTCTGCGCCGCGGGCTTCTTCTTGGGCTTCGGCTTGCCGTTCTTGTAGTACTCGGTGGGCTGCGCGTCCAGCCACGCCTGCAGCTGCTCCTCGGTCATCTCGGGGATGACCTCGGTGACGTAGGGGCCGTAGCGCCCGTCCTTGGCGACGACGGCGTGGCCCGTCTCCGGGTCCGTGCCCAGCGCGCGCTCGGAGGGCTTGGCGGTGGCGAACAGCTCCTCCGCCTTGGCGGGGGTGAGCTCGTCCGGGGCCAAGTCCTCGGGGACGTTGGCGCGCGGCGGCGTCGAGCCCTCCTCGGCGCCGGCGGGCAGCGGCTTCTCGAGGTACGGGCCGTACTGGCCCACGCGCAGGGTGATGTCCTCGGTGATCGGCAGGGAGTTCACCGCGCGGGCGTCGATGTCTCCCAGGTTCTCCACCACCTGCTGGAGGCCGTCCATGCCCTTCTCGGCATCCGAGGCCGGGGCGCCGAAGTAGAAGGTCTGCAGCCAGGCCTCGCGGGCCAGCTCGCCCGCGGCGATGCGGTCGAGGTCGTCCTCCATGCGGGCCGTGAAGTCGTAGTCCACGTACCTGCTGAAGTAGTCCTCGAGCAGGCCGATCACGGCGAACGCGGTCCACGACGGGACCAGGGCGTTGCCGCGCTTGGTGACGTAGCCGCGGTCCATGATCGTGGAGATCGTGGGGGCGTACGTGGAGGGGCGGCCGATCTCCCGGCGCTCCAGCTCGGCCACGATGGAGGCCTCGGTGTAGCGGGCCGGCGGGGAGGTCTCGTGACCGGTGGCCTCGATCGGCTCGCCGGTCAGCCGCTCCCCCTCGGCCACCTGCGGCAGGCGGCGGTCTCTGGCCTCGGCCCTCTCCTCCTCGCTCTCCGCGTCCTTGCCCTCCTCGTAGGCGTCGAGGAAGCCCTTGAACGTGATCACGGTGCCGGAGGCGGCGAACTGGGCGGTGCGGCCGTCCTTCGCCTGCGCGGAGAATCGCAGCGTGGCGGTGTAGCCCTTCGCGTCCGCCATCTGGGAGGCCACGGTGCGCTTCCAGATCAGCTCGTAGAGGCGGAACTCGTCCGGGCGCAGCTCGTTCTTCACCTGGGCGGGGGTGCGGAAGGAGTCGCCCGCGGGGCGGATGGCCTCGTGCGCCTCCTGCGCGTTCTCGGAGCGCTTGGCGTACGTGCGCGGCTGCGCCGGCACGGCGTCGGACCCGTAGAGCTCGGCGGCCTGCGTGCGGGCGGCCCCGATGGCCTCCTGGGACAGGTTCACCGAGTCGGTGCGCATGTAGGTGATGTAGCCGTTCTCGTACAGGCGCTGGGCCACCTGCATGGAGACGCGGGAGCTCATCCGCAGCTTGCGCGAGGCCTCCTGCTGCATGGTCGACGTGGTGAACGGCGCGGCCGGCCGGCGCGTGTACGGCTTGTCCTCCACGGCGTCCACCGTGAAGTCCGCGCCGCGCAGCCCCTCGGCCAGGGAGGTGGCGGCGGCCGCGTCCAGGTGCGCGACCTTCTTGCCCGGGGCGGACTTCAGGCGGCCGGCGTCGTCGAAGTCGCGGCCGGTGGCCACGCGCTCACCGTCCACGGTGGAGAGTCGGGCGGTGAAGGAGGCGCCGACGGCGTCGGCGGCCTGCGCGCCCTCGGCGACGGTGAACGTGCCCTCCACACCCCAGTACTGCGCGGGCACGAACGCCATGCGCTCACGCTCGCGCTCCACCACGAGGCGGGTGGCCACGGACTGCACGCGGCCGGCGGAGAGGCCGCGGGAGACCTTGCGCCACAGCACCGGGGAGAGCTCGTAGCCGAAGAGGCGGTCCAGGATGCGGCGCGTCTCCTGGGCGTCCACCAGGTGGGTGTCCAGGTCGCGGATGTTCTGCAGGCCGCGCTGCACGCCCTCCTTGGTGATCTCGCCGAAGGTCATGCGGTACACGGGGACCTTGGGCTTGAGGGTGTCCAGGAGGTGCCACGCGATGGCCTCGCCCTCGCGGTCCGCATCCGTGGCGAGGTAGAGGGCCTCGGCGTCCTTGAGCTCGCGCTTGAGCTCAGTGACCTTCTTCTTCTTGTCCGGGTGCACCACGTAGTAGGGGTTGAAGCCGTGCTCCGTGTCCACCGCGAACTTGCCGTAGGGACCCTTCTTCATGTCCGCCGGCAGGTCGGAGGGCTTGGGCAGGTCACGGATGTGGCCCACGGAGGAGTCCACCACCCAGCCCTCGCCCACCGCGTTCAGGTACTTCGCGATGGACTTGCTCTTGGCCGGGGACTCCACGATGACCAGCTTCTTGCCCTGGGGCACGGAGCCGGTCACGGAAGCGGGGGTGGTGGTCAACGGAGTCCTCCTGGACGGTGAGTGCTACGGGCCTGCCGGCGGCGCCGGGGTGGCGCGGACATGGCGGACGGACGTCCCCACATCGTAGGGGGCGCGTGGCCCACCATAACGGTTGGGTCTCCGTGCGCCCGCAGAGGAGGCGGAGCGGAGCGGTCAGGCCCCCTCCACGAGGAACCCGTCCTCGTAGAGCTCCCGCAGCGCCGCGAGCAGGCCGGCCCGGCCGGCGTCGTCCAGCTCCAGCAGGGCGACGACGGCGCCCACCAGCTGCCCCACGCTCAGCTCGCCGTCCGAGGCGGAGAGGACGCCCGCCGTCGCGGTGTCCAGGCGCGCGGTGCGCCGGAAGCCGCCGCCCTGCCGGGCCAGGATCACCTCCGGGTGCTCGGCGCCGAAGCGCTGGTGGCGCTCCTCCGTGACGTCGTCCGCCACGCGCAGGTGGAGGGAGCGCAGGGCGGTCAGCGCCGGGTCGCCGACGACGTCGCCCGACACGCCACCGGCGCGGTCCAGGACCACGGCGAGCCGGTCCCGGCGGGCGACGGCGGCCGCCCACGCGGCGCCGAGCGCCTCGTCGACCGGCTGGGTCAGCTCCTCGGCGACCGTCCAGCCCCGACCCTGCGAGCCGTCCGCGGCGGGGCGGCGCAGCCACACGTGGCCGAAGCCCACCCCGGAGACCCCACGGGCGGCGAAGTCCTCCAGATAGCCGCGATACGCCGCCTCGTAGGCGTGCGGGTCCAGCTCCAGGGAGGAGTCCCGCAGCCAGGTCTCGGCGTAGCCGGCCGGGTCCTGGGCGTCGCGCTGGATGATCCAGGCCTGGACGCCGGGGGCGATCCACGAGCGGGGGCGCGCGTCCCAGGCGGCGGCGCCGTCGCCCTCGGCCGGGATCTCCCAGTTGGCGAGCAGCTGCGCGGTGCCGCCCTCGGTCAGGTGATCCGGCAGGGCGGCGATCAGCTCGGCCACGATCCGATCGCCCTCGCGGCCGCCGTCCCGGTAGGTGAGGACGGGGGCGTCCGGGTCGGTGCGCGGCGTGATGACGAACGGCGGGTTGGAGACCACGAGGTCGAAGCGCTCCCCCGCCACCGGGGCCAGCATGTCCCCGGCGAGCAGGCGCACGCGGTCCTCGATCCGCTCCCGGTCGAGGCCGAGCACCTCCGCGTTCAGCAGGAGGTTGAACCGGGTGAACCCGAGGGCCCGCTCGGAGAGGTCCGTGGCGGTGACGTGCTCGGCGTGGGCGAGCAGGTGCAGGGTCTGGATGCCGCAGCCGGTGCCGACGTCCAGGGCGCGACCCACCGGACGGCGCTGCGTGGCACCGGCGAGGGTGAGCGAGGCCCGCCCGATGCCGAGCACGTGGTCCTCCGGCAGCGGACCGCGGCGCTGGAGCGCGGTCTGGTCCGCGGCCACCCACATCCGCCCGGGCTCGTCCACCTCGTACGGGGTGAGCTCCACGGTCCCGCGCACGAGCCCCTCGCCGGCCTCCACCACCAGGCCGGCCGCGAGCGCACCGGGCAGGCCCGTGCGCGGCAGGGCGGCGGCGAGGTCGGAGGCGGGGACGGGGTCGCCGAGCATCCACGCTCCCACGAGCGCGGCGAGCGGACGGTGCGCCGACCGCGGGAGGGCGGCGTCGTGGCCCGTGGCCTCGTCCTCCAGGCCCTCGACGTCCCGCGCTCGGGCGACCGCGAGGCGGGCCGCCTCGGGGCGCTCGCGCGCGAGGGAGTCCGCGGCGACGGGTCCGAGCAGCGCCTCGACCGACTCCGCGGTGTAGGGGAGGTCGGCGAGATCGGCCGCGAGCGCGGCGGCGGCCACGGGCGTCAGGCGGGGCGCGGGGTGGGAGCCGAGCGGGGTGGACGGCGTGGCGGCGTGCATCAGGCGGCGCTCCTCTCGGCGCAGACGTGGCACCGGTGGTCGGGGTGGGCCGCGGCGCAGGCGGCGCAGCGGACCTCGAGGGTGGTGCAGGCGGGGTCGGCGCAGTTGCGCAGGTCCGAGGTGGGCTCGCCGCACAGGTGGCAGCGGCCGATGGTCTCGGCGTCGTCGGTGAAGCGGGTGGCCATGCGCCGGTCGAAGACGGCGAGCTCGCCGCGCCACAGGCCGGCGTCGCCGAAGGCCTCCCCATAGCGGACGATCCCGCCCTCGAGCTGGTAGACCTCGGCGAAGCCGCGGTCCTTGAGCAGGGCGGAGAGGACCTCGCAGCGCACCCCGCCGGTGCAGTAGGCGACGACGGGCGCGTCCTTGAGGTGGTCCAGGGCGCCGGAGTCGACGGCGGCCAGCAGGTCCCGCGTGGTCTCCGCCTGGGGCACCACGGCCCCCTCGAACCGGCCGATGGCGGCCTCGACGCTGTTGCGCCCGTCCAGGAACCGGACGGGGCTGTCCGTGGCGGCGCGCTCGGCGACGAGGTCCGCGAGCTGCTGCGGCGTGAGATGCTCCCCCGTGCCGACCACGCCTCGCTCGTCCACCCGGATCCGCTCGGGGGCGCCGAAGGCGACGAGCTCGGGGCGGACCTTCACGGAGAGGCGGGGGAAGTCCGCCGCGGAGCCCGCGGACCACGTGACGTCGAGAGCGCGGAACGCGGGGTGCTCGCGCGTGGCCCTGACGTAGGCCTTCACCGCCTCGACCGGCCCACCGACCGTGCCGTTGATGCCCTGCGGGGAGACGATGATCCGGCCGGTCAGGCCCAGGGAGGCCGCCAGGGTGCGCTGCCACAGCCGCACGGCCTCGGGATCGGCGAGCGGCGTGAAGCGGTAGTAGAGCGCGATGCGGGAGACGGGGGAAGGACTCACCGGTCCAGGGTAGGTCCCGGCGCGGCACCGCCTCTGTGGCCTCGGATGTTGCAATGGGGTCACGGGTGTTCCCGTGACGGCGGTCACACCTTAGCCTCGTGTCATGACGCAGCATCTGGACACGGCACTGGTGGACACCTGGTTCGAGGCGTGGGCCCGTTCGCGCGGCTACCGGACCGACACGGAGGGCGGCCGGCGCGCGGCCCTGCGCACGCAGCGCCCCGCCCGCATGATCCCCGGCGGCTCCGGCCGGGCCTCGGTGGACGTCCCCGCCACGTGGGAGCACGTCCTCGTGACGCCGGGCCAGGAGGAGCTGGACGCGCTGGAGCCCATCCTCGACGACGCACCCGACTCCCTCGTCACCGTGTTCGGGGAGGCCGAGGGGGACCTCGCCGGCCTCGGCCTGGCCTGCCAGGTGGACGCCGAGCGGCTCATGGCCCTCGAGATGGACCCCGAACTGCTCGACGTCGAGCCGCCGCTGCTCCCGGAGGGGTACGAGGCCCGCGTGGACGAGCCCGTGGACGGCAGCCGCCGCCTGCGCGTGGTGGCCGTGGGGGCCTCCACGGCGCCCGAGGGCGAGGAGGAGCTCGCCGCGCTCGGCTGGGTCACGTTCCAGGACGCCACCGCCGTCTACGACCGCATCTGGACCGCGCCGAACCACCGGCGCCGCGGCATGGGCTCCCTCGTGATGCGCCACCTGACCAGCGAGGTGATGAGCGAGGGCGAGGTTCGCCGCGGCCTGCTCGTGGCCTCCCCGGACGGCCAGAAGCTCTACGCCCACCTCGGCTGGACCGATGTGGCTCCGGTGGCCATCTTCAGCCGCGACCGTGTCGAGGGCGCCGCGACCCCCGAGCACACGGGCACCATGGGTGGGTGACCCCGCCGCCCCCGCCCTCTGACGTCCCCTCGCCTTGGGAGGACCCCGCCGCCGGGTGGGACGTGCCCGTGCCCCCGGCCGCTCCCGACCACGCGCGCGCGGCCCTCGCCACGGCGCTCGGGCGCCGCATGCTGCCGGAGCAGGTGCTGCACGTGCGCACGGTCCCGTCCCGCGCGGCGCGCCCCGTCGACTGGCCGGCGGGCACACCGGAGGGGCTGGTCGAGGCCTTCGCGGCCCGGGGCGTCGAGCGGCCCTGGGCCCACCAGGTGGAGGCCGCCCTCGCCCTGGCACAGGGCGCGCACACGGTGCTGGCGACGGGGACGGCGTCGGGCAAGTCCCTCGGCTACCAGCTGGCGGTGGGCACGGCCCTGGCCGCCGACCCGAACGCCACCGTGCTCTACCTGGCACCGACCAAGGCCCTCGCCGCCGACCAGCTGGCGTCGTGGCGCGCCCTCGAGCGCGACGGCGCCCGCTGGCTGCGCGCCGCCCCCTACGACGGGGACACCGCTCCCCAGGACCGGGTCTGGGCGCGGGAGCACGCGAACATCCTGCTGACCAACCCGGACATGCTGCACGTGGGGATCCTGCCGCACCACGAGCGGTGGGCCGTGTTCTTCCGGAACCTGACGCACGTGATCGTCGACGAGTCGCACACGTACCGCGGGGTGTTCGGCTCGCAGGTGGGCATCCTGCTGCGCCGCCTGCGCCGGGTGGCGGCGCACTGCCGGGGCGAACGCCCCGAGACCGTGTTCGTGGGCGCCTCCGCCACCTCGGCGGACCCGGCCGCGCACTTCACCACGCTGATCGGTGCGCCCGCGAGGGCGGTGACGGAGGACGGCTCCCCCCACGGCGCGGTGCACGTGGGCTTCTGGCAGCCCGAGCTGACCGACCGGCGGGGCGAGAACGGCGCTCCCGTGCGGCGCTCGGCCATGGCGACCGCCGCCGACCTCGTCACCGACCTCGCCCTCCAGCAGACCCGCACCCTCGCGTTCATCACATCCCGACGCGGCGCGGAGGCGATCGCGGGCACCGCGAAGCGTCAGCTCGAGGAGGTCGAGGCCGGACTCGGCACCCGGATCGCGGCGTACCGCTCCGGCTATCTGCCGGAGGAGCGGCGCGCGCTCGAAGAGGCCCTCCGCTCGGGGCGGCTGCTCGGCATGGCCTCGACCCCGGCGCTCGAGATGGGGATCGACGTGGCCGGGCTCGACGCCGTGGTGGTGGCCGGCTGGCCCGGGACCCGCGCGTCCTTCTTCCAGCAGATCGGCCGGGCCGGGCGCGGCGGTCAGGACGCGCTCGCGTTCTTCGTGGCCTCCGACGACCCGCTCGACACCTTCGTGGTGGACCACCCCGAGGCCGTGTTCGACCTGGGCGTGGAGGACACCGTGGTGGACCCGCAGAACCCGCACCTGCTCGGCCCCCAGCTTTGCGCCGCCGCCGCTGAGCTGCCGATCACCCCGGACGCGCTCGGCTGGTTCGGCACGCCGGCGCGCGTACGGGAGCTGCTCGACGCCCTCGTGGCGCAGGGCCTGCTGCGCCGGCGCCCCGCAGGCTGGTTCTGGACGCACGCCGAGCACGCGGCCGGACTGGTCTCCCTCCGCGACGACGGCGGCGGCCCCATGGACATCATCGACGTCGAGTCTGGGGCACTGCTGGGCACGATGGACTCCCCGCAGACCCACTACCAGGCGCACCCGGGCGCGGTGTACGTGCACCAGGACCGCACGTTCCTCGTGGAGGACCTCGACGAGGACGCCCACGCCGTGCTCGTCACGCGCGCGTGGCCGGACTTCACGACGCAGGCCCGGGACGTCACGGAGATCGAGATCGTGGCCGTGGAGCGTCGGCTCGACGCGCACGGCAGCTCCCTGCGCTGGTGCCTGGGCGACGTGCAGGTGCGCACGCAGGTGGTCTCCTTCCAGCGCAAGGCCCTGCTCTCCGGCGAGGTGCTCGGCGAGGAGCCGCTCGATCTGCCGGCCCGGGACCTGTTCACCTCCGCCGTGTGGTTCCAGGCCTCCTCCGAGGAGCTCGTGGCGGCGGGCCTGACGATGGACCGGCTGCCCGGCGCCCTGCACGCGGCCGAGCACGCCATGATCGGGATGATGCCCCTGGTGGCCTCGAATGACCGCTGGGACATCGGCGGCGTGTCCATGGTGCTGCACCCGGACACCGGCTCGCCCGCGGTGTTCGTGTACGACGGCCGCCCCGGCGGGGCGGGCTTCGCGGAGCGCGGCTTCGAGCAGGCGCGCCGCTGGGTCACGGCGACGGCGGCCGCGATTCACACGTGCGAGTGCCCGGAGGGCTGCCCCTCCTGCGTGCAGTCCCCCAAGTGCGGCAACCGCAACAGCCCCCTGGACAAGGCCGGGGCGCTGACGGTGCTGCGCTTCCTGATCGAGCGGTTCGATGCGCTCGCGGAGGTGGACGTGGATGAGCCGGAGGCGGCCGAGGACTGACCGCCTCCTCACCGCACCGAGGGCGGGCCGGCCACGGCCACCGCGCGGGCGGGCGGCAGCGGCACCCGGGCCACCTCCACCTCGACGCGCACCGAGCCCTGCGGGGACGCCGAGCAGTCCAGCACCCGGGCGTGGTTCCGCTCGGCCGTCTCCGCGGCGAGGGCGCACGGCTCCTGCGCGGTGATCCCGCGGCGGGCGTCCGAGGCCGCGAGCGCGGCGAGGTCCGCCGCGCCGGCCGCCTGCGACGCGGTGACGGAGGCCGCGCCCAGGGCGGCCACCGCGATCACGAGCGACGCCCCGAGGGCCACCGTGCCGAGGGCCGTGACCCCGCCCGCGCCGCGTTCGTCGGCGAGGGCCTGCCGTGCCCTGGCCGGCGCACCGCCGCGGTGCGGGGTCACGACGCCTCCCCCGGGTTCGGATGCTGCAGCGGCGCCGCCGCACCGGCCTCGAGCGCGATCGGCTCGATCCACCCCAGCGGGCCCGGGCCGGGATGGCTCACGGTCACGGTCACCCAGCCGTCCCCCTCCTCGTGCGCCAGGCGGGCCTCCTCCCCCGCCATGCGCTCGACGGTCCTCCTGGCCTCGCCGACGTCGTCTCCGCGGGCGAGGAGGCGCGCCGCCGACGCCGCTGCGTCCCCGTTGCGCACCTGCTGGACGGAGGCGGCCCCGGCGAGGACCACGGCCACGAGGATGAGCACGACCGCCGGCAGCAGGGCCGCGTACTCGGCCGTGACGGCGCCGCGCTCGCCTGCCGACGCGGTGCGGGGGCGGGGCATGGCCGCCTCAGGACGAGGCGCGTCCGATTCACGACGGGGCACGGCCCCGGCCCGGCCACCGCGGGGGTGTCCGGGCCGGGGCGCGCCGTTGCGGGACTCAGTCACGCTTGAGGGCCTCGGCGATGATGTCCTTGAGCATCTCCTGCACCTCGGGGCTGGTGAGCAGGACGGCCAGGACGCCGGCGAAGCCGACGGCGGCGAGCGTGAGGATGCCGTACTCGGCGGTCTGGGCGCCGGTCTCGTCCTCGAGGCGCTCGCGGCCGACGAGATCGGTCAGGGCCAGGTGCAGGGCGGTGGAGAGCTGGGTCATGGGGTTCCTCCTGGAAGGGCGGCCCTCGGTGCGAGGGCGGTGGGACGGTCCGGTGCGGGCCGCTGATCCCAGACTGCGCGGGACGGCGTCCGCCGCGCTCGCCGCGCCCGCCGGCCGGGGACGACCGCCCCGCGCCGGGCGGCCTGTGCAGGAGCGATCAGGCGCCCGCGCGTCACGGGCCCGCCGTGAGCAGGGCGATCACCATGGGGATCACGCCCCAGCACACGAACGCCGGCAGCAGGCACAGGCTCAGCGGCACCACGAGCCGCACGGCGAGCTCCTCCGCGGCCCGCTCGTCCGCGCGCCGCGACTGCTGGCGCACCGCGGCGGCCGTCTCCGTCAGCGCACGGGCTCCAGCCATGCCGCTGCGGTGCAGGGGACGCAGCCAGGCCGCCACCTCCGTCCACAGCGGATCCTGCGCCACGGGCTCCCACGCCTCCTCCCACGGGCGGCCCCAGCGCAGCAGGGCCGTCACGGCGCGCAGGGCGTGCGCGTCCGGCAGCGCACGGGCGAGGTCGTCGAGGGCCGCGGTGAGCGAGCGGCCCGCCGCGAGGAGCGGGGCCACGAGGTCCAGGACGACGGCGGGCTCGATCGACCCGGTCGGCCGGGTCGCCCGGGCGACGAGCAGACGCGTCCACGCCTGGCCGGCAAGCGTGAACAGCAGCCCCAGCACGCCGATGATCCACCCGAAGGGCGAGGTCAGCAGATCTGCCGGCGACGTGCCCAGCAGCCACGCCATCCCGAGGCCGCCCATGGGCAGCCACTGCAGCAGCCGGGCGGTCGCGCGGGGCCCCGCCGCGGCGCTGCGGCGGGCGCGGGCCGCGTCGACGGCGGCCTCCAGGGTGTCCGCCAGGCGCGCGGCGATCGCGGCGGGCGCGGCCCCCGCACGCCGCCCGGCCGTGAGGGCGGTGTCCACCAGCTCCCAGCCCGGGTCCGGCGGCGCCGCGCGCCCGGGCAGCCGCCGCCACGGACGTCGCCCCGCACGGCCGGCGCTGCCGCCCACGTCGGAGCAGGGGCCCTCAGCGTCCAGTCCGAGCCGCTCGCGCGCGGCCCGCCGGCGGACGCGGTGGTGGAGGCAGCAGCCCGGGCGGGGCCGCGCGCAGGCGGGCACGGTCCGGGCGACCTCCGCCCAGGCGCGGTCCGCCGGGAGTCCGGCCCGCAGCAGCGCGGACCAGCGGCGCAGGACGGCCACGAGCTCCTCGGTCTCCTTCTCCGGATCAGCCCGAGGCCGGCACAGCGGTCCGGGGATCCTCAGCACGTGTGCCGGCCCTCGAGGCGGGCGCGCAGCAGCTCGAGCCCCGGGCCCTCGACCGTGCGTCCCGCGGCGCCGCCGCCGTCGTCAGCGATGCCGTCCTCCCAGGTGAGCGCGGGGACCAGGGCGAGCGGCCCCGGGGCGTCCGCGGGGACGGCGAGCTCCACGGGGTGCCGGCCGTGCACGTCCCGGACCACGTGGAGCACGGCGTCCACCCCGGCCCGGGCCTGGGCGTCGACGGCGGCCGGGCTCCACCCGGCGAGGGAGGCCATCGCGGTGAGGCGGGCGGGCACGTCCGCCGCGGCGTTGGCGTGCAAGGTCCCCCAGGCACCCTGGTGGCCCGTGTTCAGCGCAGTGAGGACGTCGGTCACCTCGGCGCCGCGGCACTCCCCCACCACGAGCCGGTCCGGGCGCATGCGCAGCGCGTGGCGGATGAGCTCGGGGAGGGCCACCTCCCCCGCCCCCTCCTCGTTCGCGGCGCGGCACTGCAGCGCCACCACGTGCGGGTGCTCCGGCGCGGCCTCGAGGGTGTCCTCCACGGTGATGATGCGCTCGTGCGCGGACACCTCGGAGAGGGCCGCCGAGAGCAGCGTGGTCTTGCCCGTGCCGGTCGCGCCGCTGATGAGCACGGTGGCCCGGTGCAGCACCAGCCACTGCACCGCCTCGGCCCAGAGGCCGCCGTCGGGCCAGGACTCGGCGAGCTCCGCGAGCGAGCGGGCACGCCGTGCGGGCACGCGCAGGCTCAGCACCGTGCCGCCACCGCTGACGGGCGGCAGCACGGCGTGCACGCGGACCCCGCCCACCCGGGCGTCGGCCATCGGGACGGCCCCGTCGAGGCGCCGGCCCGCCTGCCCCAGCAGCCGGACCGCGAGCGCGTGGGACGCCTCCGGGTCCAGGCGCGCCGGGCGCCGGATCAGCCCGCCCGCCCCGTCGGTCCACACGGCACCGCCGCCGTCCACGAGGACGTCCGTGACGCCCTCGACGCCCACCCAGGGGGCGAGCGGGCCGAAGCCGGCGAGCTCCTCCTCGAGGGCGCGGGCCTGAGCCTCCCGCACGGCGGGGGCCGGCGGGGTCCACGGCCGATCCGGATCGGGGGCGCCGCGGCCGATCCGCCGCCACCACGGTGCGGGACGCATGGCATCCGCGCGCCGCTGCGCCTCGGCGTCCGCGAGCACCCGCTCGATCAGCGGACGCAGGTCCGCCTCGGTCGCGGGATCCCCCTCGGCGCACTGCTCGGCGATCCTGCGGCGCAGCGCGGCGGCGTCGTCCGGCCCCGGGGACGCCGCGGCCGGCGGCGGGGAGGCCGCGGCCAGCGGGGCGGCGGCCGGCGGCGGATGCCCTGGCCGCGGTGGGTGAAGGCCGGACCGGACGGACGGGCGGGCACGGCGGGGACGGGGTGGGGCATCGGGCACCCAGGGACGCATGGCGGACCTCCAGCGGGACGGCGGGTCCGGCGCCGACGTCGACGGCCGCCGGCCTCCGGCCTCCGCCCAGTCCAGCCGCCGCGCACGGGGCCCGGCCCGTCCGTGTCCGATTGCGGGGACACGCGAGCCCCGGGCGCCGCCTGTGCAGGAGCCGCCGGGCCTCAGAGGTCTCCGGCGGCACCGTGCCGCCACCGCCCGGCCCCCTTCAGCCGTGGGATCGCGTCAGCGCCCCTGCCCCGTCAGTCGCTGACCGGCTCCCACGTCTCGGCGTCGATCACGCGGCTCCGGTCCCAGGGCACGGACCAGTCGAGCAGGTCCAGCAGCCGGTCCAGCAGTGCCGCCGTGAACCCCCACACGAGCCGCTCCCCCACGAGGAAGCCGGGAGTCTCGCCGCGGTGGCCGCCGGGCCGCGCCACCCGGCACCGGTTCTGCGGGGCCACGAGGTCGGCCACGGGCAGGCGGAACACGGCGGCGGCCTCGGCCTCGTCCACCACGGCCACGCGACCCGGGCGGCACCACCACCCGATCACGGGGTGCACCACGTGGCCGGACACGATCAGGGGCACCGGGGGCAGGACGCCCAGCACCTCGACGCCGTCCGGATCCAGCCCCGTCTCCTCACGGGCCTCGCGCAGGGCCGTGGCCACCACGTCCGCGTCCTCGGGGTCCACGCGTCCGCCGGGGAAGGCGATCTGCCCCGCGTGCTGGCGCAGGGTGGACGCGCGCTGCGTGAGCAGGACGTCCACGGCGGGGTGGACGCGGCCGGCGTCGTGGACCGCCGGGACGTCGTCGAGTGCGCCGACGAGGATGAGCACTGCCGAGGGGCGCGCCTGCACCGGGCGGGGCCAGTCCAGGCCCCACGCAGAGGCGGCGCCGTCCGGGACCGCGGTGAGCGCGGCGGCGTCGTGGCGGCCGGGGACCTCGGCCACGCCCCACCGGGCCGTGAGGGCGGTCAGCTGGTCGCGGGCCCCCGCGATCGAGCCGGGGAGGGCGGGGGCGGACGCAGGGTGCGCGGCGGGCTCGGTCATGTCCCCCACGCTACCCACGGCCCGGTGCGTGAGACGCCGGCCGCGGGCGGGGCTCGGTAGCCTCAGAGCCATGAGCGCCTCACACCCCGCACCCACGACGGCGGCCCCGACCGCCGTCGACGTCGCTGTGATCGGCGGCGGCCAGGCCGGCCTCGCCGCCGGATTCCACCTCCAGCGGCTCGCGCGGGACGTCGAGCGCGGCCGCGCTGCGGGGCCCGCGCCCTCGTTCGTGATCCTGGACGCGGCAGGGGAGCCCGGCGGCGCGTGGCGCCACTTCTGGGACTCGCTCGAGCTCTTCTCCCCCGCGGAGCACTCCTCCCTGCCCGGCCACCGCATGCCGGCCCTGCCGGACGCCGCGGCCACGGAGTCCGGCAACCCCGACGCGCTCCACGTCGTCGACTACCTCGCCGACTACGAGGAGCGCTACTCCCTGCCCGTCCGCCGCACCGCGCGCGTCAGCACCGTCACCCGGGACGCCTCGGCGGAGGAGGAGCCGCCGTTCACCCTCCTCCTCGAGGACGGCTCCCGCCTCACCGCCCGGGCCGTGGTCTCCGCGACCGGCACGTTCACCCGCCCGTACCTGCCCGCGGTCCCCGGGGCCGCGGAGTTCGCGGGACGCCGGCTGCACTCCGCGGCCTACCGCCGTCCGGAGGACTTCACCGACCAGCGGGTGCTCGTGGTGGGCGGGGGCAACTCCGGCCCCCAGGTGGCCGCGGACCTGCTCGACCACGCCGCGGAGGTCACGTGGGCGTGTCGGCGCCCGCCGCGCTTCATGCCGGACGACGTCGACGGCCGCGTGCTGTTCCAGGCCGCCTCGGCGCGGGTGCTCGGCCGGGACGGCCCGTCGGTCGGCGAGCTCGGGGACATCGTGGCCGTCCCGCCCGTGCGCCGGGCCCGCGACGAGCGCGGGCTGCATGCGGTCCCCATGGTCTCCCGGCTCACCCGGCGCGGCGCGGCCTGGGACGACGACGCCGGCCTCGAGCACGGCTGGGCGGCGGACTCGGCGGCCGCCGCGGAGGTGCGGGGCACGGATCGCACGTTCGACGCGATGGTGTGGAGCACCGGCTTCCACGCGGAGCTGCGCCACCTGCGGCAGCTGGACCTGAGCACGACCGGCGCCGGCGTGCCCCGCACCCGGAGCGACCTGCCGACCGCGAGCACCGACGTCCCCGGCCTGTACCTGCTCGGCTACGGCGACTGGTGCGGGCCGGCCTCGGCCACGCTCGTGGGCGTCGGCGTGTGGGCGCGGAACACCGTGGAGGACGTCGCCGCCCGACTGGCCGAGGGCTGAGCCGCCGGCTCAGCTGAGCATCAGCCGCACGGCGAGCACCGCCATGACCGCGGCGATGAGCACGTCCAGGACGCGCCACGCGCTCGGCGAGGCGAGCGGGCGGGCCAGGAGCCCCGCCCCGAACCCCAGCCCGGAGAACCACAGCACGGAGGCGAGCACGGCGCCGGCGGCGAACACCCAGCGTCCGTCCGGGCCGTGCTGGTTGGCGAGGCTGCCGAGCAGCACCACGGTGTCCAGGTACACGTGCGGGTTCAGCCACGTCAGGGCGAGCGTGGTCCCCAGCACCGAGCCGGCCGTCCGCGGCGCCGCGGCCGACTCGAGGGCCTGCGGTCGCAGCGCGGATCGCAGGGAGGTGGCCGCGAACCACAGCAGGTACAGCGCACCGCCCCAGCGCAGCACCTCCAGCAGCCACGGCACCGCGGTCACCAGCGCGCCGACGCCGGCCGTGCCTCCCATGATCAGCACGGCGTCCGATGCCGCGCACACCGCGACGACGGGGCCCACGTGCTCACGGCGAACGCCCTGGCGCAGGACGAGGGCGTTCTGGGCGCCGATCGCCACGATGAGGGCGAGTCCGGTGAGCAGGCCCGTCACGGCGAGGTTCCACATGAGCCTGACGCTAGGGCGGTCTCGAATCTGAGACAAACGCATCATCCTGCGATTGCCTAAGCTCTGCTTCATGAATCTCGAGCAGCTGCGCGCCCTGCTGGCCATCGTCGACGAGGGCTCGTTCGAAGGGGCGGCCCACACGCTGGGCGTCAGCGCGTCCGCCGTGAGCCAGCGGATTCGCGCGCTCGAGCGCACCGTCGGCCAGGTGGTGGTCCGGCGAGGCAGCCCCTGCGTGCCGACCGATGCCGGCACGGCCCTGGTGCGCATGGCCCGGCACGTGCAGGTCCTCGAGGAGGAGGCCTGGGCACGTCTCGGCCGGCAGGCGTCCGGACGCAGCGTCACCGCGCTCGCCGTGCCCGCGGACGCCCTGGGCACGTGGTTCCAGCCCGTGGTGCGGAACGCCGCCGCCTGGCATGACACCGTGCTGGACCTGCACGTGGAGGACCAGGACCACAGTGCGCAGCTGCTGCGGCGGGGCGAGGTGCTGGCCGCCGTCACCACCGAGCCGGTCCCCGTGCCGGGCTGCGAGGCGGAGCCGCTCGGCCACATGCGGTACGTCCCCGTGGCCGCGCCCGCCCTGCTCGAGCGGCACCGGCGGGCCGGCGCCGTCGACCTCGCGGCCATGCCGATGATGCGGTTCAACGTGAAGGACGACCTCCAGGGCATCGTGCTGCGCTCCGCCGGAGTCGCCACGGCCCCGCCGACCCACACCGCCCCGTCCTTCGACGCCTTCCAGCGCTGCGTGGAGGCCGGCCTGGGCTGGGGCATGCTCGTGGACCATCAGGCTCGCGAGGGCCTGCGCGACGGCGGCCTCGTCCGCCTGCCGGGGGTCGACGACGTCCTCCTGCCCCTGCACTGGCAGGCCGCCACCCTGCCCTCACCGCGCCTGCTGCGACTGACCGCGGCCGTCCGTGCCGCCGCCCACCGGGGGCTGGAACCCCCGTGAGGCGCCGCATCCGAGGCATCGGCCCCGTCCGTCGGCGGGGTGCCGCGCTGCGTGCCGGCCCCGCCCCGATCAGGACCCGGTCAGGACCTGGTCCGGACCGCTCATGCCACGAGGGAATGCCCCAGGGCCCGGAGCTCGCGGCGCGTCCGCCCCGCGCGCATGAGTGCGAGCAGCTCCTCCCGGCCGGGCTTGAGCTCGTAGGCCAGCAGGGACCGCGCCCTCTCGGGGTCGGTCTCGCCCGCACCGCAGCTGGGGCACCACCGGGCGATCGGGCAGGCCCCGCACGCCGGCTTCCGCGCGTGGCACACGCGGCGGCCGTGGAAGATGAGGTGGTGGGAGAGCATGGTCCAGTCCCGCGGCGGGAACAGGGCGGCGACGGCGTGCTCCACCTTCACCGGGTCGGTCTCCTCCGTGAAGCCGAGCCGGCGCGCCAGGCGCCCGAAGTGCGTGTCCACGGTGATTCCGGGGCGGCCGAACGCGTTGCCCAGCACCACGAACGCCGTCTTGCGACCCACCCCCGGGAGGGTCACGAGATCCTCGAGGCGGCCGGGGACCTCCCCGTCGAAGCGCTCCACGAGCTCGACGGAGAGCCGCAGGATCGCCGACGCCTTGTTCTTGTAGAAGCCCGTGGGGCGCACGAGCTCCTGCAGCTCCACCTCCGTGGCCGCGGCCATGGCCGCCGCGTCGGGGAAGCGCGCGAACAGCGCGGGGGTCACGGAGTTCACCCGCACGTCCGTCGTCTGGGCCGAGAGCACAGTGGCCACGAGCAGCTCGAAGGGGTTCTCGAAGTCCAGCTCGGCCACCGCGTACGGGTACGCCTCCGCGAGCGCGCGGTCGATCCGCCGCGCCCGGCGCGTCAGGGCCAGCGGACTCTCCCCCGTCGGCGTCGTCGTCCCGTGCGCGCTCACGCCGACCGCCGCCCCGCCACGGCCGTGAAGGAGCCCTGCGGGGAGTCCGCCCACTCGGCGCCCGCGTCGCGCAGCAGGGCGTCGTGAGGCCGCGGCCCCCCTGCTCCGCCTCCTCGGCGTCGGGCAGCTCGTCCCACGGCTCCGCCGCCGGCCACCACCACGTCCCACTGCTCCCGAGTCATGGACCGATTCTCCCGTGCCGCGGTGGCGGGCGCGAACGCATCCGGCGGCCGCTCGCCGTGGGGAGCAACACGAACGGCGGTGATTTGCCGCCTCCGGCCCCGCGCGTCATGCTGATCCCGACAGACCTGTGCCACGCGTCACACCGGCGACCGGCCCTGCCGGCCACCCCCAGATCCCGGCGCGCCCCGCCCCGAAAGGACACCCCCGATGGATGAGCAGATCCCCACGTTCCCCCCACCACCGGAGTTCGCCGCCCAGGCCGTCGCCACGGCGGACCTGTACGCCGAGGCCTCCGAGGACCGCCTGGCCTACTGGGCCCGCCGCGCCCGCGAGGCCCTGCACTGGGAGGAGGACTTCACCGAGGTCCTGGACTTCTCCGACGCCCCGTTCGCGAAGTGGTTCGCCGACGGCACCACCAACGCCGCCTACAACGCACTGGACCGCCACGTGGAGGCCGGCCGCGGCGAGCGTGTGGCCATCCACTTCGAGGGCGAGCCGGGCGACACCCGCACCTACACGTACGCCGAGCTGGCCGCCGAGGTGCGGCGGGCCGCTAACGCGTTCGAGTCGCTGGGCGTCGCCAAGGGCGACCGCGTGGCCGTCTACCTGCCCATGATCCCCGAGGCCGTCATCACGATGCTCGCGTGCGCGCGCATCGGCGCCGTGCACTCCGTGGTGTTCGGCGGCTTCTCCGCCGACGCCCTGCGCTCCCGCGTGGACGACGCCGAGGCGAAGCTCGTCGTCACCGCCGACGGCTCCTTCCGCCGCGGCAAGCCCTCCATGCTCAAGCCCGCCGTGGACGAGGCGCTCTCAGCCCCCGGCCACACCGTGCAGAACGTCGTCGTCGTGCGCCGCAACGAGGCTGAGGTGCCCATGGCGGAGGGCCGCGACCACTGGTGGCACGACGTGGTCCCCACCGCCTCCGACGAGCACGAGCTCGTGTGGCACGACGCCGAGCACCCGCTCTTCATCCTCTACACCTCCGGCACCACCGGGAAGCCCAAGGGGATCCTCCACACCACGGGCGGCTACCTCGTCCAGGGCGCCGTGACGATGCACGACACCTTCGACCTCAAGCCGGAGACGGACGTCTACTGGTGCACCGCCGACGTCGGCTGGGTCACCGGCCACTCCTACGTCGCCTACGCGCCGCTCGTGAACGGCGCCACCCAGGTGATCTACGAGGGCACCCCGGACTCCCCGCACCAGGGCCGGTGGTGGGAGATCGTCGAGAAGTACGACGTCACCATCCTCTACACCGCGCCGACCGCGGTGCGCACCTTCATGAAGTGGGGCCGCCAGATCCCGGACGGCCACGACCTCTCCTCCCTGCGCCTGCTGGGCACCGTGGGCGAGGCCATCAACCCCGAGGCGTGGCGCTGGTTCCACGAGGTCATCGGCGGCTCGCGCTGCCCGATCGTGGACACCTGGTGGCAGACCGAGACCGGCGCGCACATGCTCACCCCGCTGCCCGGCGTCACCACGCTCAAGCCCGGCTCGGCGCAGCAGCCCGTGCCCGGCGTCGTGCTGACCGTGGTGGACGAGGCGGGCGAGCCCCTCGAGGGCACCGCCGCGGGCTTCCTCGTGGCGCGCGAGCCGTGGCCGTCCATGCTGCGGGGCATCTGGGGCGATCCGGAGCGCTTCAAGGAGACCTACTGGTCCCGCTTCCCCGGCATGTACTTCGCCGGCGACGGCGCCCGCTACGACGAGGACGGCGACATCTGGCTGCTCGGCCGCGTGGACGACGTCATGAACGTCTCCGGCCACCGCCTGTCCACCCAGGAGATCGAGTCCTCCCTCGTGGCGCACGAGCTCGTGGCGGAGTCCGCCGTGGTCGGCGCCGCGGACGAGACGACGGGTCAGTCCGTCGTCGCCTTCGTCCTCCTCACCGAGGAGGCCTCCGCCCGGGGCCTGGACCCTGCCGAGGTCGAGCAGGCGCTGCGCGCCCACGTGGGGCACGACATCGGCCCCATCGCCAAGCCGAAGCGCATCCTCGTGGTGCCGGAGCTGCCCAAGACCCGCTCGGGGAAGATCATGCGCCGCCTCCTCAAGGACGTCGCTGAGGGCCGCACCCCCGGCGACGCCACCACCCTGGCGGATCCGACCGTCATGGACCGCATCGTGGAGACCCTGGGCGACCGCGCCTGACCTGCGGAGCACAGACGAGCCCTGCGACGTGGCGCCCATCCGGAGCGGATGGGCACCACGTCGCAGGGCTCGTTCGTCGTGGCGCTCAGGTCTGGTGCGTGGTCAGGGTCGCGACGCCGCGGCGCCTCAGCCCCGGGCGGCGGCGGCCAGGCGGACCTGCTCCACGGCGTCGGCGGGCGTGAAGCCGAGGCGGCCGACGACCTCGTCCACGAAGCGGCGTGCTGCCTGTCGGGCCTCCTCCCTGCACCCCTCCGCGGACGCCGCGACGAACGTGCCCGCGCGACCGCGGGTCTCCACGGCCCCGCGAACCTCGAGCTCCTTGTAGGCCTTGGCCGCGGTGCCCGGGGCGAGCCCGAGCTCCCCAGCCAGCGTGCGCACGGGCGGGAGGCGGTCGCCGCGGGCGAGGAGACCGCGGGCCACGGCGTCCACGACGGCGTCCACGAGCTGCGCCGAGGCGGGATGCGGGGCCGAGCGGTCGACCGACAGACACGGCAGGGACGGCGCGGCGACACGCGAGGGCGGGGAGGCCGCCGTGGCAGCCTCCCCGCCCTCGCGGTGCGCAGGGGTGCGCGAGGTCATCCGGCGTGCATCAGACGCGGTGAGCGGGGGCGTCGTCGTCCACCGGGGCTCCGAACGCCTCCTCGTCGGCTGCGTCCCAGGCCTCGTCCGGAAGGTGGCCGGAGGTCTCGTCCGGGTGCCGCACGAGGTGGATCATCGCGACGACCAGACCTCCCCAGACCAGGACGATCGCGAGGGTCATCATCATGATGGCGGCGGTGCTCATGGCTCAGTGCTCCTTCCGGACGGCCCGGGCCGCCGCGTCGACGGATGGGTCCGTCGTGTCCGTGCGGACCACGGGGATGGCGCCGGTGGGCGTGGTGCCGGCCGGGACCGCGTGGGTCGGGATGAGGTCGCCGTGGATCTCGTTCTCCACGGGCTCTTCATAGAGGTTCGACTTCTTGGACCACGGGATCAGGGACAGCAGCACCGCGAAGGCCACCGAGCCGAGGGCCAGGCCCCAGCCGTACTGGCCGAGGAAGTCGCCCGGGTAGTCGCCGTAGCCGTCCCGGATGGTCTCCATGATCCAGGAGAGCCAGATGTAGGAGAGCACCAGGGGCATGACCACGCCGATCAGCAGCGTGAAGATCCCGCCCACACGGAACGAGGAGACCGCGTTGAGGTGGGCCACGATCCGGCGCGCCGAGCCGAGGACGGCCGTCACCACGAGCACCGACATGAGGGCGGCGCCCACGATGCCGAAGTTGTTGGCGAAGGCGTCCATGGTGTCCAGCATGTAGAGGCCCGTGGTGGTGGAGAACAGTGCGAGGGACACGACGGCCGAGAGGCCGACCACCACCAGCACGGTGGTCCAGCGGCCCCAGCCCAGCTTGTCCTTCACCGCCGAGACCACGACCTCGAGGATGGAGATGAGCGAGGTGAACCCCGCGATCACGAGGGAGCCGAAGAAGAGGATGCCCACGACGGGGCCCATGGGGGCCTGGGAGATCAGCGTGGGGAACGCGACGAAGGCCAGGCCGATTCCGCTGGCCACCACCTCGTCCACGCGCACGCCGGAGGCCTGCGCCATGAAGCCCAGAGCCGAGAACACGCCGATGCCGGCGAGGATCTCGAAGCCCGAGTTGGACAGGCCGACCACGAGGCCGGAGCCCGTCAGGTTCGTGCGCTTCTTCAGGTAGGACGCGTAGGTGATCATGATGCCGAAGCCCACGGAGAGGGAGAAGAAGATCTGCCCGTAGGCCGCGATCCACACGCCCGGCTCGGCCAGGGCCGCCCAGTTCGGGGTGAAGAGGGCGTCGAGGCCCTGCGTGGCGCCCGGCAGGGTGAGGGCGATGACGACCAGCACGAGGAACATGACGATGAGCAGCGGAATGCCGATCATGGAGGCCAGCGCGACGCCGCGGCGGATGCCGAAGCCCATCACGAGGATGAGGATGACCCACACCGCGAGCATCGGCCAGAACACGCCGGGCACGATGTCGAACGAGGGCTGCGGGGCGTCGGCCACCTGGAGGTAGGTCCCGTTGAAGAAGCCCTCGGGGTCGTCGCCCCACGCCTGGGTGAGGGAGAAGCCCGTGTAGCGGATGGACCACGCGATGATGGCCGCGTAGTAGATGCCGATGACCACACAGATGAGCACCTGCCACCAGCCGATGGCCTCGGCCCAGCGGTTCAGCCGGCGGAAGGCCAGGGGCGCCGAGCCCCGGAAGCGGTGGCCGATCGCGTAGTCGAAGAACAGCAGCGGGATGCCAGCGGTGAGGAGCGCGATGAGGTAGGGGACGACGAAGGCGCCGCCGCCGTTCTCGTACGCCACGTAGGGGAAGCGCCAGATGTTGCCGAGGCCGACCGCCGAGCCGATTGCCGCGAGGATGAAGGCCCAGCGGCCGGTGAACTCCTCACGGGACTGCCGCGGTGCGGCGTCCGTGGCGGAGACGGATGTGGACATGGGGGACCTCCGGGGAAGGACGGGGTGCAGATGTGATCGACCACACAATACGACATCGTCCGATGCGTGGGAACCCGCGTCCAGGATGCAGACGCGGCGGGGGTACGGGTCAGCCCCCCACGACGCACTGCCCCGCGGAGACGGTGGAGCTCAGGCTGGGCGCGACGGCCACCGTCCGGGCGATCGCGTCCGCCGTGAGGGCGTAGCCGATCTGACCCGGCCCCGGCGCGCGGGCGAACACGAGGCCGGCGAGCGTGCCGTCCTCCGCCACCACGGGCCCGCCGGAGTATCCGTGGCGGATGTCCGCCTCGAGGGTGTAGACGTCCACCGCGGAGACGGCGCCGCCGCCCACGGCCTCGAGCGGGACCTCGCCCACGGCCTGCACGCGGGCGGCGGTGGTGGCGAACGGGCCGCTGTCCGGGTAGCCCATGGCCGTGGCCGTGTCGCCCACGCCCAGCTCCGCACCCAGACGCGCCACGGGCAGCTGCGCCCCGTCGACGGCGAGCACCGCGAGGTCCCGGGCCGTGTCCAGGAGGACGACGCGTGCCGCGTACACCCCGCGGTCGCGGTCGAGCACGGTGGGCGCGGGGACGCCGGCCACCACGTGGGCGTTGGTGAGCACGCGGTCCGGGGCGATCGCCACTCCGGAGCCGCTCTGGACCTGCGCGCAGGCCGTGGCGGTGCCGGTCAGGCGGACCACGGAGCGGGACACGTCCGCGGCCGGCGCCGGCTGCGGTGCGGCGGCCGGTCCGGACGGGCGGGCAGCCGCCGTCGTCGGGCTCGACGCCGCGGCGGCCGGTGCGGGCGCGGAGGTGGCCGGGTCTGCGGGCGCGTCCGGCTGGGAGCGCGACGGTGCGGCGGCCGGCTCGGGCGCGCCGGGCTGGGACGCGCCGGGCTCCCCCTGCGCGGGGGTGCGGGGGAGCGGTGTGGGCCCCGCTCCCGCCGAGTCGTCGGCAGACGTCGGCGACGTGGCCGACCCCGGCTCGCCCGGGGTGCCCGCGTCGCCGGGGGTGCCGGCCTCGCCGGGCCGGGCCGCGCCCGGGGTGTCCGCAGGGGCCGCGCCGCCGGACGGCTCACCACCGGGGGCCGCGGCCGAGGAGCCGGGAACGGCAGCGGCGTCGGGGCCGCCGGACCCCGTGGCGCCGGAGCCGAGCGCCGCGGTCACGGGCGGCAGGTCGGGCGCGTCGGCGTCCTCGGCGGGTGCGGGCAGCTCCACCTCGGGGAGGCCGTCGAGGCCGGCGACCGCGGCGCGGGCGCGGGCCGCCCACGAGAGAACAGCGTCGGGCATGGCGGCGTCCACCGTGGTGAGCACGCGGGACCGGGCGACCTCACGGGTGACCGCGGTGTTGCCCAGGGCACCGAGGGAGAAGGAGAGGAGGCCCATCACGAGCGCGGCCACGAGCACCGACGCCAGCGCGCCGAGGAGCCGGTCCACGCGGCGCAGCACGGGCGGACCGATGCGCAGGCGCAGCTGCGCGCCGATCGCCGCGCCGACGTACTGGCCCGAGGCGACGAGGGCCACCACCGTGACCAGGGTGAGCACCCACCGCCAGCCCGTGCCGGTGGCCCACTGGGAGACGACGGGCACGGCGAGGAAGGCGATGAGCGCGCCCGCGATGAACCCCGCCAGGTTGCCCAGCACGACGCCGAGGCCACGGCGATGGCCCTGCACGAAGAACATGACCAGGAGCACGAGCAGCACCGCGTCCAACCAGGTCAGGCCGAAGATCATCCCGTGTCCACTCCTCATCCTCTCCCCGCGCGGAGCGTCCGCGTCGGCAGGCGCCGTGGGGGACTCCAGGGTATCGGCAGCCTCGAGGGGCATGGGGCACAATGGACCGGACAGACTTCGGCGGCACGCCGTCGGGGTGAGACAGGCAGAGGAAGGACGCACATGGATCTCGAGGTTCTGCGGAAGGCCCCGCTGTTCACTCACCTGGACGACGAGGTGTTCGCCATCCTGACCTCCGAGCTGACCGAGGTGGAGCTCTCGCGCGGCTCGTCCGCGTTCCATGAGGGCGATCAGGGCGACCAGCTGTACGTGATCATGTCCGGCAAGGTGAAGCTCGGCCGGACGGCTCCAGACGGGCGCGAGAACCTCGTGGCCGTGCTCGGCCCCGGTGAGATCTTCGGCGAGATGGCCCTGTTCAACCCCGCGCCGCGCAGCGCCACCGCCACCGCGGTCTCGGCCGCCCGCCTCGCGGGCCTGCGCCACGAGAACCTGCGCCGCGCGATCGCGTCCTCCCCCGAGGTCTCCCTCCAGCTGCTCCAGGCCCTCGCCCAGCGCCTGTCCAAGACCAACGAGTCCCTCGCGGACCTGGTCTTCTCCGACGTTCCGGGCCGCGTCGCGAAGGCGCTCCTGGACCTGGCGGACCGCTTCGGCCGCCCCGCGGCGGACGGGCTCCTCGTGGCCCACGACCTCACGCAGGAGGAGCTGGCCCAGCTGGTGGGCGCCTCTCGCGAGACCGTGAACAAGGCGCTCGCCGAGTTCGTGCAGCGCGGCTGGATCCGCCTCGAGAACCGCGCCGTCGTGATCCTGGACCTGCAGCGCCTGCGCCAGCGTTCGCGCTGACCCGCACCGCACACACGAGGGGGCCCGCCGAAAGGCGGGCCCCCTCGTGTGTGCTCAGTGCCGCCCGGTCTCCTCGGCGTGCATCCACAGGCGGCCGCTGCCGTCGTCGGGCTCGGTGACCACGGTGCGCTGCGGGATGGCGCCCCGCCCCACCCCTTCCGTGAGGGAGAGCAGGAAGGCGGCGGCCGTGCGGTGGGCGGCCACACGCCGCAGCAGCGCCTGGGTCATGGGCGTGGAGACCTGGTCGAGGCGCACCGTGCCCGCCTCGCCGAGCCAGCCCTCCGGACCGGGCAGGGCCACGGGCCCCTCGAGGATCCGTCGCGCGGAGCACCAGCCCCGCTCGCTCGCGCCGGCGGCCGCCTCCGACGCGGTCTGCTGCGGCGGCAGGGCCGCGGCGAACACCACCGTGTCGAAGCGCCGGTGGCTGTGGAGGGCGGACTGCCAGCGCTCGAGCGGGCGCAGCAGGTCGGCGCGCAGTCCCAGACCGCGGGAGTCCAGGAGCGAGGGCAGTCCCGCCTCCCCCTGCTCGAGGGAGGCCCGTGTCCCGCCCCAGGAGCGGCCACGGGGCTGGAGCACGATGTCCCCGTCCGAGCGCCCCGCCAACAGGACGCCGGTCTCCTCGAAGAGCTCGCGGACCGCGGCCACCACGTGCTGGCGGGCGCGGCGCCGATCCGGGATGCCGAGGCACGCGGACCAGCGCGCGGGCTCGGGCCCGAACCACCGGCACGTCTCCGCGTCCGAGGTGGAGAGCGAGCCCCCGGGAAGGCCCACCCGCCCGAGGGGAGTGTTCCCCGTCCGGTGGCGCAGCAGCACCTCGGGCCCGTCCGTCCCCTCGCGCACCATCACGACGGCGGACGCCGGACGGGCGGGGCGCACCTGCCGGAATCGCTGGGCGAGCCACTGGCGGGTGAGGTCCACGTCCTGATCCGGGACGGGGACCCGCCGCGCGGCGGCGTCAGCGGACGCGGACAGTGATCTCGACCTCCACGGGCGCGTCCAGGGGCAGCACGGCCACGCCGACGGCGGAGCGGGCATGGCGGCCCGCGTCGCCGAAGATCTCGGCGAGCACGTCCGAGGCGCCGTTGATCACGCCGGGCTGACCGGTGAAGTCGGGGGCGGAGGCCACGAAGCCGACCACCTTGACCACCTGGACGACGCGCTCGAGGTCGCCGACCACCTCATGCACGGCCGCCACGGCGTTCACCGCGGCGACGCGGGCCAGCTCGGCGGCCCGCTGCGGGTCCACCTCCGCGCCGACCTTGCCGGTGGCCGGCAGGGCGCCGTCCACGAAGGGCAGCTGGCCGGAGGTGAGGACGAGGTCCCCGTCCCGCACGGCGGGGACGTAGGAGCCCACGGGGGCGGCGACGGCGGGCCGGGCGAGGCCCAGCGCGGCGAGCCGGTCCGCCGCGGTCCCGGAGCCCCAGGAGGGGCGGTCGGGCTCGGTCATCGGGCTCACGCGGCCTTGGGGCGCTTGAGATAGGCCACGGGGTTGGCGCCCTCGGGGCCGGGGATCACGGCCACGAGCTCCCAGCCGTCCTCACCCCACTGGTCGAGGATCTGCTTGGTCGCGTGGATGAGGAGGGGGATGGTGGAGTACTCCCACCGCGTGTGCTGGGTCATGGGACCAGCGTAGCGAGCACGCGTCCCGCCCGCAGGGCGGCCCAGCCACGCGGGATACACTTCCCGCCATGGCGTCCCGCAAGTCCCCCCTCCCCGCTCGCTCCAGCGTCCTCGGACGGATGCTGGCGTACCTGGGGCTCTCCGCTCTGGCGGGGCTGCTCGTGGCGGGGCTGATGCTGCCGGCCGTGAGCCTCGCGGGCGCGGGCGCGGGCGTGGGGCAGGACATGCTGGACCGGATGCCGGACGAGCTGCCCACGGAGCCCGTCTCGGTCCCCTCCACGATCGTCTCGGAGGACGGCCAGGTGCTGGCCACATTTTATGCGGAGAACCGCACGCCGGTCACCCTGGACCAGGTCTCGGACCACATGGAGCACGCGATCGTGGCCATCGAGGACGCCCGCTTCTTCCAGCACGAGGGCGTGGACGCCCGCGGCCTGGTCCGCGCGGCCGTGCACAACGCCACCTCGGACTCCACCCAGGGAGCCTCCACGCTGACCCAGCAGTACGTCAACCAGCTGCTGATCAACTCCCAGCAGATCCGCGGCGACTCCCGCCTGACCATCTCCGGCAACAAGAACGTGTCGGACAAGGTCAAGGAGATCAAGCTCGCGGTGGCCGCGGAGAAGCAGATGTCCAAGGAGCAGATCCTCGAGGGCTACCTCAACATCACGCTCTTCCAGGGCCGCGCCTACGGCGTGGAGGCCGCGTCGCAGTACGTCTTCGGCAAGCCCGCCGCCGAGCTGGAGAGCTGGGAGGCCGCCACCCTGGCCGGCATGGTCCAGTCCCCCACCGGCTACAACCCTTCCCGCAACCCCGAGGGCACCACGAACCGCCGGGACACCGTGCTGCGCGCCATGCGCAACAACGGCTACCTGAGCGAGGAGGAGCTGCAGCACGCCCTCGCCCAGCCCCTCGAGGTCGTGATGAAGGGCGTGCCGTCCGGCTGCCTCAACGCCGAGTTCGGCGCCTACTTCTGCGACTACGTGGAGCGCCAGGTCCTGGCCGATCCCACCTTCGGACCCGACGTGCTCTCCCGCCGCGCCCTCCTGGACCGCGGCGGCCTGACCATCCGCACCACCCTGAACACCGAGCTGCAGAAGTCCGCCGAGGACATCACGCGCCGCGCCATCCCGAACGACGAGGCCTACGGCGCCGGCCAGGCCCTCGTGTCCCTCGAGCCGGGCACGGGCAACATCCGCACGATGGCGCAGAACACCGAATACGCCATCAAGGACGAGCTGGGCCGGACCACGCTGAACCTCAACGCGGAGCGCGAATGGGGCGGCGGCGCCGGCTTCCAGGCCGGCTCCACCCTGAAGCCCTTCGTGGCGCTCGCGTGGCTGCGCAACGGCAACCACCTGGTGGACACCGTGGACGCCTCGCGGAACCTCTACCCCGCGGGGACCCGCTTCCAGGCCTCGTGCCGGCCCGGCGGGTACGTCAGCATCGGCACCGACTGGAACATCAACAACGTGGTGGACGGCCTCGTGAAGCGGGACCGCATCGACGAGGGCATCTTCTGGTCCGTCAACACGCCGACCGTGGCCACGGCCTACCAGATGGACCTCTGCGACATCACGAACCTCACGACCCAGCTGGGCATCCGCCGGGCGATCGACGGCTCCCCGCTGCAGCCGGACGAGCCCACCTTCCTACTGGGCTCGGACTCCGTGGCACCGCTCTCCCTCGCCGGGGCCTACGCGGCCCTCGCCGCGAACGGCCTGTACTGCGAGCCGCGCGCGATCCTCGAGGTCACGGACACCACCGGCAACCAGTACGACGTGGGCGAGCCGACCTGCACCCAGGTCGTCGCCCCCGAGCACGTGGCCGAGCTGACCCCCGTTCTGCGCCACCACGCCGGCTACAACCTGGCCCCGGACGGCGCGGGCTACGAGTTCGCCGGCAAGTCCGGCACCAACAACAACAACTCCTCCACGTGGTTCGTGGGCTACACCACCGAGCTGGCGACGGCCGTGTGGTCCGGCCGGTACACCAACCTGAAGTCGATGATCGGCGAGACCGTCCGCGGCCAGAAGCGCGACGTCTTCTATGGCACCACCTTCAACGGCCCGTCCTGGCTCGAGTTCAACCAGCGCGCGAAGGAGATCTACCCCCCGGGAGAGCTCCCCGAGTACTCCGGACCGCAGTCCGAGGACCCCAGCGAGGAAGGTCCGCACCCGGACGGCATGGACTTCTTCGTGGAGGACATCCAGCGTGGCGGCGCGGACCCCGAGAACGTCCCGGAATGAGCACCGTGGACCTCACCCGGGGCCGTGGACGGCGGCTCGTGCGCACCGGCGCGCGGGTCGCCGTCGGCGCGGGCACGACGGCGGCCCTCGGCCTGGCCTGGGGCCTCGCCGAGGCCGAGGCCCGGGTGGTGCGGACGCACACGCTCGCGGTCCTGCCCGCGGGGGCGCGGCCGATGCGCGTGCTGCACCTCTCCGACATCCACCTGCTCCCCCGGCACCGCGCGAAGCTCGCGTGGCTGCGCGGGCTCGTGGACCTGGAGCCGGACCTCGTGGTGAACACGGGGGACACCATCTCCGCGGCGGCCTCCGTGCCGCTCGTCCTCGACGCGCTGGGCCCGCTGCTGGACATGCCCGGCGTGTTCGTCCCCGGGTCCAACGACTACTACGCGCCCAAGCCGGC
Organism: Micrococcus sp. NPDC078436; assembly: GCF_040702705.1. Classification (NCBI taxonomy): domain Bacteria; kingdom Bacillati; phylum Actinomycetota; class Actinomycetes; order Micrococcales; family Micrococcaceae; genus Micrococcus; species Micrococcus sp. NPDC078436. The sequence continues at coordinate 128,163 of NZ_JBFBLX010000003.1, read as the reverse complement.
CAATCCGCTGCGCTACCTCCGGGGGCCCTCCCGGATGGAGGCCGGGCGGGCCGAGCTGCCGCACGGCGAGCTGTTCGGCGCCTTCCGTGCCGCCGGGTGGGCGGACCTGACCAACCGGGGGGCCGTGCTCGAGCTGGGCTCCGAGGGTGGCGTGCCGACGCGCATCGCGGCCGCCGGCACGGACGACCCGCACCTCGGCCTCGACGCGTGGCCGGGCTTCCCGGAGGAGGCCGCGGCGCCGGCCGGTGCGGCGGCCCGTCCCGACGACGGCGTCCTCCGCCTCGGCGTCACCCACGCCCCGTACCGGCGGGTGCTGGACGCCATGACGGCGGACGGTGCCGACCTGCTGCTGGCCGGCCACACGCACGGCGGGCAGGTGTGCCTCCCGTGCTTCGGGGCGATCGTGACCAACTGCGACCTGCCCCGCTCCCAGGCCTCGGGCGTGTCCACGTGGACCGCGGCGGGGCGCACCGTGCCCCTCGAGGTGTCCGCCGGGCTCGGCTCGGCGCCGTCGGCACCCGTGCGGTTCGCGTGCCGGCCCGAGGCGGTCGTGCTGGACCTCGTGCCCCGGGTCTGAGCGGGACCCTCCGAACCGCACCTGCCTGGGGCGATCCCGCCCTGTGAGGTCCGCCGCCGCCGGTAGAGTGCGCGTGTGACCCGCACCTCCTCCGAGCCCCTCCCCCTGCGCGACGCCCTGCACGGGGTCGCCCCGTACCTGGAGGGCGTGCGCGGCCGCTGGGTGGGCGGGCTCCTCGCCGCTCTCGCCGCGGGGCTCGTGGCGCTGGCCATCCCCCAGGTGATCCGCGTGCTCGTGAACACCGTGTTCGCGCACTCGGCCCCCGGCGTCCCGGGTCCCGCGGACCCCGCTGCCGGGGTGTGGTGGGCGGCGCTCGCCCTGGGCGCCCTGGGCCTGGCAGAGGCGTTCTTCATCTGGCTGCGCCGCTTCTTCATCCTGCCGCCCGCCGCGGACGTGGAGAACCGGGCGCGGATCAGCATCTACCGGCGGCTGCAGCGCCTGCCCGCGAGCTTCCACGACGCGTGGCCCTCCGGCCAGCTGCTCTCGCGCGCCCAGGCGGACCTCTCCCTGCTGCGCCGCTGGATCGCGTTCGGGTCCGTGATGCTCGTGGTGGAGAGCGTGACCATCGTGGTGGGCCTCGTGCTGCTCTTCACCATGTCCTGGCAGCTGGCCCTGCTCTACCTCGTGGCCGCCGTGCCGATCATGATCCGCTCGTTCCGCTTCCGCAACGACTTCCGCGCCGCCTCCCGCCTCTCCCAGGACCAGGCGGGCGACCTCGCCACCACGGTGGAGGAGTCCGTGCACGGCATCCGCGTGCTCAAGGCGTTCGGCCGCGGACCCGACGCGCTCGAGGGCTTCCGCGGGGAGGCGGAGACCCTGCAGGGCACCGAGGTGCACAAGGCCGCGGTGCTCGCCCAGTTCACGGGCCTCGTGGTCGCCCTCCCCGAGGTGGTGCTCGGCGTCGCGCTGGCCCTGGGCGTCTACCTCGTGGCCGTCGGCGACCTCACGGTCGGCGCCCTGGCCGCGTACTTCGCCACCACGGCCGTGCTCTCCCGGCCCATCGAGGGCATCGGCCAGCTCATGGGCATGACCCTGGCCGCCAAGACGGGCATCGACCGGCACCTCGAGGTCATGCGCACCCCCGTCGCCATCGCCTCGCCGACCGGCACCGACGCCGCCGAGGAGCAGGCCACCTCGCGCGCCGTCGCCTCCTCGGAGGCCACCTCGGCCGTGGTGCTGGACGGGCTGCCGCCGTCGTCGGGCCGTCTCGCGTTCCGGCACGCGCGCTTCGCCTACCCGGACACGCCCGCGGACGCCGCGCCCCTGCTGGCCGACGTCGACCTCGAGCTCGTGCCCGGGGAGACGATGGCGCTCGTGGGCGTGACCGGCTCCGGCAAGTCCACCCTCGTGCAGCTCGTGCCGCGCCTGCAGGACGTCACGGGCGGCGCCGTCGAGGTGGACGGGCTCGACGTGCGGGAGTATCCCCTCGAGGAGCTGCGGCGCCGCGTGTCCATCGCGTTCGAGGACGCCACCCTCTTCTCCGACACGATCCGGGCGAACGTGCTGCTCGGCGCGCCCGCGGAGGCGATCGCCGACGGCCTGGACTCCCCCGCCGCCGAGGCGCTGCTGGAGACCGCGCTGGACACCGCGCAGGCCGGGTTCGCGAAGGACCTGCCCGAGGGCGTGGACTCAGAGATCGGCGAGGAGGGGCTCAGCCTCTCGGGCGGCCAGCGCCAGCGCATCGCGCTGGCCCGCGCGATCGCAGCCCGGCCGGCCATCCTCGTGCTCGACGACCCGCTCTCCGCGCTCGACGTGCGCACCGAGGAGGCGGTCACCGCCCGGCTGCGGCAGGTGCTCGCCGGGACCACGACCCTGATCGTGGCGCACCGGCCCTCCACGGTCGCCCTCGCCGACCGCGTGGCGGTGCTGGAGGACGGGGTGATCATCGACGTCGGCACGCACGCCGAGCTGCTCGCCCGCTCCGCCGCGTACCGCGACATCATCACCACGGGCGCGCAGGCCGACCGCACCCTCGAGCGGCTCGCCGACGCCGGGGACGCCGCTTCCCATGCCGACGCCGCCGGTTCCCACGCCGCCCCGACCACGGAGGACGCCCGATGAACCCGCAGGATCCCCGAGCGCAGGCGCCCGGCACGGCACCGGATCGCCCGGCCGACCGCGGCGTGACGGGCCCCGACACCTCGACGCTCACCGTGGTGGACCCGGCGCAGGCGGCCTCCCTGCGCGTCGTCGGCGTGGGCGGGGAGGAGTCCCTCGAGTACACGCCCGAGGAGCGTCGGCACGTCCGCCGCCGCTCGTGGGCGCTGCTGCGCCAGCTCGCGGCGCCCGTGCGGGGCACGCTCCTGCTCACCGCCCTGCTCGTGCTCGTCTCCAACGCGGCGCGGGCGGCCGTGCCGCTGATCATCGCGTGGGCCATCGACCGGGGCCTGCCCCAGGTGGTCGAGGCCGTGCGCACGGGCGCGGACCCGTGGCCCGTCGTCGTCCTGGTGGGCGGGGTGTACGCCCTGACGGGCCTGACCGCGGGCGTCCTGCTGGGCGTCTACCAGTGGCTCACGGCCAAGGCGAGCCAACGCATGCTGCTGGCGCTGCGCGTGCGGGTGTTCCAGCACACGCAGCGGCTCTCGCTCGGCTTCCACGAGACCTACACCTCCGGCCGGGTGATCTCGCGGCAGACCTCGGACCTCGAGGCGCTCCGGGAGCTGCTGGACCAGGGCGTGTCCTCGCTCGTCTCGGGCGTGCTGTTCATGGTGTTCACGTCCGCGTCGATCGTGTTGCTGGACGCGCCGTCGTTCCTGGTCCTGCTGATCGCGTTCGTGCCTGTGGCGATCGCGGTGCGCTGGTACCAGGTGCGCTCCGAGGAGGCCTATCGCCGCTCCCGCGTGTCCTCCGCGCGGTCCATCGTGCACTTCGTGGAGACCATGACGGGCATCCGGGCTGTGCAGGCGTTCCGCCGCGAGCGGGCCAACGACGCGAAGTACACCCGACTGGCCACCGCCTACCGGGACGACATGGTGGAGACGCTGAACCTCTTCGGCGTGCTGCAGCCCGTGCTCGTGGTGACCGGCAACCTCACGGTGGTGGCGCTGCTGGTGTTCGGCGGCCTCCGCGTGCTGGCCGGCGACCTCGAGGTGGGCGTGCTCGTGGCGCTGCTGCTCGCCGGGCGCCGCGTGTTCCAGCCCATGGAGATGGTGGCCATGTTCTACTCCTCGTTCCAGTCCGCGGGCGCCGCGCTGGAGAAGGTCTCGGGCCTGCTCGAGGAGGAGCCCGCCGTCGTCGAGGCCGCCCAGCCGGCGCTGCTGCCGGGGGCGACGCGCCCCGGCGAGGGCGTGGCCTCCGGGCGCATCGAGTTCCGCGACGCCGTGTTCGGCTACGGGCCGGAGAAGGTGATCCTGCCCGAGTTCAACCTGACGATCCCGGCCGGGCAGACCGTGGCCGTGGTGGGGCAGACCGGCGCGGGCAAGTCCACCCTGGTGAAGCTGATCGCGCGGTTCTACGACCTGACGTCCGGCTCGCTCACCCTGGACGGCGTGGAGCTGAAGGACCTGGCGAGCCGGGACCTGCGGCGCAACGTGGTGATGGTGACGCAGGAGGCGTTCCTGTTCTCCGGGTCCGTGGCGGAGAACATCGCGCTGGGCCGACCGGGGGCGTCCGAGGCGGAGATCCAGGCGGCGGCGCGAGCCGTGGGCGCGCACGAGTTCATCCTCGCGCTGCCCGAGGGGTACGACACCGACGTGTCCAAGCGCGGGGGGCGGCTGAGCGCAGGGCAGCGGCAGCTGGTGTCCTTCGCGCGGGCGTTCCTCGCGGACCCGGCCGTGCTGATCCTCGACGAGGCGACGTCCTCGCTGGACCTGCCGAGCGAGCGCCTCGTGCAGGACGGCCTCGAGCGGCTGCTGGGCAACCGCACGGCGCTGATCATCGCGCATCGGCTGAGCACCGTGGAGATCGCCGACCGCGTGCTCGTGGTGCACGACGGCCGCATCGTCGAGGACGGCAGCCCGGCGGAGCTCGTGGCGCAGGGCGGCCGGTTCGCGGCACTCCACGGGGCGTGGGAGGACTCGCTCACCTGACCGATCCTCTCCCCTCCGGAGGCGGACACTTTCGATCGCCCGTGCGAAGCCGGTCAGCCGGTCGTCGGCGGTGAGGCGCAGCGAGCGCCACCCGTGGTCCTGGAGCCATCCGTCGCGCCGCGCGTCGCGTGCCTGCTGCTCGCGGGACCGATGGTGCTCGCCGTCGTACTGGAGTGCCAGCCGCCACGCCCGATAGCCGAGGTCGACGATGCGGGCGAACCGATCCTGCGGATCAACGGGCACCTGAAGCTCCGGCTCCGGCAGCCCAGCGTCGATCAGTGCGAGGCGGAGCTCGGTTTCCGGTGGAGAGTCGGCCCCGACCCGAACCAGGTGCAGAGCCTCCCGCGCCAGGCGCACTCCCTTGAACCGGCCCGTCCGGCGGAGGGCCTCTCGGAGTCGCTCGGGTGTCGTGACGGGGTCACTGCGCTGGCCGTCCGCCCACGGCCGGTTCACCAGCGCGTCTCCGGCGATCACGAGGGGGTCCCGTGGCCCGCGCGGCCTCAGCGCGGCCAGGTCGAGCCATGCCCGCTCCACCGAGGTGGTGCGGATGCCGTGGATTTCCACGACGTCGTCGGCCGGAACCTCACGGCCGTGGGTGCACACACCCACGCGATCGCAGATGCCGAGCTCATGGGGGCGGCTGATGTGCAGACGCCCGTCAGGCCGCACCCATCGGGGAACCACCAGGCGGTGCACCAGCAGCGCGCTCTGATGGGAGAGGACCCCGCCTGCCTCCTGGACGACGGCGGCCGCCTCCTCCGGAGGCCACGGCACGGGGTCCTCATCGTGCCCGAGCGCCCGCCAGTCCTCGACGGCGGCGCCCGTGGCGCGGTGCACACCGTGCGTCACCGACCGGAGATCCGCGCGGCGTGCTCGCTCGGCGCTGAACCCCGCGGCGGTCAGGTCCGTGAGCCGGAACGTGGAATGCGCAAGCGGAGCGGGGAGGGGCGCGGGCTCGACGGGTGCCATGCCCCGCATGCTGGCCGCGCCCACGTCTCCCCCGCGCGCCGGCGCCGCGATCCATGGACGACGCGCCCGACGACCGCCCCTGTGCAGGAGCGGCAGCCCGCGGCCGTCAGCCCCCCTTCCTTGTTTTCGCTAGGGACATCGTCGTCTCCATCCCAAGAAGTTGGGACGGAGACGACGATGTCCCTGGCGAAAGTGCCGGGGGGGTGGGGCGGGTCAGGGGGTGAAGGTCCGGCCCGTCAGCTTCTCGTACGCCTCCACGTAGCGCGCGCGGGTCTTGGCCACGACGTCGGCCGGCAGCGCCGGCGGCTCCTCACCCGAGGCACGGTCCCACCCGGACGCCTCGCTCGTCAGCCAGTCGCGCACGAACTGCTTGTCGAAGCTGGCCGGCGCGCGCCCGGGCTCGACGTCGTCGGCGTCCCAGAAGCGGGAGGAGTCCGGAGTCAGCACCTCGTCGCCCAGCACGATCTGCCCGGTCGTCGGGTCCACGCCGAACTCCACCTTCGTGTCCGCGAGGATGATCCCGGCCTCCCGCGCGATCGCCTCGGCCCGCGTGTAGAGGTCGAGCGTGAGGTGGCGCAGCCGCGCCGCGGCCTCGTCGCCCACCCGCTCCGCCATCTGCTCGAACGTGATGTTCTCGTCGTGCTCGCCCACCTCGGCCTTCGCGGAGGGCGTGAAGATCGCGGGGTCCAGCCGCGAGCCGTCCACGAGCCCGGACGGCAGCGGCAGTCCCGTCACGGTCCCGGACTCGCGGTACTCGGCCAGGCCCGAGCCGGTGAGGTAGCCGCGCGCGATGCACTCCACGGGGAACATGTCCAGCCGCTTGACCACCATGGCCCGGCCGGCCACGGCCTCGGGGACGTCCGTGCTGACCACGTGGTGCTCGAACGGCGACGCCGCCGCGCCGTTGCAGCCCTCCGCGAGCCTCTCGAACCACCACAGCGTCAGCTGCGTGAGGATCGCGCCCTTGTCGGGGATCGGCGGCGCCAGCACGTGGTCGTACGCGCTGATGCGGTCCGAGGCCACCACCAGGAGCGTCTCACTGCGTCCCGGCTCGGCGTCAGCCGGCTCGTAGAGGTCACGCACCTTGCCGGAGTACACGTGGCGCCAGCCCTCCAGCTCGAGGGCCTCGGCGCCGTCGAAGCCGCGGCGCCCCCCCGCGCCCCCGACGTCGTCGCCCGCCGCCGCGCGCTCGCCACCCGCCGCCGTGCGATCCGCGCCGGCACCCGGCACCGCGATCTCGCCGCGCTCGGCCTTCTCGGCGATGTCGGTGCGCCACTGGGCGCCCTCGAAGCGGATCCGCTCCACGCCCTCGTACGCCCGCTCGCGAGCCTCCACGAGGTCCGCCCCACGCCCGACGACGGCCAGCACGCGCCCGCCGTTCGTCACCACGCCGGCCTCGGTCGCGGCCGTCCCGGCGTGCAGCACGTCCACGCCGTCGAGCCCGAGCGCATCCTCGATCCCCACGATCACGTCCCCCTTCGAGGAGCTCGCGGGGTACCCGGCCGAGGCCATGACCACGTCGACCACGGTGTCCGCGCTCCAGGCCAGCTCGCGGTCCGCGCCGAGGCGACCCGCGGCGGCGTCGGCCAGCAGCCCGCCCAGCGGGGTCTCGAGACGGGCGAGCACGGCCTGCGTCTCCGGATCGCCGAAGCGCACGTTGAACTCGATGACCTGCACGCCCTTCGCGGTGACGGCCAGGCCGCAGAACAGCACCCCCGTGAAGGGGGTCCCGCGGCGGGCCATCTCCGCGAGGACCGGGCGGGCCACGCGGTCCATGACCTCGTCCACGAATCGCTCGGGCAGCCACGGCAGCGGCGTGTAGGCGCCCATGCCGCCGGTGTTCGGGCCGGCGTCACCGTTGTCGATGCGCTTGAAGTCCTGCGCGGGGCTCAGCGGCACCGCGTCCTCGCCGTCGCACACCACGAAGAGGGAGACCTCGGGGCCGTCGAGGTACTCCTCGATCACCACGGTGCCGCCCGCGGCGAAGCACGCCTCGGCGTGGGCCAGGGCCTCGGCGCGGTCCTCGGTGACCACCACGCCCTTGCCGGCGGCCAGGCCGTCGTCCTTCACCACGTGCGGAGCGCCGAACGCGTCCAGCGCGGCCTCGGCCTCGGCGGCGGTGGTGCACACGCGGGCCCCGGCGGTCGGCACGGACGCGGCGGCCATGACCTCCTTGGCGAACGCCTTGGACGCCTCGAGCTGGGCGGCGGCCTTCGAGGGGCCGAAGACGGCGACGCCGGCCGCGCGCAGCGCGTCGGAGACGCCGGCCGCGAGCGGGGCCTCGGGGCCGACGATCACGAGGTCCGCGTCCAGCTCGCGGGCGAGCGCGACGACGGCGGCGCCGTCCGTCGGATCCACCGCGTGGAGCGTGGCGGCATCGGTCATCCCGGCGTTGCCGGGGGCCACATGGAGGGCGCTGACCTGGGGGTCACGGGAGAGGGCGCGGAGCAGCGCGTGTTCGCGGCCGCCGTTGCCGAGCACGAGGATCTTCACGCGCTCCAGCCTACGCGGTGGCGCCTGGCCACCCCGGGCGCGGGCCGCCTACCGTGGAGCCCATGACGATGCCCCCCATCCACCACGGCCGCGCCGACGGACCAGGCCCCGGCCTGCGGACGGCGTGGATCTTCGTGGCCACCCTGTTCACATGCTCGCTCATCGGCTTCTGGAGCCTCCGCCTGTTCGGGATCGGCCGGGGCGAGGTCGGCTGGGGCACGGTCGCGGTGATCCTCGCCCTGGCCACCGTGGCCGCCGCCCTCATCACGCGGTTCGTGCGGAACCGCTGAGGCACGGCGGCGGCGCATCCGGTGCGCCCGCCCCCGCACCCGCCCGCCGCGCCCGTTCTTCAGCAGGTCCCGGCCCGCCGCGGTGTCCGCCCCTCAGCGGATGACCCGCCGTCGCCGCGCCTCGGCCACCGCCGCCGTCCGATTGTCCACGCCGAGCTTCTGGAACGCGTGCACCAGGTGCGTCTTCACGGTGGCCTCGGAGATGAACAGCGCCTTGGCCGCCGCCCGGTTCGTTGCACCGCCGCCGATCAGCGTGAGCAGCTCGATCTCGCGCGGCGTCAGCGCCCCGCTGTCCCCGGCCACCCGGCCCACGAGCCGCGCCGCGATCTCCGGGGCGAGCGCGCGCCGTCCCGCCGCCGCCGTTCTTACGGCGCCCGCGATCTCCTCGCTGCTGGCGTCCTTGAGCAGGTAGCCGGCCGCGCCGGCGTCAAGGGCGGCGAGGATGTCCGCGTCCGCGTCGAACGTGGTGAGGATCAGCACCGGCAGCCCCGGGAACCGGCCCCGCACCGCGCGCGTCGCCGCCACGCCGTCCATGCCGGCGCCCATCTGCAGGTCCATGAGCAGGACGTCGACGCCGGGCCCGGCCGCCCCGACCGCCTCGAACTCGGTCTCGGCGGCGGCCCGCTCGAGCACGCGCAGCGCCTCCTCGCCGTCGGCGGCCTCCGCCACCACCGCGAGGTCCTCGTGCCCCTCGAGCACGGCGCGCACGCCCGCGCGCACCACGGGGTGGTCGTCCACCAGCATCACGCGGATCATGCGTCCTCCATGCTCGGTCCCCGGTCATCCTCGCGCGCCGGGCCGCTGGGCGTCCGCGGCAGGGGCACCCGCAGCGCGACCACGGTGCCCTCCCCCGGCGCGGACTCCACCGCGGCCTCCCCGCCCAGCAGCGCCATGCGCTCGCGCACCCCGGCGAGCCCGACGCCGGTCGAGCCGTCCGTCCGCGGGGCGTCCGTCCGCGGGCCGCCCGCACGACGCCCGTCGACCCCGGCGGGGTCGACGCCTCTGCCGTCATCCGCCACGTCCACCGTGATCTCCCCCGGCAGGAAGGCGACGGACACCCGCGCCCGCTCGGCACCGGCGTGCTGGCCGACGTTCGCCAAGGACGCGCGCACCGCCCGGACCAGCGCGGTCTCCACGGCCTCCGGGACGGGCACGGCCTCCCCGACGACGTCCACGTCCGCCGCCACCGGCGTCCCCGCCGCGGCCTGCTGCGCCGCGAAGGCCCGCACCGCCGCCTCGAGGGACTCCACGAGCCCGGCGCCCGTGGCCCCGCTGCGCAGCTCGCGCACGAAGGCGCGGGAGTCGGCGAGGCTCTCCGCGGCGGTCGCGCGCACGCTCTCGAGCCGCTCCCCCGCGAGCGCTGCGTCCCCGTCCCGCAGTGCGTCCTGCGCCGCGCGGGAGACGAGCACGATCGAGGCGAGGCCCTGCGTGAGCGTGTCGTGGATGTCCCGCGCCAGGCGCTCGCGCTCGGCGAGCGCACCCGCCGAGCGCTGGCTCGCCGCGAGGTCCGCGCGTGTCGCCCGCAGCGCCTCGGCCACGGCGCGCTGCCGCTCGGACTCCTCGAGCAGGGCGCGGTAGGCCCCCGAGAGCACGAGCGCGACCACCGCCCCCACGAGGGGGCCGATCACGGCGGCGGGCCGCATCCCCTCGCCGGCCGCGGCCATGCTCAGCCCCACGACGCCGGCCATGGCGAGCACGAGGAGGGTGCCCGCCACCCGGCCCAGGCGGCGGTGCCGTCCCGCGACGTGGCCGGCCACGTGCAGCACCACGAAGAAGAGCGGGAACGCCACCCACGCGACGTCGGGGTGGTGCGCCACGAGCAGACCCCACAGCCCGAGCACGACGGCGAGCCACACGGCCGCCGCGCCCCGGCCGACGTCGGCCCCACGCCGCCAGCGCCGCCGCTCGACCACGGTGCCGGCCAGGTACACGGCGGCGAGCGCGACGGAGAGGCCAACCAGCACGACGGTCGTGAACGGCCCGGGCGTCTGGCCGGCGCCTGCCGCGCGCACGCCCGCGAGCGCCCGGGCCAGCCCGACGGCGAGCATGGCCGCGAAGGCCACGTGCAGGATCACGCGCAGACCCGCCAGCACCGCCGCGGTGCCCGACGGCTCACCGGCCTCGGCGACGGGGGCGGACGTCGTCGTCGGAGGCGGGGTGCTGCTCATGCCGCCACCCTACGGCGGACGCCGCCGGCCCCCGCCCTCCGCCCCCCGAAGCAGGTGTCACGAAACGTTGGTATCCGAGGCGGATTCCCACACATCGTGACACCTCGTTCCGCAGGGGGTAGGGACGGGATCAACCGAAGGGTTGACCCGGGATCAACCGTGGCGGTCGATGTGCGGACCGAGTCCCGGCGGGAGGCTGGAACAGACGTTCCAGCCGGGCGGGAGGCGCCTCCTCCTCCCCGGCGCGACACCCCTCATCGAAAGGACGCGCACCATGTTCCTCGCCCTGCGAGACCTGCGCTTCGCCACCGGCCGCTTCGCCCTCATGGGCTGCGTGGTGGCGCTGATCTCCCTGCTCCTCGTCATGCTCTCCGGCCTCACCGGGGGTCTCGCCCACCAGAACACCGCCGCGCTGGACTCGTTCGAGGAGCAGGGCGTGCAACGGATCGTGTTCGGCGGCGCCTCAGGCCAGGAGCCCACCGCTGACTTCACGCAGTCCGAGTTCACCACCGCCCACCGGGACGCGTGGGCGGCCACCGACGGCGTCGCCGCCGTCGAGCCCGCCGGCGTGAGCCAGGGCCGGCTCGTGGGCCTCGAGCACGCGGTCGAGCCCGCGCCCGGCGCCCTCGCCCCGGCCGACGGCGTCACCCGCGTGGACACGGACGGCGTGCCGACCACCGGCGTCGCGTCGGCCTCCCTGCTCGGGCTCGAGGCCGGCTCCCCGCACGCCCCCGCCGGCCTGGCCGAGGGCACCGTGGTCCTCTCCCAGTCCCTCGCCGATGAGCTGCACCAGGGCGAGGGCGGCACCATCACCTCCTCCGGCGTGCCGCTGACCGTGGTCGACGTCGTCGCGGACTCCTACTACTCCCACACCCCCGTGGCGTGGGTGACCACGCGCGACTGGGCCGCCCTGGCCCACTCGGACGACGCCGACGTGATCGGCACCGTGGGCCTGGCCTCGTTCGATGCCGGCGCGGACGCCGACGCGGTGACCACCGCGGCCGACGACGCCGCCCACACCACCGCCGCCACCGTGCAGGGCTCCTACAACGCCCTGCCGGCCTACACGTCCGAGCACGGCTCGCTCGTGCTGATGCAGGGCTTCCTCTACGGCATCTCGGCCCTCGTGGTCATCGCGTTCCTCTCCATCTGGACGGTGCAGCGCACCCGCGAGATCGCCGTCCTCAAGGCCCTCGGCGGCTCCACGGGATGGGTCCTGCGCGACGCGCTCACCCAGGCGGCCTTCGTCCTCTCCGTGGGCGTGCTCGTCGGCACCGCGGCCGCGTTCGGCCTCGGCCTCGTGGCGGCGAACGTCGCGCCGTTCATCGTGGACCCCGCCACCGTCCTGGTCCCCGCGGCCGGCGTCCTCGTGCTCGGCATGCTCGGCGCCGCGCTGGCCGTGGCCCGCGTGACCCGCGTGGACCCGCTCACCGCGCTCGGCGGCAACTGAGCCACGCCCCGCCACCGTCGCCCGCTCCCCCACAGACCTGCCCGGAAGGACCCCCTCATGAGCACCGCCGCCACCGACCTCCGTCTCACCGCCGCCGATGAGAGCTCCGCCGACCTCGATGCCCGGCGCACCCCCGCCGCCGCGGCCGCCCGTCCCGGGGCCACCCCCGCGCTCTCCGTGCGGGACGCCGTCCTCGAGTACCCGGACGGGGACAACGGCGTGCTGCGCGCCCTCGACGGCGTGTCCCTCGACCTCCTCCCCGGCTCCTACACCGCGATGGTCGGCCCGTCCGGCTCCGGCAAGTCCTCCCTCCTGGCCGTGGCCGCAGGCCTCATCACGCCGACGTCGGGCACCGTGACCGTGGCCGGCCGTGAGATCACGGGCCTGACCCGCGCCGAGCGCACCGCCCTGCGCGGCAAGGAGATCGGGATGATCTTCCAGCAGCCCAACCTGATCGCCTCGCTCACGGCCCGCGAGCAGCTCGAGCTGACCGTGCACCTGGACGAGGACGCCACGCGGGCGGACAAGAAGGCCGCACGGTCCCGGGCCATGGAGCTGCTCGAACGCGTGGACCTGGCCGGCCAGGCGGACCAGCGCCCGCACCAGCTCTCGGGCGGCCAGCGCCAGCGCGTGAACATCGTCCGCGCCCTCATGGCCTCCCCCGCCCTGCTGCTCGTGGACGAGCCCACGTCCGCGCTGGACCGCGAGCGCTCGGCCGCCGTCGTCGCCCTCCTCGGAGAGCTGACCCGGGACGAGGGCGTGGCCACCCTCATGGTCACGCACGACCACGAGTTCCTCTCGGCGACGGACCGGACGCTGACCATGGTGGACGGGCGGCTGCAGGACTGACCCTCCTCTCCCTCGACGCATGCCCCGGACGCCTCCCACGTCCGGGGCCGTCGCTAGGGTGGGGCCATGACCCAGACCCCCGCCGCCCCCGCCGGTCAGACCTTCGCCCTCGCCGACGCCGTCGAGCTCGTCCACGTCACCCGCAACGGGTTCGTGGAGTCCCGCACGGCAGGCGCCGCCGTCGTGACCGGCCCGGACGACGAGGTGCTCGCCGCGCTCGGCCCCGTGGACGCGCTGATCTACCCGCGGTCCACGCTCAAGCCGTTCCAGGCCATCGCCTCGCTGCGCCACGGCGCGGACCTGGAGGGCGAGCAGCTGGCCCTGGCGTGCGGCTCGCACCGCGGCACCGCCCGCCACCGGGACGTCGCGCAGGGCGTGCTCGAGGCCGCCGGACTGGGCGAGGACGCCCTGCAGTGCCCGCCGGCATGGCCGGCCGACGCGGACGAGATCCTGCGCGCGGTGGCGGACGTGGAGCATCGCGCGGCCAAGACACCGCTGGCCTACAACTGCTCGGGCAAGCACGCCGGCTTCCTCTCGGCGTGCGTCGCCTCGGGGCACGACGTCGGCACGTACCTCGAGCTGGACCACCCCCTCCAGGCGGAGGTCACCAGGGTCATCGAGGAGTACTGCGGCGAGCCCGTGGCCCACGTGGGCGTGGACGGATGCGGCGCCCCGGCCGCCGTCGTGTCCCTGGCAGGGCTGGCACGCGGCATCGGGAAGGTGGCCGGCGCCCCCGGCCGCCGCGACGCCGAGATGCACGCGGCCTCCGTGGCGAACGCGATGCTCGAGCACCCGTGGGCCGTGCAGGCGCCGGGCCGGGCGAACACCGTGGTCATGGAGGAGCTCGGACTGATCGCCAAGCTCGGTGCGGACGGCGTCCTCGTGATGGGCGCCCCGGACGGCACCGCCGCGGCCGTCAAGGCGCTCGACGGCGGCGACCGCGCTGGCACGCTCGTCGCGCTGGCCCTGCTGGCGCACGTCGCCCCCGAGCACGTGGACCACGAGCGCCTCACCGCGGTGCTGCCCCGCGTCGTGCCGCCGATCGAGGGCGGCGGGAAGCAGGTCGGCTCCATCCGCCTGGCCCGGCCCGTGCTCGAGCTGCTCGACTGATGACCGCCGGCTCCGTCCCCCGCCGCCGCGTGCCCGTCGTCGAGGGCCACGCGGCGCTCACCGCGTGGGCCCGCGCGCACGACGAGGACCCCGCCGCCGCGGCCGCCCTCCCGCGCTCGACGCGCGCCATGGCGGTCCGCTTCGCCCTGGAGGAGCTCGCCACGCGCGTGCCCGGGAACTCGGTGGAGGTGCGGGTGCCGCCGTTCGGCGTGGCCCAGTGCCTGCCCGGGCCTCGGCACACGCGCGGCACCCCGCCGAACGTGGTGGAGATGGACGCCGTGACATGGCTGTCCCTGGCGACAGGGCTGACCGAGTGGGGGGCCGCCGTCGAGAGCGGGGCCGTACGCGCCTCGGGCGTCCGCGCCGACCTGGCCGGGCACCTGCCGCTGATCCGGCCGTGAGACGCGCGGTGCGCCACGTCACCCGCGAGGCGAGATCGCCGCGACGTGCCCCGTCCGCCCGCTCGATAGACTGGCCCGCATGACATCCGGCTCCGAGCCAACCCCCGTCTCCCCGCGCGCCCACGCGGGGGCCTCCGACCGGCACCCGTACGTCGTCCGCCGCGCCCCCCGCCTGGCCGCGGTGCTCACCCTGGCCGGCGTGCTGGGCCTGCTGGCCGCCCTCGCGATCACGGCTGTCGTGCACGCCTCCCCCACCCCCGTGGCGGACCCGTACTCGGGCCAGCCCGTGACGTTCGGCACCACCTTCGGCTACATGGCGCTCGCGTGCCTCGTGGCGGCGGCGCTGCTCGGTCTGCTGGCGTGGCTGCTGATGGACCGCCGCTCGCGCACCACCGTCCGCACCGTGGTGCTCGAGCGCACGGACGACCCCGCGCAGGCGGACGTCAGCCTGAACCGCCACGAGGCGGACGCGCTCCGTCGTCGTGAATCCGGCACCTCCCTCCCCGAGGACCCGGCCGCCCCCGCCGAAAGGACCCCCCAGCAGTGATCTCCGCACGCATGAAGCGTGGCGACGGCCGCCTCACGGCCGCCCTCGACCCCCAGGACGCCGGCCCCCAGGACGAATGCGGCGTGTTCGGCGTCTGGGCGCCGGGCGAGGAGGTCGCGAAGCTGACCTACTACGGCCTCTACGCGCTGCAGCACCGCGGCCAGGAGTCCGCCGGCATCGCCGTCTCGGACGGCAAGCGCATCGCCGTGTACAAGGACATGGGCCTGGTGTCCCAGGTGTTCGACGAGAACACCCTCACGGCGCTGACCGGCTCGATGGCCGTGGGCCACTGCCGCTACTCCACCACCGGCGTGAACAAGTGGGCCAACGCCCAGCCCACCCTCGGGGCCACCGCCGACGACGGCACCGTGGCCCTGGCGCACAACGGCAACCTCGTGAACTCCGCCGAGCTGCTGCGCATGGTCCAGGCCGCGGAGGGCCGGCACACCCACGGCGAGATGAAGCAGGGCAACACCACGGACACCGCCCTGGTGACCGCGCTGCTGCACGGCGAGGAGGGCAAGAGCCTCGAGGAGACCGCCCTCGAGCTGCTCCCGAAGATCCGCGGCGCCTACTGCTTCGTGTTCATGGACGAGCACACCCTCTACGCCGCGCGCGACCCGCACGGCGTCCGCCCGCTCGTGCTCGGCCGCCTCGAGCGCGGCTGGGTCGTGGCCTCCGAGCAGTCCGCCCTGGCCACCGTGGGCGCCTCCGTCATCCGCGAGGTGGAGCCGGGCGAGATGATCGCCATCGACGCGGACGGCATCCGCTCCACCCGCTTCGCCGACCCCACCCCGGCCGGCTGCGTCTTCGAGTACGTCTACCTCGCCCGCCCGGACGCCGCGATCAACGGCCGCTCCGTGTACGAGTCCCGCGTGGAGATGGGCCGCCGGCTGGCCCTCGAGCACCCGGTGGAGGCCGACGTCGTGATCCCCGTGCCGGAGTCCGGCACGCCGGCCGCCGTGGGCTACGCGGAGGCGTCCGGGATCCCGTTCCGGCAGGGCTTCGTGAAGAACGCCTACGTGGGCCGCACGTTCATCCAGCCGTCGCAGACGCTGCGGCAGCTCGGCATCCGCCTCAAGCTCAACGTGCAGTCCTCCGTGGTCTCGGGCAAGCGCGTGGTGGTGGTGGACGACTCGATCGTGCGCGGCAACACGCAGCGCGCCGTGGTCCGGATGCTCAAGGAGGCCGGCGCCGCCGAGGTGCACGTGAAGATCTCCTCCCCGCCCGTGAAGTGGCCGTGCTTCTACGGCATCGACTTCGCCACGCGCGCCGAGCTGATCGCCAACGGCGCGGGCGTGGCGGAGATCGCCTCCTCGATCGGCGCCGACTCGCTGGCCTACATCAGCGAGGACGGCATGATCGAGGCCACCGAGCAGCCGCGCGAGCGCCTCTGCACCGCGTGCTTCACGGGCACGTACCCCATCGAGCTGGCCGACGAGAAGCAGCGCGGCAAGGCCGTGCTCGAGGACAGCCCGATCACCGCCGAGGCCACCGAGGTGGTGGACGCAGACGGCTCCGGCACCACCACCGTGGCCTCCACCGGGTGCGAGCCCGGCCCCGACTCCGACGACGAAGCCCTCCTCACCGAGACGGACAGGACCCCGCTGTGACCGACGCCCAGAACACCGCCCCCGCCGCGCAGGACGCCGCCCCCATCACCTACGCCGCCGCCGGCGTGGACGTGGAGGCGGGCGACCGCGCCGTCGAGCTCATGAAGGGCGCCGTGAAGGCGACCCACACGCCCGAGGTGCTGGGGGGCGTCGGCGGCTTCGCCGGCATGTGGGACGCCTCCGCGCTCACCGCCTACCGCAAGCCGCTGCTGGCCACGTCCACGGACGGCGTCGGCACGAAGGTGGCCATCGCCCAGGCCCTCGACAAGCACGACACCATCGGCCAGGACCTCGTGGGCATGGTGGTGGACGACATCGTGGTGGTCGGCGCCACGCCGCTGTTCATGACCGACTACATCGCGTGCGGCAAGGTCGTGCCCGAGCGCATCGCGGACATCGTGCGCGGCGTGGCCGAGGGCTGCCGACTGGCCGACACGGCGCTCGTGGGCGGCGAGACCGCCGAGCACCCGGGTCTGCTGGGCGTGGACGAGTACGACGTGGCCGGCGCGGCGACGGGCGTGGTCGAGGCGGACATGGTGCTCGGCCCCGAGCGCGTGCAGTCCGGGGACGTGGTGATCGCCATGGCCTCCTCCGGCATCCACTCCAACGGCTACTCCCTGGTGCGGCGCGTGGTGAACGCGGCCGGCTGGCAGCTGGACCGCGAGGTCTCCGAGCTCGGCCGCACCCTCGGCGAGGAGCTCCTCGAGCCCACCCGCATCTACACGCGGGCGTGCCTGGACCTCGTGACCCGCCTCAACGGGCACGACGGCGGCGCCGACCTCCCCGTGCGCGCCTTCAGCCACGTGACCGGCGGCGGCCTCGCGGCCAACCTCGCGCGGGTGCTCCCCCAGGGCCTCATGGCCACCGTGGAGCGCGACACGTGGGCGCTGCCCCCCGTGTTCCGCCTCGTGGGCGAGCTGGGCCGGGTGCCCCAGGCGGACCTCGAGCGCACGCTCAACCTCGGTGTGGGCATGGTGGCCGTGGTGGACGAGGAGGTGGCCGGCAAGGCGATCTCCGCCCTGCTGGACGCCGGGATCGACGCGTGGGAGATGGGCCGGATCGGCCGGATCACGGACGAGGCGCAGGCCGCCGGCGAGGACTACGTGCAGGGCGCCAAGGGCGTCGACGGCGGCGCGGTCCTGATGCGCGGCGCCTACGCGGGCTGATTCCCACAGCCCCACGCAAGGAGCCCTGCGTCGGTGCCGCTGTCCCGGTGAGACAGCAGCGACCACGCGGGGCTCGTCCGGGTGTGGGGCTCAGTCCGTCCGGGCCAGGAGGTGGCGCGCCGCGAGCACGATCATCGCGATGACGGTGAGGATGAGCATCCCGTCCACGGCGACGTAGGCGTAGTGCCAGAGCGATCCGCCGTCGTCGATGCCGGCGAGGACCATGTCCGTGCGGCGGTTGAGGAACGGGCGGATGGCGATCACCTTGATCGCGAGCAGCGCCGTGGCCGCGAGGCCAGCGAGCCACAGCCGGCCGGGCCCGGCCGTGATGCCGCGCGGCCGCCCGAGGGCCTTGACGAGGGAGAGCACGAGCACGGCCGCGAGCGCGATCTCCACCATGTTCATCGCGAAGAACACGCGGCGCCCGATGCCGAGGCCCAGCGGGATGGTGATGCCCGGGGCGGTGAACTTCAACGGCGCCTCGATCAGCGAGATGCCGGTGAGCAATCCGAGCCAGATCGCCGGGATCGCGAAGATCAGCGCCCGTGCCCAGACGGGCCCGCCCACGGAGGGCGAGAGGGTCCGGGAGGTGCGGGGGGCGGCGGCGCGGGTGTCCATGCCCGTCAGGCTACTCGCAGGGCTCGTCTCAGGGGTGTCGTCTCCGGCGGACGGGTCAGAGGCGGGCGTCGAGCCAGGCCAGCGCCTCGGCCACGCCCTCGCGCCAGCGCCACTGCGCCTTGGCGTCCGCGCGGGTCGGCCCGCGGTTGATCAGCCCCACCTCGTGCCCCGCACGCTCGGCGCGCAGCACGAACCGGAACCCGCTCATCACCGCCAGGGACGTCCCGACGGCGAGCACCGCGCCGCCGGCGTCGGCCATCTCCTCGGCCGCTCGCCTGCGGGCCACGGGCACGTTCTCCCCGAAGTAGACGACGTCCGGCTTGAGCTCCACGGAGCCGCACGCCCGGCAGCCGACCATCACGAACTCGTCCACCCACCGGGCGTCCAGCGTCACGTCGCCGTCCGGGTTCACCGCGGCCGGGTCGATCGCCACCCGCTCCAGGTAGCCGGGATTCGCGGCCTCGAGCCGCACATCCAGCGCGCGGCGGGACTCGGTGGCGCCGCAGGTCAGGCACGCCACCCGCGCGAGGTCGCCGTGCAGCTCGATCAGCCGCTCCCCCGGCACGCCCGCCTCGCGGCCGGCGGCGGCATGCAGCCCGTCCACGTTCTGCGTGAGGATGCCCGCGATCCGCCCCTGCTGCGCCCAGCGCGCCAGGATCCGGTGCGCCTCGTTGGGCTGCGCCTGATCCATCCGGCGCCAGCCCACGAAGGAGCGCGCCCAGTAGCGGTGGCGCGCGGCGGGGTCGTCCCGGAACTCCTGGAAGGTCATCGGGCGGTGCCGGTGGAGCGAGCCGTTCGGCCCGCGGTAGTCGGGGATCCCCGAGTCCGTGGAGACGCCCGCGCCCGTGATGACGAGCGGCGTCGTGGTCTGCAGCAGGCGCAGAAGACCCCGAGACGCGGTCTCGGGGTCCTGCGGTGGTGCGGTGTCCTCCACGACGCGGGCGATCGACCGCAGCGCGGCCTGATGCCCGTCGAGCGCGGGATGCCTCACCGGTGTCATCGTGACGTCATCGCACGCGCGATGCGTCGTCCTCGTCCTCGTCGGCGTAGAGGTCGGCGTAGGGATCCTCGTAGAGGTCGTCGCCCTCCGTCTCCGGCTCGGGCTGCGCGACGGGAGTGACGTGCGTACGTCCGCCCGCGAGCTCCCGCTCCAGTGCCGAGAGGTCTGTGCCAGGCGTGTAGTACTTCATCTCACGTGCCTGCTTGGTGGCTTTCGCCTTCTGACGGCCGCGCCCCATGAGCGTGACCCCCTTCGCATCTCTCGTGCCCGGGTCTGACGGCGCTCAGAGGCCGGCCGGGTTCTCACTGGTCAATAAATGGTTCGTGCAGTCAAGGGTACAACACCACCTCGACGTCGGGCACTCGCCCGCGGGGCCCGGGCGGGAGGCCACGCCCCCGCCCGCGCCCCGTTCAGCCCCGGTGCGCCTCCACGCTCAGCCCGTCGGCGTCCGCGCCCTCGGCACGGTCCACCAGCACCGTGTCGCCGTCCGCGATCGTGCCGCCCAGCAGGCCGCGGGCCAGCCGGTCGCCGATCTCCCGCTGCACGAGACGGCGCAGCGGGCGGGCGCCGTACGCCGGGTCGAACCCGGTCAGGGCAAGCCACTCGCGGGCCGCGTCCGTGACCTCGAGGCTCAGGCGGCGGCCGGTGAGCCGCTCCTGCATCGCGTCCACCTGCAGGTCCACGATCTTCGCGAGCTCGGCCACGCCGAGCGCGTCGAACAGGACGACCTCGTCCAGCCGGTTGAGGAACTCCGGCTTGAACGCCCCGCGGACCACGTTCATCACGGCGTCCTTGCGGGCCTGCTCCTGCATCGACGGGTCCACCAGGAACTGGCTGCCCAGGTTGGACGTGAGGATCAGGATCACGTTGCGGAAGTCCACGGTGCGGCCCTGGCCGTCGGTGAGGCGGCCGTCGTCGAGCACCTGGAGCAGGATGTCGAAGACCTCGGGATGGGCCTTCTCCACCTCGTCCAGCAGCACCACGGAGTACGGGCGCCGCCGCACGGCCTCGGTGAGCTGGCCGCCCTCGTCGTAGCCGACGTACCCGGGAGGGGCGCCGACCAGGCGGGACACGGCGTGCTTCTCCGAGTACTCGGACATGTCGATGCGCACCATGGCGCGCTCGTCGTCGAAGAGGAACTCCGCGAGCGCCTTGGCGAGCTCGGTCTTGCCCACGCCCGTGGGGCCCAGGAAGAGGAACGAGCCGGTGGGGCGGTTGGGGTCCGAGATGCCGGCGCGGGCACGGCGCACCGCATCCGAGACGGCGACGACGGCGGCCCTCTGCCCGATCAGCCGCTCCCCGAGGTGCTCCTCCATGGTGAGCAGCTTCTCCGACTCGGAGGCCAGCATGCGCCCGGCGGGGATGCCGGTCCACGCGGAGATGACCTCGGCGATGTCGTCCGCGGTGACCTGCTCGGACACCATCGGCGAGACCTCGTCCTCGGGTGCCTCCTCGGCGCGGCGGTCGGCCTCCTCGAGCTGCTTCTCCAGCGCCGGGATCTCGCCGTACAGCAGGCGCGAGGCCTCGGCGAGGTCGCCGTCGCGCTGGGCCTTCTCGGCGAGCGAGCGCAGCTCGTCCACCTTGGCGCGCAGGTCGCCGGCCTCGTTGAGCGAGGCCTTCTCGGCCTCCCACCGGGCGGTGAGGGCGCGCAGCTCTTCCTCGCGGTCCGCCTTCTCGGCGCGCAGCCCCTCGAGGCGCTCCACCGAGCCCGGATCGGTCTCGCCGTCGAGGGCGAGCTCCTCCATGGTGATGCGGTCCACCTGGCGGCGCAGGACGTCGATCTCCACGGGGGCCGAGTCGATCTCCATGCGCAGGCGCGAGGCGGCCTCGTCCACGAGGTCGATGGCCTTGTCCGGCAGCTGGCGGCCCGTGATGTAGCGGTCCGAGAGGGTCGCGGCGGCCACGAGCGCCGAGTCCGCGATGGCCACCTTGTGGTGCGCCTCGTAGCGCTCCTTCAGGCCGCGCAGGATCGCGATCGAGTCGTCCACGGACGGCTCGCCCACGTACACCTGCTGGAAGCGGCGCTCCAGCGCGGGGTCCTTCTCGATGTTCTCGCGGTACTCGTCCAGCGTGGTGGCGCCGATGAGGCGCAGCTCGCCGCGGGCCAGCATGGGCTTGAGCATGTTGCCCGCGTCCATGGCGCCCTCGGAGGCACCCGCTCCCACCACGGTGTGGATCTCGTCGATGAACGTGACCACCTGGCCGTCCGACGCCTTGATCTCCTCGAGCACCGCCTTGAGCCGCTCCTCGAACTCGCCGCGGTACTTCGCGCCCGCGATCATCGCGCCGAGGTCCAGGCTGATGAGCTGCTTGCCGCGCAGCGACTCGGGCACGTCGCCCGCCACCATGCGCTGGGCCAGGCCCTCGACGACGGCGGTCTTGCCGACGCCCGGCTCGCCGATGAGCACGGGGTTGTTCTTGGTGCGGCGCGAGAGCACCTGCACGAGGCGGCGGATCTCCGAGTCGCGGCCGATCACGGGGTCGAGCTTGCCCGAGCGGGCGACCTCGGTGAGGTCCGTGCCGAACTTCTCCAGCGACTGGAAGGTGTTCTCCGGATCCGGGGAGGTCACACGGGTGTCCCCGCGGACGGCGGTGAGGGCAGCCGCGAGCGCCTCGGCGGTGGCGCCGGCGGAGCGCAGTGCCTCCCCGGCCTCGCCCGCGTCCCCGGCCAGGCCGAGGAGCAGGTGCTCGGTGGAGACGAAGTCGTCCTGACGCTGCTCGGCCTCGGCGCGCGCGTTCTGCACCACCTGCAGGCCGGCGCGGGAGAGCTGTGCCTGCGCCACGGTGGAGCCCTTGGAGGAGGGCAGGCGGCGGATGGCGGAGGACGCGGCCGTGGAGACGACGTCCGGGTCCGCGCCCGCGGCCTTCAGCACCGCGACGGCGACGGACTCCCGCTGGTCCATGAGGGCCTTGAGGAGATGGGCCGGCTCCACCTGCGGATTTCCGGCGGTGGAGGCGTTCACGGCCGCGGCCGAGAGCGCCTCCTGGCTCTTGGTGGTGAACTTGGCATCCATGTGCCTCGCTCCTTTCCTCCCCGACGACGGGGGTGTCTGGGCAACCGCCGCGCGGAGGCCTGATCCACCGCCCCGGCAAAGTTGAGTCTAATCAACTCAACCATGGGCAGCCAGGCTGTATTCCCGCCGGCGCCCACTACCGTTGACCCCATGGCCGGCTCCACCGCAGCGCTCCGCGATCCCCGCACGTACGAGCACCCGCGGCTCTCCCTCCTCTACGTCATCCGCCGCACCTTCCACCGCCTCATGGATCTCCAGGTGTGGGACGTGGCCGCCGCCATGAGCTTCTTCGGCGCGCTGTCCCTGCTCCCCATGGGCGTCGCCCTCCTCGCCCTCGTGTCGGTGCTGGGCGTGGAGGAGGAGACCGTGCGCACCGTCGCGACGCTCGCGGCCGACCTGTGGCCCACCCTCACGCAGGAGGACGTGCAGGCGTGGCTCCTCTCCCTCCACGCCTCGA
Organism: Micrococcus sp. NPDC078436; assembly: GCF_040702705.1. Lineage (NCBI taxonomy): Bacteria > Bacillati > Actinomycetota > Actinomycetes > Micrococcales > Micrococcaceae > Micrococcus > Micrococcus sp. NPDC078436. The sequence continues at coordinate 105,413 of NZ_JBFBLX010000003.1, read as the reverse complement.
ACACGAGCGTCGTCGCCTTCACGCTGGGCCTGCTCGGCGCGGTCTTCTCCGCGTCCGGCGCCGTGGCCGCCTTCCACCGCGCGATGCACCGCATCCACGACACCCGGGAGGGTCGCCTCCTCCCCCATTTCCGGCTCGTCATCTTCCTCGAGACCCTCGCGGTCCTGGCCGGCACCGTCGTGGTCGTCGGCCTCGTGATCCTGGGCGGAGACCTCGCCGAGCTCCTCGGGGAGCTCATCGGCCTGCCGCGGGTGGCCGTGCAGGTCTGGAACATCGGGAAGTGGCCGGTCATCCTCGCGATCCTGGCCCTGGCCGTCACCCTCGCCTACCGGCTCGGCCCCAACGTCCGCTCCCCGCGCTACCGTCCCTTCTCCTCCGGCGCGGTGATCACGGTCTGCCTGCTCTTCGGCGCCACCCTCGCCCTCGGCTGGATCACGGCCACCTTCGGCCAGTTCGAGCTCGTGGGCCGGATCAACTCCGTGATCGGCGTGCTCGGCCTCGCCTGGGCCGCCTGCACGGTCCTCGTGGCGGGGGCCGCGTACGACGCGGAGCGACTGCGCGCCCGCCAGGTCGCCGTCGGGGTGGACGCCTCCGCGGAGATCCAGCTGGCCACCCGCCACACCCGCGTGCTCGAGTTGGCGGAGCGTCAGGAGGAGCGGGACCAGCAGCTCGCCGCGCTCGTGTGCGCCGCGGTCCTCTCCGGGGAGCCGCTGACGGCCGAGCGTACGCGGATGCTCACGGAGGCCGGCCACCCGTTCGCGGTGGAGGCACCGGGCCGCCGCCCCGAGGACCTCAGCTCCGGCCGCCCCTTCCACGCCTCGCCGCTCCGGGACGAGGCGCACCTGGGCGAGGACGTCGTCGTCCCTGAGCCGCGCGGCCGCGGCTCCGCGTGACACACCGACACGGAGGCGGCCTCGGCCCGCCGGACGCCTAGGATGTGCTCCAGTTCACACGGCCTGCACCCCACGGCCCGCCCCGGAAGGCTCCCCCATGCTCCGCACCCCATCCCGCGCGGTCGGCGGGCTGACGCTCGGCGTCGGCGCCCTGGCCCTCAGCGGCTGCGCCGTGATCGGCGGCGACGCCGGAACGGCCGGCGTCGTCTCCGACGCCGACCTGTCCTCCACGTACGGACTCGTCTCGCCGGGGACGCTCACGGTCTGCTCGGACATCCCCTACCCGCCGTTCGAGTTCGAGCAGGACGGCGAGCTCACCGGCTATGACATCGACCTCGTGGAGGCGGTCGCGGAGGAGCTCGGGCTCGGGCTGAACGTGATCGACTCCTCCTTCGAGGCCATCGAGTCCGGCGCCTCGCTCACCGGCTGCGACCTGAACACGTCCTCGATCTCCATCACCGAGCCCCGCCAGCGCGTCATGGCCTTCACCCTCCCCTACCTCGACGACGACCTCGTCCTCGTGGCGCGGAAGGGCTCGGGCATCACGTCCGTGGAGTCGGCCCAGGGCAAGCGCGTGGGCGTGCAGGCCGCCACCACCGGCGAGGAGTACGCCCAGGAGAACGGCCTGAGCCCCGTCCAGTTCGAGGACGGCGGCGTGCAGATCCAGGCGCTGCAGGCCGGCACGGTGGACGCCCTGCTGGGCAACCAGTCCGTTCTCCTGTACACGCTCAAGGACGACGACCGCTTCGAGGTGGTCGAGTCCCTGCCCACCGGCGAACAGCTCGGCATGGCCGTCTCCCCGCAGAAGGCGCAGCTCAGCTCCGCCGTGAACCGCGCGCTCCTCACGCTGCGCAACGACGGCACGCTCGCCGAGCTCCAGGAACGCTGGTTCGGCCTCGCCCAGGAGGACTACCGATGAGCACGCAGACCCCCGTCCCGGCCACCGCCGCCCGCGAGGCGTCCCCGACGCCGGGGCGCGCGCGTCGGCGTCGCACCCGCTCCGTGGCGATCCAGGCCTCCGTCTTCGTCCTCGCGCTGGTGGCCCTCGCCCTGGCCATGGACTGGCAGGCGATCGGCGAGAACGTCCTGAACTTCGCCGCCGCGGCCCCCCTGTTCCCCAACGTGATCCTCGTCGGGCTGGGCAACACGCTCTTCTACACGGCGACGGCCTTCGTGGTCGGCCTCCTGGGCGGCATCCTGCTGGCCCTGTTGCGGATGAGCTCGTTCGCCCCCTACCGCTGGCTCGCCACCGCGTACATCGAGTTCTTCCGCGGCGTGCCGGCCCTGCTCGTCTTCCTGGCGTTCGGCTACGGCGTCCCCTTCGCGTTCGGGATCACCTGGCCGATCCCCGTCGTCGTCATGCTGGCCCTGGGCATGGTGGCCGCCGCGTACATCGCGGAGACCCTGCGCGCGGGCCTGCAGGCCGTGCCGAAGGGCCAGATGGAGGCCGCCCGCTCGCTCGGCATGCCGCACTGGCGCGCCATGGTGACCATCGTCATCCCTCAGGCGTTCCGGATCGTGCTGCCGCCGCTCACCAACGAGGTCATCCTCCTCACGAAGGACTCCTCCCTCGTGTACGTGCTCGGCCTGGCCGCCCACGAGTACGAGCTCACGAAGTTCGGCCGCGACGGCATCTCGGCCCTCGACGCCGGCATGACCCCGATCCTCGTGGCGGGCCTGTGCTACCTCGTGATCACCGTCCCGCTCTCGATGCTGGCGCGCCGCTTCGAGTCCCGCTCTGCCCGGAAGGGGCGCTGAGATGAGCCACCCGTACCCCCACGACGACGCCCGCACCGCCGCGCCGACCGCCGCCGAGTCCTCTCCCTCGACGCCCGTGACGGCGGCCTCCCCCACCGATGACGGCCCCGCCGTCGACGCCGCGGGCGTGTGGATCGCGGGGCTGAACAAGTCCTACGGGAGCAACCACGTGTTGCGCGGGATCGACCTCGAGGTGGGCCCGGGCGAGGTGGTGTGCCTCATCGGCCCCTCGGGCTCGGGCAAGTCCACCCTGCTGCGCTGCGTCAACCTGCTCGAGACACCGGACTCGGGCACGGTGACGGTCGGCGAGTTCGACGTCACGGACCCGGACGTGGACCTGGACGTCCTGCGCCGCCATGTGGGCATGGTGTTCCAGCAGTTCAACCTCTTCCCCCACCTCTCCGTGCTGGAGAACTGCACCGTGGCCCAGGTCAAGGTCCTCAAGCGGAACAGGGCCGAGGCCGAGGCCGTGGCGCGCCGCCAGCTCGCGCGCGTGGGCCTGGCGGAGCTCGAGGCCCGCTACCCGGACCAGCTCTCCGGCGGCCAGCAGCAGCGCGTGGCGATCGCCCGGGCCCTGGCCATGGACCCGCAGCTCATGCTCTTCGACGAGCCCACCTCCGCGCTGGACCCGGAGACCGTGGGCGAGGTCCTGGCGATCATGCGCCAGCTCGCCCGCGAGGGCATGACCATGCTCGTGGTGACCCATGAGATGGGCTTCGCCCGCGAGGTCGCGGACCGGGTGGTGTTCATGGACGGCGGCGTCGTGGTGGAGTCCGGGCCCGCCTCCGCCGTGATCGCCGACCCGCAGCAGCCGCGCACCCAGGACTTCCTGCGTCGCGTGCTGCACCCCACCGAGATCGACCTCTGACGATGAGGGGCCGCTGAGGCACCGGGCACGGCGACGAGGGCCCCGGGCCCGGACCAGACGGTCCGGGCCCGGGGCCCTCGTTCTCGGCGTGCGGGAAGGATCAGGCCTTCTTGCGCAGCTTCTTCAGCTCCTCGCGGGCGTCGCGCAGCGCGGCGGTCTGCTCGTCGCGCGCGGCGAAGATGGCGGCCACCTTCTCGTCCTTGGCCTCGCGGATGGCCTGGACCTTGGCGTCACGGGCGGACTCGATGCGCTTCGCGCGCTTCTTGGCTGCCTTGCGGCGCTTGCCGGGGCGGTTGGCCACGGAGTCGGACATGATGGCGAGGCCGGAGCCCACCAGGAACACGTCCTTGGCCACGGAGGTGCCCTCCTGCGAGGGGCGGACGCCGTCGTCCTCGGTCATCTCCGGGGTGTTCAGGTACATGGACATCAGGCCGCCGGAGAAGGCGGTCAGCGCGGCGCCGGCGAGCCAGCCCGGGACGAGGGGCAGCAGCAGCGCGCCGCCCACGCCGACCTCGGAGGCCACGATGAAGTTCTTGAACTGGGCCGGGGAGAGCTGGGCCAGCGCGGGCACGCCCTTGGCGCCCATGTCACGGATGTAGGCGGCCTGCTCGTCGGAGAGCTGGCGCTTGCCGAGGCCGGAGTTGAGGATGAACGCGCCGGAGGCCAGGCGCAGCGGAATCTGGACGATGCTCATGGAGTCTTCCTTCCAGTGGGGCCCGCGGCACAGGGATGGGAATGTGGCGCGAACGGTCGAATAGAGCGGTCAGCACGCTCACCCTACCAACCCCTCCCCCCGCCGTCCGGGTCCCCTCTCCCCGCCGATGGGGGAGAATGTCTCCCATGCTCTCCTCCCTCACCCCCGCGCTCCTGGCCGTCGCCCCCGCCGAGGGGGCCGTGGACTACGGATGGCTCGGCAACGTCGTGGTCGGCATCATGGAGGCCATCGGCCCGGTCGGCGTGGGCGTGGCCGTGCTGGCGGAGAACATCTTCCCGCCCATCCCCTCCGAGGTGATCCTGCCCCTGGCCGGCTTCACCGCCGCCGGAGGCGCCTTCAGCCCGCACGCCGCCCTCCTGTGGGCCACCCTCGGCTCCGTCGTCGGCGCGCTCGCCCTCTACGGGATCGGCGCGTGGCTCGGACGACGCCGCCTGTACCGGATCGCGAACTGGATGCCCCTGGTGGACATCGAGGACGTCGAGCGCACCGAGCGCTGGTTCGGCCGGTTCGGGTACTGGTCCGTGTTCCTCGGCCGCATGATCCCCGTGTTCCGCTCGCTCATCTCCATCCCGGCGGGCATCGAGCGCATGCACCTCGGCCTCTTCACCCTCTACACGGCCCTGGGCTCGCTGCTCTGGAACGCCCTGTTCATCTACGGGGGCTACGTCCTGGGCGCCCAGTACCACGTGATCTCCGACTACGCGGACCTGTTCTCCACCGTGGTGATGGCGCTCATCGTCCTCGCCCTGGTGGTCTGGGTCCTGCTGCGCGTGCGGCGCGACCTGCGCCGCCGCCGCGATCCGAACTTCCGGGCCCCGAGCCCGGACGAGGCCGCCGCCCGCATGGACGCCGCCCTCAGCTCCACCGACCACCGGAAGTGATCTGCATGACCCACTCCACTCCCCGCCTCGCCGCCCGACGCCGGGCCGGCCTCGGCCTCGCCGCCGCGGCCCTGTTCGCCCTCACCGCATGCGGCGGGAACGACCCCTACGGGGCTCCCGCCCCCACCGCCGCGAGCGCCTCCGAGCTGCCGCCCATGGACATGGCGCCCTTCACGCTGGACATCCCGGACCTGGACCTGGCGCTCGTGCCCGGCGCCTCCATGTCCGCGATCGAGGGGCAGAGCCCCGAGTTCCACGGCGCCTGGCTCGAGGTGCCCGGCGCCCGCTCCTGGACCGACGCCATGGCCGCAGACGTGCGCGCCCAGGTCGAGGCCTATCAGCGGGACACGGACCTCTCCGCCGACCCCTCCCTCGAGGTGCAGCCGCGCCTCGCGGTGGCGGGGCAGGACATCGCCGCCGTCCGCCTGCTCTCCACCGAGAAGCGCGGGACGGAGTCCGTGTCCTCCTCCCAGGCCAGCTGGTACTCCGCCCGCGAGGACCGCGTGCTGGCCACGTCGGACCTCTTCACGGCCGAGGGCTGGACCGCGTTCCGCGCCGAGGTGCGCGACCGCATGGCGAACGACCCGGACATCGTGCAGGAGCGGCTGACCTCCGCCGTCGAGGCCCCGGACCAGGCCGAGAACCGCCGCATCTGGGACGCGGTGGTGCTCCTGCCGGACGGCAGCGCCCTCCTCGAGGTCGACCAGGCGGCGCTCGCACCCGCCGCGGCAGGCGTGCTCACCGCCCGCATCCCCTCCGAGACGGTGCGGCCCTGGCTCTCCGAGCTGGGCCGCACGGCCCAGGACGCGGCTCGGACGCCCGCCGCCGTCCGCCTCCCGCAGGCCTCGTCCTCCCCGGCGGGCTCCTCGGAGGCGCCCTCCACCACGGCCGTGCCCGTGCCCCCGCCGCTTCCCGCCACGAGCGAGGCCCCCCGGCCGCCGGCGGAGACCTCGAGCGACCCCACGGAGACCGCGCCGACCCGGCCGGACCCCACCCCCGCGGACACCGACGAGCCGACCTCGGCGGCCCCTGCCCCCGACCCGTCGTCCACAGGAACACCCGGCACCGGCGCCACGAGCACCACGCCGAGCGGCTCCTCTGCGCCGACGACGCAGCCGGGCAGCTCCCCCGCGCCGAGCAGCGACGTGCCCTCGTCGCCCTCCGGCCCCACGCGCCCGACGTCGGCGCCCACACCGGGCACCACGAGCGCACCCGGCACCCCCGAGCCCTCGACGTCGAGCTCCCCGACGCCGTCGGACACGCCCACGGACGCGCCGACGTCGGATCCCGGCACCCCCGAGCCGTCCGACTCCACGCTGCCGCCGGAGCCCACCTCCGACGTGACGCCGCTGCCCGAGCCGAGCGCGTCCGACGCGCCCGCGGACTCCGCCGCCCCGGCGACCGCCGAGACGTCGCCCACGATCGTGTCCACATCGTGACGTGAGGGAGGCCGGAGGCATCGCCCCCGGCCTGGCAGGATGGGGAGGTCGGCCGGGAGGCCGACCTCCCCTCGCGCTGAGCCCCGTCCTCGCGCGCTGATCCTCGAAGAGTGTGAGCCCGCCCATGACCTCGACGTCCCGCCCGCGCCTCTGCGCCGCCCTCCTCGCACTGACCCTGGCCCTCGGGGCGTGCGGCGGCCCCGACGGAGGCGACGCACCCGCTCCCCAGGCCGCCGCGGACTCCGCGGCCGCCACGAGCCCTGCGACCGACACCCCGAGCCCGGAGTCCGCGTCGTCGTCCCCGTCCGCGTCAGGCGGCAGCACGTCCTCCGCGATGACCAGCAGCGCACCGTCCACGTCCGCCGCCGCCCCTCAGTCGGACGACACCGGCGCGGGCCAGGAGTCGACGTCGGCCGCGACGCATGCCGAGGAGGCCGAGGACGCACGCGGTGCCGCCGAGTCCTCCTCCGCCGGGTCGGCCGAGGGCCAGGACGAGCGCGGCTCCTCCGCCGAGGGACGGCAGGACGCCTCCGCACCCGCCTCGTCGGCGTCGCCGACGCGCCCCGGTGCGGACGCCCGCACCCAGGACCGCCCGGCACCCGTCGTCGCGCAGGACCGCGTGGTCCCCGCCGCACAGGACCTCGGCGGTCCGAAGCCCGGCGTCGCTCCCGAGGACACGCCGGTCGCCGTGGCCACCCCGAAGCCCGTGATCCCCGTCGAGCGGATCGCACCGCAGGACGTGCGCCCCGCGCCCGTGCAGCAGCCCGCCTCCCCTCGCCCGGCCGCGCCGAGCGCGTCCGCCGGCACGAGTGCGACCGCCCCCGGCTCCTCGGCGCCGAGCGCCTCGGCCCCTGCGAGCTCCACCTCGGCGGCGCCGCAGCCCTCCACAGCCCCGGCGCCCGCCGGCCCCGTGCGCCAGGCCCCGGTGGACTGCGCGGTCACCCGGTGCATCGCCCTCACCTTCGACGACGGCCCGGGCCGGCACACCGGCCGCCTCCTGGACGTCCTCTCCGCCGAGCAGGTCCCGGCCACCTTCTACGTGGTGGGGCAGAGCGCGAAGCTCAACCCCGCGATGATCGCCCGCATGGCGGCGGAGGGCCACCAGGTGGGCAACCACAGCTACACCCACCCCAACCTCACGACGCTGACGGCCGGGCAGGTGCGCCAGGAGATCGCGGCCACGGACGCCGCCGTCCGCGCGGCCGGCGTCAGCCCGAGCACCGTGCGCGCCCCCTACGGGGCGCTGAACGAGTCGGTGCTGGCCACCCTCGGCGGGCTGCCCCGCGCGGGATCGGTCACCTGGAGCGTGGACACCCGGGACTGGGAGCACCGCAGCCCCGCACAGACCCTCGCCGCCGTGAAGGCGGGGGCCCGCCCGGGCGGGATCGTGCTGATGCATGACATCCACTCCACCACCGTGGACGCCGTCCCCGCCGTCATCGCGCACCTGCGCTCGGAGGGCTACACGTTCGTGACCGTGGACCGCATCACGGGGGGCGTGGCCGCCGGTCACACGACGGGCTCCGGCCTGCACCCCTGAGCGCCGCCGTGGGAGGATCGTGCGGATGACTGAGCACACCGCCCCCGACGCCGCCCCCGCCCCGTCCGCCGACGCGGCCCACCCGCACGACCACAACACCGCGAAGGACCCCGCGCTGCACCGCACGGAGCCGGTCTCCTTCGTCCGCCGCGGCGCCCGCCTCACCTCCGGCAAGCAGGCCGTGTGGGACCGCCTCGCGGACACCGTGCTCGTGGACGTCCCCCGCCACCGGGCGGCCACCTCCGTGTCCCCGGACGCCCACCTGGACTGGGGGGCCGTGTTCGGGCGGGAGGCCCCGCTGCTCGTGGACGTCGGCTCGGGCCTGGGCGAGTCCACCGCCCAGGGCGCGGCGGACCGGCCGGACTGGAACGTGCTCTCGGTGGAGGTGTACGTGCCGGGGCTCGCGGCGCTCATGGCGCAGGTGGAGCACCGCGGGCTCACCAACGTGCGGGCCGTGGAGGCCAACGCCCCCGAGCTGCTGGACCAGCTGCTCGAGCCCGGCTCCGTGGGGGAGGTGTGGGTGTTCTTCCCGGACCCGTGGCACAAGAAGCGCCACCACAAGCGCCGCCTCGTCTCCCCCGCCTTCGCGGACCGCGTGGCCCGCGTGCTCGCCCCCGGCGGCGTGCTGCGCCTGGCCACCGACTGGTCCGGGTACGCCGTGCAGATGCGCGAGGTCCTGGAGGCCCACCCCGAGTTCGAGAACCTCTTCCCGGGCCGCGCGTCCGGGGAGGACTCCCCGCTGACCCGCGTGCGCCGCGAAGGCCGCGAGCTCGAGGTGGGCGCGCAGCCGCTGCCGGCCGGATGGGAGGACGCGGCCGCCGAGGAGCGCCCCCTGCGCGCGGGACTCGGGGAGGCCGTGGCCGCGAGCGAGGCGGAGGACCCGGTGGACCACGAGGGCGGGTGGGCTCCGCGGTTCGAGGGCCGCCCCGTCACGAGCTTCGAGGCCAAGTCCCAGCGCGCCGGCCGGCTCGTCTTCGACCTCGCCTACCGGAGGCGCTGAAGGCCGAGCGGCTGGCCCGCGGTGACGCGGGCGGCGGCCGCGAGCGTCACGGAGCCCGGATCGCGGTAGCCCCGCGGCGCGTCGTCGCCGGCCGCAGGCGTCCAGCGCGAGGTGTCGTGGCCGCGCACGGCGGCCCCCTCCATCCCCGGGACGGGGTCCACGGGCAGGGCGACGGCGCCGGGCCAGGCCTGCCGCAGCCCGCCGACCCGGCCGAGGAGGGAGAGCACGTCTCCGGGCGCGCGGGCCTCGAACACCCGGCCGGTGGCCGCGCCGAGCGCACGGGCTCCCGAGAGGAGGGCGAGCGGCAGGCCCACCGCCCCGGACACCACGAGGGTCTCGACGGGGCGCTCCGCGCTGTGGGGCGTGGGATCGGTGGCCGCAGGGTCGGCCGGAAGGAGCCCCCGCTCGTCGAGCTCTCGCAGGGCATGCCCCGCCACGAGGGAGCCGTACGAGTGGGCGTCCACGGCCCCGTGCACCGCGGTGCCCCGGGCGCGCAGCCCCGACGCGTGCAGGTGCGCCCACCACGCGGCGACGTCGTCGGCGAGCTGCCGGCCGGCCTTCCGCGCGGGGCGGTCGAGGACCACGCGCCACGGCGCGGGTGCGGGGTAGCGCAGCCACGCGACGACGACGGGGCGGGGCGCCCCCGCCGCGTGCTGGGCCGCGGCCAGCTGAGCGGCCTCGTGCGCCGCGCCCCACAGGGCGGTGTCCGGGCGGATGCCCATGCCGGAGACCATCCAGGTCAGATGGGTGGCGGTGGCGGGGTCTCCGGCGCACACGGCGGCGGTCGGCCCACCGCGGCCCTCGAGGTCGTGGGCCAGCAGCTCTCGCGCCGGCAGGGCACGGTCCATGGAGTCCGGGGCGAGCGCGTGGGCGAGGCCCTCCAGCGCGGCGCGGCGCCGCGGGTCGAGCCGGTCCTTCTGGCCCAGGTCCTCCCGCAGCCGTTCCCGGCGGGCGGCGCGCTGCGGGGCCGTGAACGCCAGCGGCGTCAGGCCTGCGGCGGGTTCCACGCGAGGATCCGGCGGGAACGGGCGGTGCCCGCGGGCAGGGCGCGCACGGCCGCACCGCGCCGCGCGGCGCCGGACGGGGTGCCCGGCTCCGCGGCTCCGGACGCGGGGGCGACGCCGTCCGGGCGGCCGGCGCCCGAGCGGCGGTCGGCGTAGCGCGCCGAGACGTCACCGGCGGCACCCACCGTGAACACGCGGGCCAGCCGCGAGACCTGGTGCAGTCGGTCCACCTGGGAGGCGAGCTCCACCACGGTGTCCTGCAGCTGCTCCACCTCGCGCTGCAGGGCGACGATCCGGCGGATCCCCTGGAGGGAGACGCCCTCGCGGCTCAGCGCCTGGATGGTCTGGAGGCGCTCGACGTCGGCGCGGGAGTAGCGGCGCTGCCGCCCGCCCTGGCGCTGGGGCACCACGAGGCCGAGGCGGTCGTACTGGCGCAGGGTCTGCGGGTGCATGTTCGTCATCTCCGCGGCGGTGGAGATGACGAACACGGGCGCGGTCCACTCGCCGCCGCGCTCCCGCGCGTCGCGGGCGGCCCGGTCGGCGGCCTCGGAGCGCCGGGGCCCGGCGCTCACCAGTCGGCCCTCCGGGCCAGCTCCCGCCTCGGATCGTCGCCGGCGGTGGCGGCGGCGAGGGCCTCGACGGCGGCGCGCGCCTCGTCGGTGAGCTCGGTGGGCACGGCCACCTGCAGCTCGACCAGGAGGTCCCCGGCGCCCTTCGAGGTCTTGACGCCGCGGCCCTTGAGGCGCAGGGTCCTGCCCGAGGCGGAGCCCGCCGGGACCTTGACCTTCACGGTCCTCTCGAGGGTGGGCACCTCGATGGTCGCGCCGAGCGCGGCCTCGGGGAAGGAGACGGGCACGGTGATGCGGAGGGTGTCGCCGTCGCGGTGGAAGAACTCGTGCTCGCGCACCTTCACGGTGACGATCAGGTCGCCGCGGCCCGCCGCGCCCGGCGAGCCCTTGCCGCGGACACGGACCTTCTGGCCGTCCCGGATGCCCTTGGGCACCTTGACGTCCACGACCTCCCCGTCGGCCGCCCGCAGGGAGACCGTCGTGCCCTCGATCGAGCCCCGGAAGGAGATGGTGGTAGTCGCGGTGCGGTCCGCACCCTTGGCGGGCCGCTGCTGGCCGAAGCCGCCGCCGGCCGGCCCGAAGCCCGGCTGGCCGCCGAACCCGCCGAACATGTCTCCGAAGAGGTCGTTCAGGTCCGGGCCCGCCTGAGCGCCGCGGGGTCCGGCGCCGCCGCCGAACATCCCGCCGAAGACGTCCTCGAAGCCCCCGCCGGCCCCGCCGCCGGGGGCGGTGAAGCGAGCGCCGCCGCCCATCGCACGGACGGCGTCGTACTCCTGGCGCTCCTGGGGGTCGCTGAGCACCGCGTAGGCCTCGGAGATCTCCTTGAACTTCTTCTCCGCGGCCTCATCGCCGGGGTTCTGGTCCGGGTGATGCGTGCGGGCCAGCTTGCGGTAGGCCTTCTTGACGTCGGCCTCGGAGGCGTCCTTGGACACCCCGAGGGACGCGTAGAAGTCCTTGTCCATCCAATCCTGCGAGGCCATGGCGCCTCCCTTCGTTCGTCGTGGTGCGGTGATCGGTGCGGTTCAGCCGTGGCTCACTCGTCCCCGGCGGACACCATCACCTGGGCGGCGCGCAGCACGCGGCCGTCCCGTGCGTAGCCGTTGCGGAACACCTGCACCACGTGGTCGGCGGGGATCTCGGGGTGCGGCTGGCGCATGACGGCCTCGTGGAGAGCGGGGTCGAACTCGACGCCCGCCAGCTCCTCCTGGTCGTGGCGCTGCACGCCGAGGCCCGCGAGGGCGGAGTCGAGCTTCTCGGCGATCTTGGCGAAGGGGCCCTCGGCCAGGTCGCCGGCGGACCGCGCCGCGTCGAGGTCGTCCAGCACGGGGATCAGCGCCAGAACGGCCTTCAGGACGCCCTGGTCCTTCGCGAGGTCGCGGTCGCGGTCCACGCGGCGCTTGTAGTTCACGTACTCGGCCTGCAGGCGGCGCAGGTCCGTCTCCAGCTCGGCCTCGCGGGAGGACCCGGACGGCGCCGCGCCGGCCTCGGCCCCGGCGTCGTCGAGGATGCGCGCGGCCTGGGCCAAGGCGTCGCCCTCGTCCTGGACCGGCGCGTCCTGCGGCTCGGCGTCGGGGGCGGCCTCGCCGCGCGGGCGGCCGGTCTCCGGGTCGATCCGGCGGCGATCCTGGAACGTGAAGGCCTGCTCCTCGGAGCCCTTCTCGCCCGGGGTCCGGTCGTCGTCCGGGCGGTCGGCGGTGTTCTCGCTCATGGTGGGTCCTTTCGCTGCGGCGGCGCGCCGTGCGCGCCGGAAGTCTGGGGTGAGAGGCCGGTGGGCCGGTCACGGACGTGCGATCGCCGTGACCGGCCCACCGGTGCTGTCGCGGGCCCCGTCGGGCCGGCGGGCCGCAGGGCTCGCCGGCGCCGACGACGGCGCGGGTGCGTCAGTTCTTCTTCTCGTCGTCCTCGTCGACGACCTCGGCGTCGACGATGTCCTCGTCCTCGGCCTGGGGGGCCTCGGCGCCGGCGTCGGCCTGCTGCTCGGAGCCCTGCTGGGCGTAGAGCGCCTCGCCGATCTTCACCTGGGAGGCCTGGAGCTTCTCGAACGCGGCCTTGACCTCGTCGTCGTTGTCCTGCTGCTCCAGGGCGGCCTTGAGGGCGTCGACGTCGGCCTGGACCTCGGTCTTGACGTCCTCGGGCAGCTTGTCCGCGTTGTCGGCCAGGAGCTTGTCCACGGAGTACGCGGACTGCTCGGCCTGGTTGCGGCGCTCGGCGGCCTCGCGACGCTTCTTGTCGTCGTCCGCGTGGGCCTCGGCGTCCTTGACCATGCGGTCGATGTCCTCCTTGGACAGCGAGGAGCCGCCCGTGATGGTCATCGACTGCTCGGTGCCGGTGCCCTTGTCCTTCGCGGAGACGTGCACGATGCCGTTCGCGTCGATGTCGAAGGTGACCTCGATCTGGGGCATGCCGCGGGGGGCCGGGGCGATGCCGGTCAGCTCGAAGGTGCCCAGGGCCTTGTTGTCCCGGGTGAACTCGCGCTCGCCCTGGAAGACCTGGATGGACACGGAGGGCTGGTTGTCCTCGGCCGTGGTGAAGGTCTCCGAGCGCTTCGTGGGGATGGCCGTGTTGCGCTCGATGAGCTTGGCCATCACGCCGCCCTTGGTCTCGATGCCCAGCGAGAGGGGGGTCACGTCGATCAGGAGGACGTCCTTGCGCTCGCCGGCGAGCACGCCGGCCTGCACGGAGGCGCCGATCGCGACGACCTCGTCCGGGTTCACGCTCTTGTTCGGCTCCTTGCCGCCCGTGAGCTCCTTCACGAGCTCGGAGACGGCCGGCATGCGGGTGGAGCCGCCCACGAGGACCACGTGGTCGATGTCGGAGACCTTGACGCCGGCCTCCTTGATCACGTCGTTGAAGGGCTTGCGGGTGCGCTCGAGCAGGTCCTTGGTGAGGTCCTGGAACTTGGCGCGGGAGAGGTGCTCGTCCAGGTGCACCGGGCCCTCGGGGGTCACGGAGAGGTACTGGAGCGAGATGTTGGTGGAGGTGGCCGAGGAGAGCTCCTTCTTGGCCTGCTCCGCCGCCTCCTTCAGGCGCTGCAGGGCGATCTTGTCCTTGGACAGGTCCGCGCCCTTGGACTTGGCCTGCTGGAGCAGCCAGTCCACGATCCGCTGGTCCCAGTCGTCGCCGCCGAGGCGGTTGTCGCCCGAGGTGGCGCGCACCTGGATGGTGGCGAAGTCATCCTCGTCCTTGGCGACCTCGAGCAGGGACACGTCGAAGGTGCCGCCGCCCAGGTCGAAGACGAGGATGAGCTCGTCCTCCTTGCCCTTCTCGAGGCCGTAGGCCAGGGCCGCCGCGGTGGGCTCGTTGATGATGCGCTTGACGTTCAGGCCCGCGATCTCGCCGGCCTCCTTGGTGGCCTGGCGCTCGGCGTCGTTGAAGTACGCCGGGACGGTGATCACCGCGTCGGTGACCTTCTCACCCAGGTACTCCTCGGCGTCGTGCTTGAGCTTCATCAGCGTGCGGGCCGAGATCTCCTGCGGGGTGTACTTCTTGCCGTCCACCTCGGTGGTCCAGTCCGTGCCCATGTGGCGCTTGACGGACGCGTAGGTGCGGTCCGGGTTGTTCACGGCCTGGCGCTTGGCGACCTCGCCGACCAGGACGTCGCCGCCCTTGGAGAACGCGACGACGGAGGGGGTGGTGCGGGCGCCCTCGGCGTTCGCGATGACGACGGGGTCGCCGCCCTCGAGGACGGCGACGACGGAGTTGGTGGTGCCCAGATCGATTCCGACTGCACGGGACATGGGGGGGTCCTTTCCTGTCTGCGAATGAGGCGGCCGCGTCGCCCTGGGCCGGACCCGGGGGTCCGAACCGGCCGACGTGAGCCTTCCTGACTCAGGTTGCCACCGTCGGCGACGGCGTGTCAAGGGACGTGAGTCATCCTCACTCATGTTTTGCGGATGTCCGGTTCAACGCGCTCCACGGAGGATTCATTCCCGGGGAGGTCGGACGGGGCTCCTCGCCCTGCCGCGGGCGATCAGGGCTGGCGCCGCCCCCGCGCGGAGTGGTTGATTCAGGCGACGACGCGGCGCCCTCCGGCGCCGCCCGATCGAGACGAAGGAGCACCATCGTGGCCAACGCCAAGAAGAACGACGACGCCGCCTACACCGTTCCCGGCCTGCGCGTGGAGGACGGCCACCGCGTGGCCGAGGTCCTGCAGGGCCGGCTGCACGCCCTCAACGACCTCCAGCTCACCCTGAAGCACGCGCACTGGAACGTGGTGGGCCCGGGCTTCATCGGCGTCCACGAGATGCTCGACCCGCAGATCGAGAAGGTCCGCGCCATGGTGGACGTCGTCGCCGAGCGCATCGCGACCCTGGGCGTCTCCCCCGCCGGCACCCCCGGCGTCCTCGTGGCGGACCGCACGTGGGACGACTACTCGCTGGGCCGCGCGAGCACCCTCGAGCACCTGGCCGCGCTCGACCTGGTGTACGACGGCGTCGTCACCGACCACCGCACCGCCGTCGAGACCGTGGGCGACCTCGACCCGGTGTCCGAGGACATGCTGATCGCCCAGGTGGGCGAGCTCGAGCTGTTCCAGTGGTTCATGCGCTCGTTCCTCACCACCGGCGACGGCGTGCTCCGCCACTCCGGTGCCGCGAGCGAGACCCAGGCGGCCGCGCGCGTGGCCGGCGCCGAGAAGGCCCCCGCAGCGAAGAAGTCCAGCGCCAAGAAGTCCGACGCCAAGGCCTCGGACAATTCGGCCGCGAAGAAGAAGTCCGACAAGAAGTGACGCATCCCTGCCCGGCCTGCGCCGGCAGCGCGAGGGCCCCGCCGGATCCGTTCCGGCGGGGCCCCTCCGCGTGCGGGGGCACACCCCTCAGGCGGCTCGTGCCGGCCACCACACGCGGGGGCCGATGTCCCTCACGAGGGCGGGGATCAGCAGCGAGCGCACCACGAGGGTGTCGAGCAGGACGCCGAACGCCACGATGAACGCCAGCTGCACCATGAACATGAGCGGGATGACGGCGAGCGCGGCGAACGTGGCCGCCAGGACGACGCCGGCCGAGGTGATCACGCCGCCCGTCACGGTGAGCGCGCGCAGCACGCCCGCCCGGGTGCCGACGCGCGGGGTCTCCTCGCGGGCGCGGGTCATGAGGAAGATCGTGTAGTCGATCCCCAGCGCCACGAGGAACACGAACCCGTAGAGCGGCACCGTGGGGTCGGCGTCGTCGAAGCCCATCAGGTGCTGGAACACGAGGGTGGAGACGCCCAGCGCCGAGCCGAAGCTGAGCGTCGTGGCGAGCACCAGCAGCACGGGCGCCACCACGGATCGCAGCAGCGCCATCAGGATCAGCAGCACCACGAGCAGCACGAGCGGGATGACGAGGCGAAGGTCCCGCTGGGCGGTCTCGTTGGCGTCGAGGGCCTGCGCGGCCGTCCCGCCCACGAGCACCTCGCCCTCGACGTCGGCCAGGCTCTCCCGCAGGGCGCCCACGGTGCGCTCGGCCTCGAGGGAGTCGGCCGGGTCCGCGAGCGTCGCCGAGACGAGGACGCGGCCGTCGACGACCTTCGGCTCCGCGGGGGCGTCGGGCTGTCCCGCACCGGCGGGCGGACCGGCAGGGGTGCCCGCCGGGGGTCCGGCGGACTGCTCGGCCTCCAGCTCCGCCGAGGCGACGCCCGTGGTCCCGCGCACGATCTCCAGCACGCGGTCCCGCTGCGCCTCAGGCGCGACGATCTCCGCGGGCGAGCCGGAGCCTGCCTCGAAGTGGCGGGAGAGCAGGCCCTGCGCGTCCCGCGCGTCGGACTGCCCGAGCAGCACGTCGGTCTGGGCCACGCCCGAGGCCTGCAGCTGCGTGACGCCGGCGGCGAGCGCGAGGAGGACGGCCGCCGTCGCGATCCAGACGGGGCGCGCGTTCCGGGCGACGAGCGCGGCCACCCGGGTCCACACGCCGTGGTCCTCCTCGAGGCCGGCGATCGGCGCGCCGTCGCGGTCCTCGGGCTGGACGAACCCGCGGCCGCGGGCGGCCCGCTTCTCCCGACGGCGGCGGGCGCTCTCGGGAGAGGGGACGGTGGGCCAGAACGCCGCGCGGCCCATGAGCTGCAGCAGGGCCGGGAGCAGGGTCAGCGCCGCGAGCCACGCGAAGACGATGCCGGACGCGGCGATCGGGCCGAGCGATCGGTTCGAGTTGAGGTCGGAGACCAGCAGGATGAGCAGCGCCGCGGCGACGGTGGCCGCCGAGGCGGTGATCGCCCCGAACGAGCCGCGCACGGCGGCCATCAGGGCTGGGCCGATGCCGTCCCTCTGCAGCAGCTCCTCCCGATGGCGGGCCACGAGGAGCAGGCAGTAGTCCGTCGTCGCGCCGATGACGAGGATGGACAGGATGCCCTGCGACTGCCCGTTGAGCTGGATCCAGTCCGCGCGCGCCATCCAGTACACCGCGAGGATCGCGGCGCACAGCGCGCCCATCGAGGTGAGCAGCACCAGGATCGGCAGGACCACGGAGCGGTAGACGGCCACCAGGATCACGAACACCACGACGAGGGCCACGAGCAGCAGCAGCCCGTCGATCCCGGCGAACGCGCCGCCGAGCTCGGAGGCGAGCCCCGCGGGGCCGCCCACGTGCCAGGTCGCGTCCGCGGCCGGCGTGCCGGCCACGGCGGGCACGCCGCCCGGGTCCGCGAGCACGGCCTCGAGGTCCTCGACGACGTCGGCGGCCTCCCGCGGCGCCTCCTGGCCCGTGCCGATCAGCGCGAGGAACTGCACGGCCTGGCCGTCCTCGCTGGGGATCGGCCCGACGACGCGCTCGACGCCCTCGACCTCGCCGAGCCGTTCCCCGAGCGCCGCGAGGGCGGGGAAGGCCACGGCCGGATCTGACGTGGAGGCCTCCCCCACGATGATCGCGGGGACCGCCGAGCCGTCCCGGAAGCCGGCGGCCGCCTCGGAGGCCAGCGTCGACTCGGCGGTGGCGGGCAGGAACGTGGACTGGTCGTTCGAGGAGACCTCGGAGATCTTCCCGAAGGTCGGGCCGCCGAGGCCCATCGCGGCGAACCACACGAGCGCCAGCGCCACCGCGAGGCCGATCCGCAGGAGCCGGGACGGACGGGCGGCCCGCTCGTCACGGGCGCCGGGGGCGGCGGCAGGGGCGCCCGCGGCGCGCGACGGCTCGGGGCCGGGAGCGTCGGGGGCCGCTGCGGCGGGGGTCCGGTAGGGAGAGAGGTCGGGGAGGCTGCTCACGCGGGACAGCCTAGCAAGATGGTTTGATCATCGAACGATTCGACCCCGCCGGTAGGATCCGGGGGTGACCACCCCCGCGGCCGACCGCCCTGAGCAGCCCCTCGCCCTCCTGGCGAGCCTGCGCGCCTTCTCCGAGGTGGCCGACCGGGCCGCCGACCAGGCGAGCCGCGCCCTCGGCCTGCACCGCACGGACCTGCGCGCCCTCTCGATCCTCATGCGCCGCACGAGCCGCGGCCTCGCGACCACCCCCACGGACCTCGGGCACGGACTGCACCTCACCCGTGCTGCCACGACCTCCGTGATCGACCGTCTCGTCGCCTCGGGGCACGCCCGCCGGGCCCGCTCGGCCACGGACGGACGCCGCGTCATCGTGGAGCCCACGCCCGCGGCCTCGGCGGACGGCTCGGCGGCGTTCGGCCCGATGGCCCGCCGCATCGCCGCCGCGCTCGAGGGCTTCGACGACGCCGAGCTCGCCACCGCCCTGCGCGTGGTGGACGCGGCCACCCGGAGCATCGCCCCGCTCGCCGAGGACGGACCGTGACCTCCCCCGCACCACCGGCAGGCCCCGTGCTCGTCGGCGTGGACGGCCGCTCCGGCGCCGGCAAGACCACCCTCGCGGCCGCCCTCGCGGCGCATCTGTCCCCGTACGCCCGCGTGGCGGTGCTGCACGTGGAGTCCTTCTACGCGGGATGGGACGGCCTGGAGGCGGTGCTCGACCCCGCAGGGCCGTACGTGACGGCGCTGCGGGACCTCGGCGCGGGCCGTGCTGCGCGGTGGCGGGCCTGGGACTGGCACCACGCCCGCCCGGGGGCCGGCCAGCGGCTCGAGCCGGCCGACGTCGTGGTGTGCGAGGGCGTGGGCGCCACGAGCGCCGCAGCCCGGCCCCACCTCACGCTGAGCGTCTGGCTCGAGCTGGACGAGCGGAGGCGCCGCGAGCGCGCCCTGGCCCGCGACGGCGGCGCGTACGCGCCGCACTGGGAGCGCTGGGCCGCGCAGGAGGAGCGCTACCTCGCGGCGCAGGACCCGGCCGGGGCGGCCGACGTGCGGACCTCGATCGGCCCCTGAACCGTGGACCGGGCCCACCGGACCGGCCCCTCGGCGTCACGCGTGGAGCCGCTCCTGCGCCACGAGCTCCACGAGCGCGGCGATCCACTCCTCGGTGATCGGCTCGGCGAACAGCACGCGCATGATCAGCTGCGCCCCCACGGTCTCGGCCAGCATCTCCCGGTCCACGCCCTCCGCGAGCACCGCGGTGCGGAACCGCTCGTGGAGGCTGTGCCGCAGCGGGGCCACGAGCACGCCGTGGATCTGCTGGCTCTGGCTGTCGGCCGTGGCGATCGCGCCCACCAGGGCCTGGGAGAGGTGAGTGGCGCCGCCGCCGTCGATCTCCACCGCCATCGCGCGCAGCCACGTGGCGAGGTCCGCGCGCAGGTCCCCGGTGTCCGGCGGCAGGGGCAGGGGGATGTCCAGGTACCCGGCGCCGACGGCCTCCACGAGCACGTCCACCTTCGTCCTCCACCAGCGGTAGACCGTCTGCTTGCTCACCCCCGCACGGGCCGCGATGCCCTCCATGGTGAGCTTCGCCTGGCCCGCGGGCTCCATGAGCTCGGCGGCGGCGCGCAGCACCGCCTCCCGGGACGCCTGGCTGCGGGGGCGGCCACGTCGGCGCGCGGCCGGGACCGTGGGGTCGTCAGACGTCTCCTGTGCTGCCGCGGCGGTGCCCGCCACGTCGCTGCTCTCCTCCATCCGAACGAGTGTAGTGACGGGTTCACGGGAACGCGGCGTCCTGTTGCGGACGTGCGAGGTCAGGCCGCCGGAGGAGAGCAATCGCACAGTCCCTCGATCACGATGAACGGAGCACGGCGCTCCGCTTACCTGTACGCTGAGCGCAACGCGGCGGCCCTCTGCCCCGCCTCCTCACGCCCCCTCTCGCTCCCTGGAGATCCCCGCCCCATGGCAAAGCTGCTCTACCGGCTCGGCCTCGGCGCCGCTCGCCGACCCATGATCGTGATCCTCGCCTGGGCCCTCGCCCTGGCCCTCGCCGTGGGCGGCTTCCTCGCCTTCGGCGGCACCCTCTCCTCCGCCGTCACCATCCCGGGCACCCCCACGGCCCAGGTCACGGACCGCCTCAAGGAGGAGTTCCCCGACGCCTCGCGCGGCACCGGCCAGGTGGTCTTCGCCACCGAGGACGGCTCCGCGTTCACCCCGGACCAGCGCGATCGGATCGAGCAGCTCCTGAGCACGGTCCGCGACCAGCAGGCCGTGGCCGACGTCGTGGACCCCTTCGACGTGCAGAGGCAGCAGGAGGACGCCCGCACCGCTCTCGAGGACGGTCGGCAGCAGATCGCCGACGGCGAGCAGGGGCTCGCGGACGGCCGCAGCCAGGTCGACGGCGGCCGGGCACGGATCGCCGAGGCGAAGGAGCAGGCCGAGGACGGGCAGGCGAAGCTCGAGGAGTCGGCCCGGCAGCTCGAGGAGGGGCAGGCGACGCTGGACGCCGCGCGCACCGACTTCCAGGAGCGCGGCCTGGCCGCCCTGCCGGAGGACGCCACCGCGCCCCTGCGCGAGGCCGAGCAGAAGCTCGAGGACGGCCGCGCCCGGCTCGAGCAGGGCCGGGCCCAGATCGAGGAGCAGGCGCCGAAGGTGGAGGCCGGCCAGGCCGAGGTCGACGCGAACCGCGAGAAGCTCGACGCCGGCCGTCAGCAGCTGGGCGAGGGCTGGGCCCAGTACGAGGAGGGCAAGGCCGAGCTCGAGGAGCAGCGGGCGCAGCTCGAGGCCGGCCAGGCCCGGCTGGACGCCGCCCGCGAGCAGGCCCTCGCGCAGGGCGAGGCCGCCGGCGTCCCTGCCGAGCAGGTCACTGGGCAGTTCGCCGCGCAGCAGGCCGAGCTGGACGCCGGCGCGGCCCGGATCGAGCGGGCCCAGGCCGAGCTCGACGCCGCCAACGCCGAGCTGAAGGCCCGCGAGGCGGAGGTCCAGTCCGGCCTCGAGCAGCTGAGCGCGGCACAGGCGCAGGTCGACGCCGGCCGTGAGCAGCTCGCCGAGGGCCGCGCCCGGCTGCAGGCGTCCGAGAAGGAGCTCGCCGAGGGTCAGGCCCAGCTCGAGGCCGGCCGCGAGCAGGCCCGCGAGGCCGCCCGCGCCGAGTTCGAGAAGCAGCAGGCCACGATCGACGAGGGCCGCGAGACGCTCGCGCAGGGCAGGGCTGACCTCGAGTCCGGCCGCGAGGAGATCGCGGCCAACGAGCGGAAGCTGGAGCAGGCCGAGGAGGATCTCGCCACGGGCCGTCAGGACCTCGCCGACGCCCGCACCCAGGCCGAGCGCGGCCAGCGCACCGTGGACCTCGTGGAGGGCTACCGCGCCGTCTCCGAGGACGGCTCGACCGCCGTCGGGATCGTCTCCTTCGACCAGCCGTCCATGGACGTGCCCGCGGAGGACAAGAAGGCCATCACGGGCGTCCTGACCGCGGCGGACATCGACGGGGTGCGGGTCCTGCCCTCCCAGCAGCTCAGCCAGACCGTCCCGCAGATCGTGGGGCCGGGCGAGGTCGTGGGCCTCGTGATCGCCGCGATCGTGCTCGTGCTCATGCTCGGCACCTTCGTGGGCGCGGGTCTGCCGCTCGTGAACGCCCTCGTGGGCGTGGGGGTGGGCGCCGCCGGCGCGCTCGCCTTCTCCGGCGTCGTGGAGATGATGTCCGTGACCCCCGTGCTGGGGCTCATGCTCGGCCTGGCGGTCGGGATCGACTACGCGCTGTTCATCGTCAACCGCCACCGGCAGGAGCTGCGCCGCGGCACCCCGCTGCGCGAGTCCATCGCCCTGGCCAACGGCACGTCCGGCAACGCCGTGGTGTTCGCCGGCCTCACCGTGATCATCGCGCTCGTGGCGCTCAACGTCACCGGCATCCCGTTCCTCGGCCTGATGGGCACCGTCGGCGCCGCGTGCGTGCTCGTGGCCGTGCTCGTGGCCATCACCCTGACGCCCGCGCTGCTCTCGCTGGCCGGCACGCGCGTGCTCTCCCGCAAGGAGCGCACCCGCCTGGAGGCCCTCACCCCGTCGGGCGATGGCTCCCACACGGCCCCCCTCACCGGTGCCGACCCCGCCGAGGCCGCCCATGCCGTGCGAGGCGCGCACCGCTCGCCGCAGATGTCCACCCCCGCCGCGGTGGCCACGACCCTGGGCGCGATCGCCCTGCTCGTGGCGGTCTCCATCCCCTTCTTCTCGATGCGCCTGGGCCTGCCGGACGGCGCGTCCGAGCCGGTCGGCTCCGACGCCCAGGTCTCCTACGAGCTCATGGCCGACAAGTTCGGCGAGGGCTACAACGGCCCCCTCGTGGTGACCACGGACCTGCCCGAGGGGCTCTCGGAGGAGCAGGCGACGGACGCCCAGCTCGCCGTCGGCGAGCAGCTCTCGGCACTGGACCACGTCGGCGCGGTGGTGCCGGCGGGCTTCAACGAGGACCGCACCCTGGGCATGCTGCAGCTGCTGCCCGAGGAGGGGCCCAACGCGGTCTCCACCGAGGACCTGGTGCACGAGCTGCGCACGGTGGAGCCCGCGGGCGAGGCCTCGAACCTGGCGGTGGCGGGCATGACCTCCGGGGCGATCGACGTCTCGGAGAAGCTCGCCTCGGCCCTGCCGCTCTACCTCGGCGTGGTGGTGGGGCTGTCCCTGCTCATCATGATCCTGGTGTTCCGCTCCATCCTGGTCCCGCTGATCGCCACCGGCGGCTTCGTCCTCTCGGTGTTCGCGGCCATGGGCGGCGTGGTGGCCATCTACCAGTGGGGCTGGTTGGGCTCGGTGTTCAACGTGCACCATGCGGGCCCGGTCCTGAGCTTCCTGCCGACGATCATGATCGGCGTGCTGTTCGGCCTGGCCATGGACTACCAGCTGTTCATCGCGTCCGGCATGCGTGAGGCCTACGCCCACGGCCAGCCGGCCCGCAGCGCCGTGATGAGCGGCCTGCGCGCCGGCCGGTCCGTGGTGATCGCCGCCGCGATCATCATGATCTCCGTCTTCGGCGGCTTCGTGTTCTCCCACGACGCGATGATCCGGCCCATCGGCTTCGGCCTCGCCTTCGGCGTGCTGCTGGACGCCTTCGTGGTGCGCCTGCTGCTGATGCCCGCGCTGATGCACCTGCTGGGCGAGTCCGCCTGGTGGCTGCCGAGGTGGCTCGAGCGCATCATGCCGGACGTGGACGTGGAGGGCGCCCAGCTCGAGCGCCACGGCAGCTCCCACAGTCCCGCCGACGCCGCGGAGGGCCTCCCTGCTGCGACCGGGGCCGGA
The DNA here is from genome assembly GCF_040702705.1 of Micrococcus sp. NPDC078436. Lineage (NCBI taxonomy): Bacteria > Bacillati > Actinomycetota > Actinomycetes > Micrococcales > Micrococcaceae > Micrococcus > Micrococcus sp. NPDC078436. The sequence continues at coordinate 82,301 of NZ_JBFBLX010000003.1, read as the reverse complement.
TCCGAGTCGGGCGGCCTGCACCGCGCCTGAGCCTGCGGGACCGGCACTATCCTGGGGCCATGCCCGCCGACTCGCCCTTCGTCCCTGCCGCCCACGAGCCCGTGCTCGTCCTGCTCGAGCAGGATGCGCACGGGCTCGTCCGTCCCCGGGTCGCGGACCCGGACGTGCCGCACCTGCGCGTCACAGACCAGGGCGTCACGCGGGGCGACGGCCTGTTCGAGACCGCGCTCGCCGTCGCGGACGAGGCCGGGACGCTGCGGATGCGCAAGCTGCGCGCCCACCTCGGCCGGCTCGCCTCCTCTGCCACGGCGCTGCGCCTGCCCGCGCCGGACGCCGCCGCGTGGGAGGCCGCCGTCGACGCCGGCCTGCGCGCCGTCGAGGCGGCGAGCCGCCCCGCGCCCGGCGCGCGGCTCTCCGTCCGGCTCACCGCGACGCGCGGCCCCGAGGCGGCGCCGGGCACGGCGCCGCACCCGACCGCGTGGGTGCTCCTGACCCCGGTGCCCGCCCCCGACGAGGCCGAGCGCCGCGCGGGCGTCCGCGTCCTCCTGCTGGACCGCGGCATCGACTCCACCGCCCCCGAGCACGCCCCCTGGCTGCTCACGGGCGCGAAGACCCTCAGCTACGCCGTGAACATGGCCGCCCTGCGCCACGCGCGCGCCCACGGGGCGGACGACGTGATCTTCACGAGCTCGGACGGCTTCCTCCTCGAAGGTCCCACCTCCACCGTGCTGATCGCGCGGCACGATCCGGACGGCCGGCGCCGCCTCCTCACCCCCCTGCGGCAGAAGGGCATCCTGGCGGGCACCTCCCAGGCGGTGGTCTTCGCGGCCGCGCACGCCGCGGGCTGGCGCCTCGGCTACGGCCCCCTCGTCCCGGCGGACCTCGAGGACGTGGACGGGATCTGGCTCGCCTCCTCCGTGCGGGGCGTGCTCCCCGTGCGCGCGGTGGACGGGCGCGAGACGCCCGTTGACCCCACCCTGACGGCCCGGCTCCAGGCCTGGCTGGACGCCGACGGCGATCCGGGACACCACGTCAGCGGGGACCCGGTCACCTCGGACGCCTGATCCCCCCCGCGCTAGGCTGACTCCCGGACCGGTCCCACCCCACGGAAGGCGCACCATGAACACCATCGCCCAGAAGATCCTCTCCACCGGCATCACCCTGGCCGGCGGAGTCATCGGCTCCCGCCTCGTGGCCGGGGGCTGGAAGCTCGCCACCGGGCACGACGCACCGGACGACGCCGCGGACGAGACGCTGCCCCTCGTGGAGGCGCTCTCCTTCGCCTTCATCTCCGCCGGCGTGGCCGCGCTCATCAAGGTGGCCGGACAGCGCGGCGCGGGCACCGCGATCCGCAAGGCCTCCGAGAAGACCGCCCGCCGCGGCGCCAACGAGGTCTGAGACCCCGCGCGACGGGCTCAGCCCGTCGGGCTCCCGCCGCGGTCCGGGCCGTGCGGCGCGTCCTCGCCGCGCTGCGCCGCGGGCGGGCGGCGGGGGCGACGCCGCGGGGCGCCGCCGTCGGCGGCCTCCACGCGGCGGGCCGCCGCGGCCAGGTCGTCGCGGTGCAGCAGCCCGTGCTGGGCGTGCTTGGTGCGGTAGCCCGTGCGCCCCACCAGGTGGGAGGCCACGGGGGCCGTCACCATCTGGGCGACCCACGCCAGCAGCAGGATGGGCGCCCACGCCCACGAGCGCCAGAGCACCGCGAGCCCCAGGAGCATGAGCAGCAGGCCCAGCACCTGGGGCTTGGCGGCCGCGTGCATGCGGGAGAGCAGGTCGGGCAGCACGAACAGGCCCACGCCGGCCACCAGGGAGAAGAAGGCGCCGGCCACGATCAGCAGGGCGGCCAGCCAGTCCAGCAGCAGCAGCGGGTCCGTCATCGGTCTCCCCCCTCGGCGGGCGCGTCTTCCGAGCCCGGGATGTCGGTGGTGCCGGGCACGAGGGAGATCTCCTCCCGCATGTGCTCCGGGCGGCGGTCCTCCACGAAGCGGGCCACGGTCACCGAGCCCACGAAGCCCACCGTGGCGGCCAGCACCACGAGGACGATGTCATGGGTGTGGCGGTGCACGGCCATCTCCAGGACCAGGGCCGAGGAGAGCACCACGAGCAGCACGTCGATGGCGATCGCCCGGTCCAGCAGGGACGGGCCCCGCACGATCCGGTGCAGCGCGGCCACGGCGCCCACGAAGAGCATCGCGCCGCCCCCGTAGGCGGCCACGGTCATCGGGTCGATCATGCGCGCTCCTCCTCCGCCGCGGGCCCGTAGGCGGGATGCCGCCGGTTGCCCGCGATCTCGGCCCGCGGGGGCGCCGAGTCGGGGAAGCGGCGCAGCAGCTCCAGGTCCGTGCGCGAGCCGACCGCCTGGATGATCCCGGCCTCCACGCGCAGGGCCTTGGCGCGGACCGCGGCGATCTCCTCGTCCGTCGTCACGTTCAGGCAGTGCAGGTACAGGGTGGCGTCGGCGCGGTCCACGTCCAGCACGATCGAGCCGGGCACCAGGGCCAGGGCGTGGCTGACGAGGGTGATCAGGAGGTCGTCGTGGCTGCGCAGCCGAACGCCCACGATCGAGCTGTGCACCCGCCTGCCCCGCGTGAGCACGACGGCGGACACCGAGAGCGAGGAGCGCACCACGTCCGCGAGGAAGCGGCCGGTGAACACGAGCGCGTGCCAGGGGCTGAACCGGCGGCTGAACGGGATCGCGGGCATGGGGAACACCACGATCACCAGCGCGGCGAAGAGGAGTCCCGGCAGCAGCACGTGCAGGCCGAAGTCCTGCCACAGTGCTCCCCACACCAGGGTGAGGACGAGGGCGAGGGGCCACTGGCCCAGCACGGCACGGAGACTGCCGGGCCGGGGCGCCGCGCGGGCGGAGCCCAGGCCCGCGGGAACGGCCGGGTCCGCGGTCTGCTCCCGGTCCCGCGACGGCGCCGTGCGCGGTGCCGGCGGGCGAGGGTCAGCGGTGGGCATCGTGCACCTCCGTCGGGTCGTTGCGCAGGCTCTCCGCGGCGCGCTCCGCGGCGTCCTCGCCCAGCACGGCGCCGATGTAGGGCGTGCGCTCCAGCATGTCCGTGGCGGCGCGGTCCGCGAGGCCGTAGAGGGGCCCCGCGAGCACGGTGAACGCGACGCTGAGGGCCACGATCGCCGCGGTGGGGACGACGAGGCCGGCGCTGAGGCGCTTGGGCCGCTCCCCCCGCTCGAGGACGCGCTGGTACGCGGCCACGAGCTGGGCCGGCGGATGCTCCACGTCCTCGACCCTGCGCCAGAACGCGCGGGTCCACACGCGCACCATGACCAGCAGCGTGAGGAGCGAGGCGAGGACGGAGACGATCACGAGCGTGTACGCGAGCGGTGCGCCCTGCTCCACGCCGCCGCGCAGCAGGCCCACCTTGCCGAGGAACCCGGAGAACGGCGGGATGCCGCCCAGGTTGAGGGCGGGGATAAGGAAGAGCAGGCCCACGAGCGGGGAGACGCGGGCCAGGGAGCCGAGGCGGTCGATGTTGGCCGTGCCGGCCCGGTTCTCGATGAGCCCGGTGACGAGGAACAGCGCGCTCTGCACCGTGATGTGGTGCGCCACGTAGAACACGGTCGCCGCCAGGCCCAGCTGGGTGGCCAGCCCGAGGCCGAAGACCATGTAGCCGATGTGGGAGACCAGGATGAAGGAGAGGATGCGCTTGATGTCCGTCTGCGCGAGGGCCCCGAGGATGCCCACGATCATGGTGAGCCCCGCGACCACCAGCAGGAGATCGTTCACGTGCTCCCCGGGGAACAGGAGGGTCTCCGTGCGGATCATGGCGTACACGCCGACCTTGGTGAGCAGTCCCGCGAACACGGCGGTGACCGGTGCCGGAGCCGTGGGGTAGGAGTCCGGCAGCCAGAAGGAGAGGGGGAACACGGCGGCCTTGATCGCGAAGCCCACGAGGAGCATCACGTGGAGCACCATCTGCATGTCGCTCGGCAGCTCGCCGAGCTTCACCGCCAGGTCCGCCATGTTCACCGTCCCCGTGGCCGCGTAGATCATGGCGATCGCGATGAGGAACAGCACGGAGGAGACGACGGAGACCACCACGTAGGTGACGCCCGCGCGCATCCGCTGCGCCGTGCCGCCGAGCGTGAGCAGCACGTAGGACGCGGTCAGGAGGATCTCGAAGCCCACGTAGAGGTTGAAGAGGTCGCCGGCGAGGAACGCGTTGGACACGCCGGCCACGAGGATCAGGTACGTGGGGTGGAAGATCGAGACGGGCCCGCCCTCGTCGCGGCTGATGAGGCCCTGCGCCGAGGCGTACAGGAGCACCGCGAGGGTGATGATCGTGGAGACGAGGAGCATCAGCGCGGAGAGCCGGTCCACCACGAGCACGACGCCGAGCGGTGCGGGCCACCCGGCCAGCTCCACCACCGCCACGCCCGCCTCCCACACCGCGGCGAGCAGGGCCGCGTTCAGCACGAGCGTGAGGAAGAGCGCGAGGACGGTGACGCTCACCTGGGCCCGGGGCCGGCCCACGAGGGTGAACGTGACGGCGGCCCCGAGCACCGGCAGCATGACGGCCAGCGGGGCGAGGTCGGTGAGGGGCACGGAGCCGATCGTCATGGGCGCTCGCCCTCCTGGTCCTGGGGCCGGCCGCGACGCTTCCGTGCCGACGGGGCGGTGCGTGCCGCCGCGGCCGGGCGGACGGACCGCCGCTCCGGTGCGCGGGGCGCGTCCGGGGTCGCGTGCTCGTAGTGCGCGTTCGGGTCCGCGGCGTCGTCGATGAACTCGGAGGACTCCTCCACGAGCACCGAGTCGTCCTCGACGTCCCACGCGGGCTGGCTGGCGATCTTGACGTCCTCCGCGTCCACCTGGATCAGGTCCTCGCGGCTGATGAGCCAGGAGCGGTAGATCATGGCGGTGAGGAAGGCGCTCGTGGCGAAGCCGATGACGATCGCGGTGAGGATGAGGGCCTGCGGGAGGGTGTCCGCGTAGGCCCGGGGGTCCGTGCCCTCGATCCGCAGGGGCGCCTGCCCCACTCCGCCCGCGCTCGCGAAGAGCAGGAGGATCGCGGCGTTGTTGATGAGCATGATGCCCAGCAGGATGCGGGTGAGGTTGCGCTCCAGCACGAGGTAGATCCCGCACGTGAACATCACGCCCATCGCGGCCAGCAGGGCCAGGTCCACGGTCGTCATCGGGCGGCCTCCTGGCCGGTCGGAGTGGACGGAGTGGGCAGGCGGGGGTGCCGGCGGCGCTCCGCGGCGCGGCGGCGGGCCCGGCGGGCCGCCTCTCCGCGCCGGTCCACCTCGCCGCCGAGGGAGCGCAGCACGTCCATGACCAGGCCCACCACCACGAGGTAGACGCCCACGTCGAACGCGGTGGCCGAGACGAACTTGAGGTGGTCCCCGAACAGGGGCAGGCCGTGGAGCTCGAGGGCGTAGGACTGCAGGATCTGGCCGCCGAAGAAGACGGGGGCGATGCCGACGAGCGTGGCCAGGCCCAGGCCGAGGCCGAGCATCGCGCCGGCGGGGATCAGCGAGGCCTCCTGGAGCTCGAACCGCCCCCCCGCGAGGTACCGCAGGGTCAGCGCCAGCCCGGCCAGGAGGGCGCCGGCGAAGCCGCCGCCCGGGGTGTTGTGCCCCGCCAGGAGGAGGTAGAGGGACATGAGCATCATGATCGGGAACATGAAGCGCGTGACCACCTCGAGGATGATCGAGCGCCGCTCGGGCGCCATGGTGCGCCCCGCCACGAGCCACTGGTTGTTCGTGTCGTCCACCGCGAAGGCGCGGACCACGGTGAGCTCCCGGGCGCCGAGAGCGGAGTCGGCGCCGAAGTCGCCCACGCTCCCGGAGCGGACGTCGGCGATGTCCTTGCCGGGGCCGTCGCGGTGCTGCAGGAAGACGAGGGAGGCCACGCCCGTGGCGGCCGCGGCGAGCACGGTGATCTCCCCCCACGTGTCCCACGCGCGGATGTCCACCAGCGTCACGTTGACGGCGTTGGTGCCGTAGCCGAACTCGTAGGCGAGGTCCGGCATGGGCACGGAGATCCGCTCCGCGGTGCGGGCGGCCAGGGACGTGGCCGCGACCCACACCATGACCGCGGAGAAGGACAGGGCCAGCAGCAGGCGGGTCAGCCTGCGGTTGCCCTCGCGTCGGGCGAGCCACTCCGGCGGGAGGACGCGCAGGCCGAAGATGAGGGTGACGAGGACGACCGACTCCACGAGCACCTGCGTGATGGCCAGGTCCGGGGCGCCGCGCATGGCGAAGAGGGCGGCCGCCCCGTAGCCCGTGACGGACACGAGCATGACCGCCATGAAGCGGCGGTGGGCGCGGACGGTCGCCACGGCCGCCACGCACAGCAGGACCGCCACGCCCAGCTGGGCCGGCGACTCCGCGAGGACGATCCGGGCGTCGAGGAACGAGGTGGCCAGGACGCGATCGGAGTCCCCCACCGGCAGGAGCAGGAACCCCAGGGGCAGGACGGACGCGCACGCGAACATGATGGCCAGGTAGCGGCGCAGCGAGCCGGTCTGGGTGCGGCCGGTGACCCACACGGCGACCTCGTCGAGGACGCCGATGAGCCGGCCGTAGGTCCGGGCGGCGTCCACGGGGGACTGCAGGCGGGCCTGGAGGGCCTGGACGGGGCGGCGGGTCCACGCCAGCAGGGCGCCCAGAGCCCAGATGCCCGCCGAGACCGCCAGGATCGGGGTGAAGCCGTGCCACAGTGCGAGGTGCGCGGGCTTCTCACCGGGCGACGCCGGCGCCAGTCCGTGCGTGGCCGCCTCCACGAGCGGCGCCACGCTGCCCGGCACGAGCCCGAGGACCAGGCACGCCACCGCGAGCACGGCGGCGGGTCCGAGCTGCAGCGCCGTGACGGGCGAGTGGAACTCGGTGACGGGGCGGGGCCCGCCGACGCCGGGCTCCTTCGCGTCCCGTGGGTCGCGCCGCCCGAACGCGCCCCACACGAACCGCCACGTGTACGCGAACGTGAGCACGGAGCCGACCGCCATGAGCACGAACGGGGCCCAGGCCCAGGCCCCGGCCCCGTGCTCCCCGTGGGCGGCCAGGGTCTCCAGCACGGACTCCTTGGCCACGAAGCCGAACAGCGGCGGCAGGCCGGCCATGGAGGCCGCCGCCAGCACGGCGACGCCGGCCAGCACGGGGTGGCGGCGGCCGATGCCGGAGAGCTCGCGCAGGTCGCGGGTGCCGGCTTCGTGGTCGATCACGCCCACCACCATGAACAGCGGGGCCTTGAAGATCGCGTGGGCCAGGAGCATCGCCAGGCCCGCCATCGCGGCGTCGCGGGTGCCCAGGCCGTTGGCCACCATGAGGAAGCCGAGCTGCGAGACGGTGCCGTAGGCCAGGATGAGCTTGATGTCGTCCTGGCGCATCGCCCGCCAGCCGCCCAGGAGGAGGGTGGCCAGGCCCACGCCGAGCACGAGCGTCTGCCAGGAGACGAGGGTGGCGAAGGCGGGTGCCAGGCGGGCCACGAGGAAGACGCCGGCCTTCACCATGGCGGCCGCGTGCAGGTACGCGGACACGGGGGTCGGGGCGGCCATGGCGGCCGGCAGCCAGAAGTGGAACGGCGCCTGGGCCGACTTGGTGAGGGCACCGAGCAGCACGAGCGCGACGGCGGCCTCCAGCATCCCGCGCACCGCGGCGTCCGCCACGAGGGCCGGCGCCACGGCCAGCACGCCGGAGACCCGCCACGAGCCGGAGAGGTGGGCGAGCATGACGAGGCCCACCAGCATGGCCAGGCCGCCGAAGGTGGTGACGATCAGGGCCTGGATGGCGGAGCGGCGGGCGAAGATCCGGTGGCCCGAGTAGCCGATCAGCAGGAAGGACAGGACGGAGGTGATCTCCCAGAAGGTGTAGAGCACCATGAGGTCGTCCGTGGTGACGAGGCCGAACATCGCGCCCGCGAACGCGAGCAGCTGCCCGCCGAAGACGCCGCTGCGCCGCTCGTCGGGGGCGAAGTAGCGGGCGCAGTACGCGAGCACGAGGGCGCCCACGCCCAGCACGATGAGCGACATGAAGGCGGCGAGCGCGTCCAGGCGGAAGGCCAGGTCGATGTCCAGGTAGGGCACCCACGGCACCGTGCGCTCCAGGTGCGCCGCCTCGGCGGGCGCGGGGGCGCCGGCGTCGAGGGCCTCCTGCAGGGCGAGCACGTGCGGCAACTGCGCGAGGACCCAGAGGAATCCCGCGGCCGGGACCGCGGCGAGGAGGTAGAAGCCCTGCCGGCCCGTCCACCGGAAGATCGCGGGAGCACAGAGCGCAACGGCGAACAGTGCGATGAGGCTCAGCAGCATGGGATCCCCGGGGCAGACGGGCGGTGGAGGGCTGTGGCCACTTTACGGGATCGGGCCGCGTCGGGCGGGACGGGCTCAGTCGGCGGCGGGGGCCGCGGCGCCCGACTCGGCCGCGCCCGGCTCCGCGACCCCGGCGAACAGGGCGGCGCCCGCCACGAGCACGATCCCGATCACGGGGATCACGGCGCGGTTGTCCGGCTGGACGGCGAGGGCCACGGAGACGAGCGCCGGGGTGATGAACCCGACGGCGCGGCCCGTCGTCGCGTAGAGGCCGAACACCTCCCCCGCCGTGCGCGGGGTGGTCACGCGGCCGAGGAACGCGCGCGAGGCGGACTGGACCGGGCCGACGAAGAGGCACAGCACGAGGCCGCCGATCCAGAACGCCGTGGTCCCCGAGGCGAGGAACAGCGCCGCCGCCGTGAGGACCATGGCGAGGAGGGAGCCCAGGATCACGCGGCGCGGGCCGATGCGGTCGTCGAGCCGCCCGCCCGCGAAGGCGCCGAGCGCGGCCACCACGTTCGCCACGATCGCGAACAGGATGACGTCCGCGGGGTCGAGCCCGTACACCGTGGTGCCCAGGATCGCGCCGTACACGAACACGGCGCCCACGCCGTCGCGGAACACCGCGGAGGCCACGAGGAACCGCAGCGTGTTGCGGTCCTCGCGCCACATGCGGGCCAGGGTGCGGCCCAGCCCGGCGTACGAGCCGAGGATCGTCTCCCGGCGCGGACGTCCGTCCGCGGCACGGGCCGGCGGCGGGTCCGGGACGACGACGAGCACCGGGACCGCGAAGACGAGGAACCATGCCGCGGCGACGAGCGCGACCACGCGGATGTTGAGCGCCTCGTCCTCGCCCACGCCGAACCAGTGGGCGTCCCCGGAGACGAAGCCGAGGTAGACGATCAGCAGCAGCACGATCCCGCCGAGGTAGCCCGCGCCCCAGCCGATGCCGGAGACCCGTCCGATCGTGGCGGGCGTGGAGATCTGCACGAGGATCGCGTTGATCTGCACCTCGGCGAACTCGAAGAACACGGTGCCCAGCGCGATCAGGGTGACGCCCAGCAGCAGGGAGGACTCGTGCGGGGTGACGAAGAAGCAGGCCGCGGTGCACGCGATCACCGCGGCGGTGGTGAGCCCCAGCCACAGGCGACGGCGGCCGGCGCCGTCCGCCTGCCGGCCCAGCACGGGCGCGGTGAGGGCGATCAGCACGCCCGCCAGCGCCATCGCGGCGGAGAGCCACGCCGTGCCCCGCTCGTCCGCCCCGAACGCGTCCGAGGCCAGGTACGTGCCGAACACGAAGGTGACCATGACGGCGTTGAAGGAGGCCGAGCCCCAGTCCCACGCCGCCCACGCGAGGACCTGGCCGCGCCGGGCGACGGGGGCGGGGGCCGGCGTCGTGGCCATCTCAGCGCTCGATGCGGGTGATGTGGAAGTTCTGGAAGGAGCGGGAGGCCGTGGGGCCGCGCTGTCCCTGGTACCGGTTCTGGTAGGCGCCCGCGCCGTACGGCGTCTGCGCCGGGGAGCTCATGCGGAAGAAGCACAGCTGGCCGATCTTCATGCCCGGCCACAGCGTGATGGGCAGGGTGGCCACGTTGGAGAGCTCGAGCGTGACGTGGCCCGTGAAGCCGGGGTCGATGAACCCGGCGGTCGAATGGGTCAGCAGGCCCAGCCGCCCGAGCGAGGACTTGCCCTCGAGGCGCGCGGCGACGTCGTCGGGGAGCGTGACCTGCTCATAGGTGGCACCGAGCACGAACTCGCCCGGGTGCAGGATGAAGGGCTCGTCCGGGGCCGTCTCCACGAGGCGGGTCAGCTCGTCCTGCTCCTGCGCGGGGTCGATGTGCGCGTAGCGGTGGTTGTCGAAGAGGCGGAAGAAGCGGTCCAGGCGGACGTCCACGGACGCAGGCTGGACCATCGAGGGGTCCAGCGGGTCCAGGCCGACCCGGCCGGCCTCGAGCTCGGCGCGGATGTCGCGGTCGGAGAGCAGCACGACGCCAGTGTATCCGGCGCTACAGTGTGCGCCATGAGCATGCACGAGACCGCCCTGCCGGGCATCGGCGTCCGCCGCGAGCTCGACCTCGCGGACGGCCGGCGGATCGGCGTCGTGATCCACCGCGACGGCACCACCGACCTCTTCCTCGCCGACGCGGACGACCCGGACGCGTGCGCCGCGGCCGTCGCCCTCTCCTCGAGCGAGGCAGCGAGCCTCGGCGGGCTCCTGGCCGGGCCGCAGCTCGTCTCCCAGTTGGAGGGCGAGCACGCGGACCTGCCCGGCATCACCACGCGCCAGCTCATCCTCCCGGCTGACTCCCCCTACGCGGACGCCGAGCTCGGCGCCACGAAGATGCGCACCCGCACGGGCGTGTCCATCGTCGCCGTCGTGCGGGCCGGGCAGACCCACCCCTCCCCCGGCCCCGACTTCCTGCTCGAGGGCGGGGACCTGCTGATCGTCGTGGGGACGAGCGAGGGCACCCGGACGGCCGAACGCCTGCTCGACGCCTGACCCGCCCCGCCGGACGAGCCCCCGAACGGGGCCCGCCCCGCGCACGCCGACCCCGGAGAGGAGCGCCCATGGACACCACCGTCCTCGCGCTCATCGAGCTCGGCGCGGTCCTGCTGCTGCTGGGCATGCTCGGGCGCCTGGCCGGGCGGATCGGCATGTCCCCCGTGCCGCTCTACCTGCTCGGCGGGCTGCTCATCGGCGTCGCCGGGCTGCTGTTCCCCACCGCGGACGAGGCCGGGGTGGTGCACGGCCCCATGGAGCCGATCGCCGAGTTCAGCCACCTGGCCAGCGAGATCGGCGTGGTGCTCCTCCTGCTCATGCTGGGCCTGGAGTACTCCGCCCGCGAGCTCGTGGGGGGGCTGCGCGGCTCCTGGAAGGCCGGCGTGCTCGACGTGGTCCTCAACGTCACCCCCGGCGCGCTCGCCGGCCTCCTGCTCGGCTGGGGTGCCGTGGGCGCGGTGGTGCTGGGCGGCATCACGTTCATCTCCTCCTCCGGCATCATCGCGAAGGTGCTCGGCGACCTGGGGCGTGTGGGCAACCGCGAGACCCCCGTGATGCTCTCCATCCTCGTGTTCGAGGACCTCGCCATGGCCGTCTACCTGCCGCTCATGACGGCCCTCGTGGCCGGCAGCGCCCTCATGGACGGGCTCACGGCGGTGGGCGTCGCCCTGGTGGTGGTCACCGTGGTCCTGCTCGCCGCCCTGCGGTTCGGCCCGCAGATCTCCCGGCTCGTCCAGTCCCCGGACCAGGAGGCGTTCCTGCTCAAGCTCCTCGGTCTCGCCCTGCTCGTGGCCGGCCTCGCGGGGGCGCTCCAGGTGTCCGCCGGCGTGGGCGCGTTCCTGTTGGGCATCGCGATCTCCGGGGCCGCGGCCAAGCAGGCCCGCTCCGTGCTCGAGCCGCTGCGGGACCTCTTCGCCGCCCTCTTCTTCGTGCTCTTCGGGATGAACACGGACCCGCGCGCCCTGCCGCCCGTGCTGCTGGGCGCGCTCGCCCTCGCCGTCGTCACGGCCGCCACGAAGGTGGCCACGGGCTACCTCGCGGCGCGCGCGGCGGGCATCGGCGTCGCCGGCCGCTGGCGGGCGGGCGCCACGCTGACCATCCGCGGCGAGTTCTCCATCGTCATCGCGGGCCTGGCCGTGGCCTCCGGGTCCATGCCGCCCGAGGTGTCGGCGTTCGCCACGGCGTACGTGCTCCTCCTCGCTGTGGCAGGCCCCGTGCTGGCCCGCTACGCGGACGGCTTCGGCCGATCCCGCGCGAAGCGGGCGAGGGAGCGGGCCGCCGCTGCAGGCCAGGGGCACGCGACGGCCTGAGTGCGGGCGCTGGTGTAGGGTGGTGTCCGCGCCGCAGGCGAGAGCCGAGCGGTTGCGCGGGCGTAGCTCAATGGTAGAGCGCTTGCTTCCCAAGCAAGATACGCGGGTTCGATTCCCGTCGCCCGCTCCACCGAAGGGGCCGGATCCACCAGGATCCGGCCCCTTCCTCGTGCGCACGGCCCCTCACGACGCCGGCACCCGTCTCGAGCGCCCCGCCCGGGGTACCCTGTGCGGGCCGTGTGCGCGCGGCCCGCCGCGAGGCCCCGGCAGCCCCGGCGCGAGCCCTGGTCTCACGACACCGTCCCCCGCGACTCCCCGGAAGGAGGCCCGACGTGCAGCAGGTCCTCTCCGGCTTCGCCGTGGTGTGGGTGATCATCGCCGTCGGCTTCCTCGTGGGGCGCACGGGCGTGCTCGGCGAGGACGCCCGCACGGTGCTCTCGCGCACCGCGTTCTTCGTGGGCAACCCCGCCCTGCTCTTCGTCACCCTCTCCCGCGCGGACGTCGCCGCCGTGCTGGGCCCCCAGCTGTGGGTGGCCGCGATCTCCGCGCTCGCCGCCGCGGGCGTGTACCTGGCCGTCACGGTGCCCCTGCTCCAGGGCCGGCCGCCCTCGGAGCGCGTCATGGCCGCCCTGAGCTCGTCCCTCGTCAACTCGGCCAATCTGGGCATCCCGATCGCCACGTACGTGCTCGGCGACGCGGCCCTCGCCGCGCCGGCGCTCATCTTCCAGCTGGCGGTCTACACGCCGCTGTACGTGGCCGCCATGGACGCCACGACGGCACGGGAGGCCGAGGAGCGGGCCTCCGGCCGGCGGGCCGTGCGCCGCTCCCCCGGACGGGCGGCGCTCGCCCAGCTCGGCCAGACCGCCCGCAACCCCATGGTCGGGGGCGCGATGCTCGGCCTGCTCTTCTCCGTCACCGGCTGGGCGCTTCCGGGGCCGCTCATGCAGTCCGTCGAGCTGATCGGCGGGCTGTCCATCCCGGCCATGCTCCTCGCGTTCGGCATGTCGCTCGTGGGCTCGCGTCCGCTCGCCCGGGCCGGCGGCCGTCGGGCGGACGTGCTGATCGCCTCGGCCGTGAAGCTGCTCGTCCACCCGCTGCTGGCCTGGGTGCTGGCCCAGTTCGTGTTCGGGCTCGACGCCCGGCACGTGTTCGTCGCCGTCGTGCTGGCCTCCCTGCCCACGGCGCAGAACGTGTACGTCTCCGCCGTGCGCTACGACGCCGGCCTGCGCGTCTCGAAGGACACCATCCTGGTGACCACGGTCGTCGCGATCCCGGCGATGATCGGTGTGGCGCTCGTGCTGGCCTGACCGTGCCGAGCCCGCCCGCCGGCGGCGCACGTGCCACGGCCGGGGTGCGCCCTAGGATGAGCCGCATGAGCGAGAACACCGCGGGCGACGGCCTGCTCGAGTCCATCCGCCAGGGCTACACCTTCGAGGACCCCACACTCACGCTGGGGGCCGCCGTCGTGGACGGCGAGGTGCACCCCGAGGTGCCCGTGCGCCTGCCGCTGCGCATGATGAACCGCCACGGCCTCGTGGCCGGCGCCACCGGCACGGGCAAGACGAAGACGCTGCAGATGATGGCCGAGCAGCTCTCGAAGGCCGGCGTCCCCGTGTTCCTCGCGGACGTGAAGGGCGACCTCTCCGGCCTGGCCACCGCCGGGACGGCCTCGGACAAGCTCTCCGAGCGCACCGCCGCCACCGGCATGCCGTGGGAGCCGCGCGCCTACCCGGTCGAGTTCCTCGCCCTGGGCGGCGACGGCGTCGGGGTGCCGGTGCGCGCCACCGTGGACGCCTTCGGCCCTCTGCTGCTCTCCCGCGTGATGGACCTCAACGAGACCCAGGAGTCCTGCCTGCAGCTCATGGTCCACTGGGCGAACGAGCGTGACCTGCCGCTGGACGACCTCACGGACCTCAAGGCCGTGGTCACCCACCTGACCAGCGACGAGGGCAAGGACGACCTCAAGGGCCTGGGCGGCGTCGCGAAGGCCACCGCCAACGTGATCCTGCGCGAGGTCACGGGCCTGGAGGCCGCGGGCATGGACCGCTTCTTCGGCGTGCCCGAGTTCGAGACCGCCGAGCTGCTGCGCGTGGCCCCGGACGGCCGCGGCGTGATCTCGGCCCTCGAGCTGCCCACCCTGGCCACCAAGCCGCAGCTGTTCTCCACCTTCATGATCTGGCTGCTGGCCGACCTCTTCGCCGAGCTCCCCGAGGCGGGCGACCTGGACAAGCCCAAGCTCGTGTTCTTCCTCGATGAGGCGCACCTGATCTTCAAGGGCGCCTCGGACGCGTTCCTGGACTCCATCACGACCACCGTGCGGCTCATCCGCTCGAAGGGCGTGGGCCTGTTCTTCGTCACCCAGACGCCGCAGGACGTGCCCGCCGAGGTGCTCGGCCAGCTGGCCAACCGCGTCCAGCACGCGCTGCGCGCCTTCACCCCGCAGGACGCCAAGGCGCTCAAGCAGACCGTCCAGACCTTCCCGACGACGGACTACGACCTCGCCGAGGTCCTCACCTCCGCGAAGGTCGGCGAGGCCGTGGTCACGGTGATGGATCCGGACGGGGCCCCGACGCCCGTGGCGCTGACCCGCATGTGGTCCCCCGAGTCGGCCATGGAGCCCGCCGCGGCCGAGGCCATGCAGGCGATCGTGGCGGCCTCCCCGCTCATGGCGGAGTACGGCACGGCCGTGGACCGGGAGTCCGCGGCGGAGAAGCTGGCGGCCGAGGCCGCGGAGGCTCCCGCCACCGGCGGCAGCGCCCGCGGGGAGGACGCCCGCCTGGCGGACGGGCGCGCCGACGGCGGCACGGTGGTCTCCGGCGTCGACCTCGGCGACCTCGAGAAGATGCGCCGCGAGGAGGAGAAGGCCGCCGAGCGCGCGCGGCGGGAGGCCGAGAAGCCCAGCGAGTTCGAGAGGGCCATGGGCAACTTCGTGAAGTCGGCCGGCACACAGCTGGGCCGCGAGGTGGTGCGCGGCGTGTTCGGCACGCGCAGCCGCCGCGGCGGCGGGCTGCTGGGCGGGCTGTTCGGCCGCTGACCCGCGCCGGGGACGACGTCGGCCCGCCCCCTCCTTCAGGAGGGGGCGGGCCGACGTCGTCGGTGGAGGCGCCGCGGGGTCAGCGCACGCCGTGGTGCGTGAGGGACTTGGCCCAGCGCTCGATGGCGTCCCAGTCGCGGAAGTCGCCGTAGTGCTCGTTCTTGGAGACCTTCAGCTTCATGCGCTCGATCCAGCTGAGCCGCTCCTCCACGAGGGCCCCGCGGAAGTAGGCCACGTCCCGGGCACCGTAGGTCTCGAGCTGCGCGGCGACCTTGGGCAGCGGCTCCGGGGCGCCGCCGGAGGCCAGGATGACCAGCGGGCGCAGGGACAGCTCGGCGCGGCGAGAGTCCAGGAAGTGCTTGGCCTCCGCGTCGAGGGAGCCGGTGTACACGGGCGCGGCGACGATGACGGCGTCCGCGGTGTCCAGCCAGGCGCCGGCGCCGGCGGGATCCTCCACGACGGTCTCCACGGACTGGCTGGTCCGCAGCACCTCGGCGACGCGCTCGGCGATCTCGCGGGTGGAGCCGTGGTGGGACGAGGCGACGATGAGCGTGGTCATGGGACTGCGCACCCTTCGGGTCGGCGGTGGGACGTCGGGCTCAGTGTATCCCGCGCAGGTCCAGGTCCAGGCGGGACTCCGCACCCTCCGGGGCCTGCCCGGGGGCGTGCACGCTCACGGGGATCCCCCAGTCCTGCTGGTACAGGTGGCAGGCCGCGTGGTCCGGGATCGGCTGGCCCTTCTCGCCGTCGCACGCCGCGGCGCGCGCGGTGATGTGCAGGACGCCCTCGGGGACGTCCGGGTTCAGGCGCAGCGTGCGGCTCAGCCCCGTGGACGTGCCCGCGCCCTCGAGGAGCAGCTCCTCCGGCGAGGAGGAGACCTTGAGCTGCGTGGGGTCGCCCCAGCGGTCGTCGAGCTTCTGCCCGGAGGGCGCCGCGAAGCCGATCCCCAGGGTCACCTCGCCCGCCACCATCGGCGTGCGGGGCCGCTGCGTCTGACGCGCGCCCTCGTCCACGCTCAGGTACTCCTCGGGCACGCCGATCCGCACGAGCCGGTGCGCGTTGGTCTCCACGACGACGATCGCGCTCGCGTTCCCCTCCGCGTCCTCCTCCACGAGCACGTCGGAGGGCTCCTGGAGACCCCGCGCCAGGGTGGAGACCACGGCCGGCGTCGGGCGGCCGGCGGCGTCCTCGCCGGCGGGCGCGTACCGGCGGATCGCCCCGTTGTACGTGTCCGCCACGAGCACGGAGCCGTCCGGCAGCGCGGTCACCCCGAGCGGGTGCTGGAGCCGGGCCTGGGCGGCCTCGCCGTCCACGAAGCCGAAGTCGAACAGGCCCGTCCCGACGGCGGTGCCCACCGTGCGCTCCCCGTCCGCCTCGCGCACCCAGCGGATCGCGGAGGTCTCGGAGTCGGCGGCCCACAGGGTGGCGTCCGGGCCGTAGGAGAGGCCGGAGGTCTGCGCGAACCACGCGGTGGCGGCGGCGCCGTCGGTGAGACCCTCGAGGCCGGTGCCCGCGAAGACCGCGAGGCGACGCGCCTCGGGGTCGAAGGAGAAGAGCTGGTGCGTGCCGGCCATCGCCACGACCACGCGCCCGGCCGCGCCGTCCCACGCGAGGTCCCACGGCGAGGAGAGGGAGACGGTCAGCGGGTCCGCCTCGATCACGCCCAGGTCGACGGCGGGGCCGTCCGCGGGGTCCGCCCCGTCGGCGCCGGCCGCGGCCTTGGCCCGCTCGGAGTCGATCAGGCGCTGCACGCCGTTGCCGGCCAGGGTGGTGACCTCGCCCGTGGTGAGCGAGAGACCGCGCAGGCGGTGGTTCACGGTGTCGGCCACCAGCACGTCGCACCCGAGCCGGGCCGCCACGTCCTCGGGCAGCACGAGCAGGCCGTTGGGCTCGTTGAAGAGGGCGGTCTCCGGGCCGCCGTCGCGGTGCCCGCGCGTGCCCGGCGTCGGGAGGGCGAGCCCGGCCGCCTCCGCCGAGGCCTGCGCCGGGTCCCCGCCGCCCCACGCGCGCAGCACGGTGGTGAGGTCCTCGGCGACCTCGACGATCCGGTGGTGTCCCGTGTCCGCCACGAGGAACGCGCCCGGCTGCGAGCCGCGCCCGCCGAGCGAGACGGCCTTGCCGGGGAACTTCAGGTCCCGCGCCACCGGGGCCGGCGGCACGTACGGCCCGCTGCCCCGGTGCAGGGTGCCCTTGGCCTCGTGCTCCGCCACGAGCTCCTGCACGAGGGAGTGCAGGCCCGCCACGTGGCCCTCACCGGAGAGGGTGGCGGCGATGCACCCCTCGGGGTCCACCACCACGAGGGTGGGCCACGCGCGCGCCGAGTAGGCCTGCCACGTGGTCAGCTCGGGGTCGTCCAGCACGGGGTGGGCGATCGCGTAGCGCTCGACGGCGGCCGCGAGCGCCGCCGGGTCCGCCTCGTGCTCGAACTTGGGCGAGTGCACGCCCACGGTCACCACCACGTCCGAGAACTCCTCCTCCAGGGGGCGCAGCTCGTCCAGCACGTGGAGGCAGTTGATGCAGCAGAACGTCCAGAAGTCGAGGATCACGATCTTGCCGCGCAGGTCCGCGAGGGTGACGGTCTCCCCGCCGGTGTTGAGCCAGCCGCGGCCCACGAGCTCGGAGGCCCGCACGCGGGCGCTCGTGCGCGGCACGGGGAGGGTGGGCGAGGCGGCATTCTGCGACGTCATGGCGTCCATTGTGGTCCCCCGCCCCGCGGGTCACGACATGCCGCGTCGCAAAGCCGGGGCCGCGGGCCGCGGCGGCTCCGGCCACCGCGGCCGCCCGGCCGGCCGCACCTCGCTGCCCGAGAGCGCGGCGGTCAGCCCGCGCGCAGCGCCGCGGCCAGGATCTCCTCGGCCATCAGGGTGAACTGCCGCTCCCCGGCCTGGTCCTGCCCCGAGAAGGACACCATCACCACGTGGTCGCCGGCGACGGCGGTGAGCACCTGCGCGGTCAGCTGCGGGGACTCCTCCGAGGCCAGCGAGCGCTGCCACACGAGGCCGGACTGGGCAGGCGAGCCGTCCGAGAGCTCGGCGGGCCGGGTGAGGAGTCGGTAGTCCTCGGTGCCGCCGCCCTCGCGCACCGTCACGTCCATCTGCCGGCAGTCGGCCAGCAGGCTGTTCGCGGTCTGCAGATGCTGCTCCACCTGCTGGCGCCCCGGGCCGTCGAGCGTGGCCACCTCCACCGTTCCGGTGCCGGAGAAGGAGTCCGCGCCCACGTCGACGCGCGTCACCTCCTCCTGGTCGAGCAGGATCGGCGAGAAGTCGAGAGCCGCGAGGGGCGGCTTGCAGGAGGCGGGCTCCACCGTGGTGCGGCCGCCGTCGGCCTGCCGCTGGCGGCTGTCCTCGCGCGCCGCGGCGATCTCCTGCTCCGAGGCGGCCTGCTGCCGGATGAAGCCGAAGGTCGCGGCCCGCAGCGCGGCGGCCTCGGCCATGCGCTGGTCCGGCCGGTCCCCCACGTCCAGCCCGGCGGCGGCGGAGCTGGCCTCGGCAGCGGGCACGGACGCGCCGGGGGACGGACCGGCGCCCGCGTCGCCCCCGTCGCCGGCGTCGCCGGCGCCGCAGCCCGCGAGGACGAGCGCGGACGCCGCCGCGATCCCGGCGAGGCCGCGGCGCCGCGGGGCCCGGGACGAGGGACGGTGGGGACGCGGGTCAGCGGCCATGCTGGGGCTCCTGGAGGTGGTCGGCGGGGCTCGCCGCGCCGGCGCTCTCGGCGGCGGGGGTCTCGGCGGCGGACGCGCGGACGGGCGGGGCTCCCACGGAGGGTGACCCGTGCGCCGGGGCCGGCGCGTGGTTCAGGTTCGCGTACATGGCGTTCCACGCGTTCAGCTCGGCGTCGCCGTCCCGGTCGGCCTTGCGGTCCAGGCGCACGGCGTTCTTCGTGTCGCTGCGGTACCAGAGCACCGCCACGGTCACGGCCATGGCCACGGTGGGGAACTCGCCGATGCCCCACATGATGCCGCCGCCGATGCGCTGGTCCTCGAGGGCGGGCGGACCCCAGTCCCGGCCGAGGTTGCCGAACCACGAGGCCTGGAGCAGGCCCGTGGAGGAGGTCATGGCCACGCCGATGAACGCGTGGAACACCATGGTGGCCAGCAGCAGCACGAGGCGCAGCGGGTACGCCGGGCGGTCGGGCAGCGGGTCCGAGCCCACCATGACCAGGGCGAAGATGAACCCGGTGAGAAGGAAGTGCACGTTCATGAACTCGTGCCCCACGTGCTCCTCGAGGGCGAACCGGAAGAAGTCCGTGTAGTAGAAGACGAGGATCGACCCGGCGAAGTTCACCCCCGCCACGATCGGGTTCGTGATGAACCGGCCCCACGGCGAGTGCACGATCCACAGGATCCACTCGCGCGGCCCGCGCGTGCCGTCCGTGCGCGAGGGCAGGGCGCGCAGCGCGAGCGTGATGGGGGCGCCCATCACGAGGAACAGGGGCACGATCATGGTCAGCGTCATGTGGCCCACCATGTGCGCGCTGAACAGCACCATGCCGTACACCGCGGGAGCGCCGGACGTCGCCCACAGGAGCACGGCGAGGCCCGTGAGCCAGGAGAGGGTGCGCAGCACGGGCCAGCGGTCGCCGCGCCGGTGCAGCTGGAGGGTGGAGCGGACGTACCACACGGCCAGGAACGCGATGATGGCCACCCACAGCCAGTCGACGCGCCACAGGGTGAACCAGCGCTCGGGCGTGAGCTCGGGGGGCATCTCGTACCCGGTGAGGATGCGGGCCGGGGTGGCGTCCGGGGCCAGCTCCTCCGGCTTGGGCGGCGCGGTGCGGGCGAGGACGGCGGAGACGCCCATGACGGCCGCCATGATCACCGCCTCCACCGCGATCAGCTGCCACAGCAGTCGGCGGGCCGCGGCCGGGCTCTCCGCCTCCCCGTCCGCGCCCAGGCGGGGGATGATGCTGCGCCGGTGCACGAGCCCGATGGCGCCGAGCACCACGGCGGCCACGGCCTTGGCGACGACGACGAGGCCGTACGGGCTGGCCAGCTGGGAGAGGTGCTCCATGCGCAGCGCGGCGTTCACGATGCCGGACAGCACCACGGTCGCCAGGCCCAGCCCGGCGAGGAGGGAGTAGCGGGAGACCACGGTGTGCAGCAGGGGCGCGGGGCCTTGGCGGCGGGTGCTCGCGCCGTGGCCCTGCGCCCCGTTCGGCCCGGTCAGCGTGCTCGAGATCGCGGCGAGGGCGAGCAGGCCGCCCACCCACGTGACGACGCCGATCAGGTGCAGGCCGATCGAGTTCACGGCGCCGTAGTGGTCGTCGCCGCCGGCCGCGTGGCCGATCAGCGCGAGCGGGACGATCGCCAGCATCGCGAGGATGCCGGTCCAGAACAGCCCGGAGTGGGAACGCACCGCGATCACGAGGGTGGTCACCACGGCGGCGATCACCGTGACCCAGAACCACGCGCGGCCCACGGAGATGGA
Source organism: Micrococcus sp. NPDC078436 (assembly GCF_040702705.1). Taxonomy (NCBI): domain Bacteria; kingdom Bacillati; phylum Actinomycetota; class Actinomycetes; order Micrococcales; family Micrococcaceae; genus Micrococcus; species Micrococcus sp. NPDC078436. The sequence continues at coordinate 61,767 of NZ_JBFBLX010000003.1, read as the reverse complement.
GGCCGCGTAGGCCAGGAGCCCGTCCGTGAACCCCTGCCCCGCGGTCACCGGGATGCCGGCCAGGTCCGAGTAGGAGAGGATCCCGACGGCGAGCGCCGCCACCGTCCACGTCCCCGCCGCCCACGCGGCCACCTGCATCACCCGCGCGAAGGCCGGGTGCTCCGGCAGCGGCCCCGCGGCGGCGTCGACACGGCACTGGGCGCCCGAGCGGTGCCGCCGTTCCGCGCCGGCCGCGTGCGGGGGGAGGATCCCGGCCGCCAGGATGGTCGCACCGATGGTGAGGGCCATGGCGGTGTGGGAGACCGCCGTCGCGAGCGGCACGCCCCACCGCGTGATCGGGCCGGGGTCCGAGAGCGCGCGGGCCGCGGAGACGCCGGTCAACCACGCGGTCAGCACGAGCGCGAGCACGCCGACGGCCGCGGCCACGGGCCACACCCACGCGGGCACGCCGACGCGGCCGACGGTCCTGGGATCCGTGGAGCGCGGTGCGGCCGACGCGGGCGCGTCGGCGGGGGAAGCGGGAGCGGAGGGCATGGGATCCATTCAATCAGCAGGGGCGGAGGATCAGGCGAACAGGACGTCGCCCACGAAGCCGCCCTCGGCGCAGCCGGGCGGGATCGCGAACACGGCGGAGCCGACCGGGCGCGTCCAGATGTTGAGCCGGTCGGACTCGGCGAGCCGCCGCTGCACCGGGACGAACTGCCGCTCCACGTCCGCCTGGTAGGCGGCGAAGAGGAGTCCGGCACCGGTCGGGCCGTCGTCGTAGTTGTAGCCGCGCCGGAGCATCCCGTACTCGGGGACGTCCATCCGGGCGCGGGCCAGGTGGGAGTCCTCCGGGATGACGGGGAACCCGGCAGGGCCGAGCGCCGCGAAGTCCGGCGCATCCCCCTCCGCCTCCCCGGTGAGCGGGGCGCCCGTGCCGAGGGTGCGGCCGATCGTCTTCTCCTTCGCCGGGCGGTCCAGCTCGTCCCACGTGTCCATGAGCATGTCGATCCGCCGCAGCACCAGGGACGTGCCGTCCGTGATCCACGGGCGGATGCCCACCTGCTCGGCCCCGACGCCCCAGACCACGCGGTCGAGGTGCGGCGTCTCGGCGGCGGGGTTCGCCGTCCCGTCCACCTGGCCGAAGAGGTTGCGCATCGTGGTGCCGGTGGGGTGCGCGCCGCGGGCGGAGCGGAACCCCTCCTGCGACCAGCGCAGCCCCGCGAACGGTCGCGCGACCTTGAGGAGCATCCGGCGGGCGTGCGCCACCGAGACGCGGTCGTCGCCGCAGATCTGCAGCAGCAGGTCACCGCCGCTGAAGCGTGCCTCGAGCCGATCGATCTCGGGGAAGGCCGGCAGCGGCCCCAGCCACTCCGGGACGGCCGCCGGCTTCACCCGCCGCACCAGCTCCGGCCCGAAGCCGAACGTCACCGTCAGCCGTGCGGGCGCGGCGGCGAGCTCGGGCTCGGTGTCGGCCAGGGTCGCCCGCCCCTGTGTGAGGCGGGCGGCGTCATCGCTCAGCAGGCGCAGCAGTCGGCCGATCCGCTCACGGTCCGTCCCCGGCTCGAGGTCGAGCGCGAGGAACAGGGCATGCGTCTGGGCGGGGGTGTCGACGCCGGCCTGGCGCGGTCCGTGGAACGGCACGGTGTCCGTGCCCACAGGCGAGCTGACCGCGACGCGCGCGGCCTCGCCGCCCGGCTCGGCCCAGCCGGAGCCGGGCTCGGCGCCCTCGAGGCCGGTGTCGCCCATGACGTCGGAGGGCGAGGCGGACGGGGTCCCCGGAGCGGGGGCCGCCGACCCGGGGGCGCCGGCCGCGTGGCCGGCGCCGAACCCCAGGGCGGATCCGAGCATGCCCCCGCCGAGCGCTCCGGCGCCGAAGAGGAGCCCGCGTCGGGTGGGGTCAGTGGTCTCCATGGCCGGCCGATCCCGGTGCCGCGGCGGAGGAGGTGCCGTGCTCCATCCCCGAGTGGTCCAGGGAGGAGGGGGCCGCCGACCCCGCCTCACCGCCGTGGTAGGACTCGTTCGCCCCCGTGAACGGGCGGGCGAGAGACCGCACGTCGAGCGTGGAGCCGTCCTCGAGGGCCAGCGTGTAGGCGACCTCCTCGCCCGGCTCCACGGGGTCCGTGAGGCCCATGAGCATGACGTGACGACCACCGGGCACGAGCTCCAGCGAGCCCCCGGCCGGCACGGTGAGGCCGTCCTCGGTCTCGCGCATGACCTTCTGGCCGTTCGGGCCGTCGGCCATCTCGTGCAGCTCCGCGCGGGGAGCGGACGGCGAGGTCACGGAGACGATGTGGAGCGGGGCGTCGGACGCGTTCTCGAGCGTGCCGAACGAGCCGGTCATGGCGCCGTCGACGGCCTTGGTCCACGGGTCCACGACGCGCAGGGACGCGGCTTGGGCGCCCTCGGAGGCGGCGGTGCCGGAGCCGGACGCGGCCGGCGACGACGACGCGGCACCGGGGGCGGAGGAGGCGGAGACCGTGGCCGCCGAGCCGGGCGCAGCGCTGGACGTCGGAGCGGGCTCGGCGCCGCCGGTGCACGCGCTCAGGGTGAGGGCCGAGGCGGCGAGGACGGCGGCGAGGCCGAGGCGGGAGGAGGGATGGGTGGTGTTCGAGGGCATGTCGGTGTCTTTCAGAGGGAAGGGCGCGAGGACGCGCCGGAGATGCGGGGACGACGTCGCGGCCGCGCGCCCCGGGTGTCCGGGGGCGGCTGGCGTCGGTGAGGCGGTGGGAGAGCGCTCAGCGGTCGGCGTCGAGGTGGCCGAGCGCCGTGGCCTTGCGGTGCAGCGCGAGCGCGCCGAGGCCCAGCACCAGCAGGCCGCCGATGCCGAGAGGCCACACCCAGCCGGGCAGCCCCTCGTCCTCGGCCGAGGCCGGTGCGTTCGCGGCCGCGGCGGACGACGCCGCCGGGTCGGACGCGGTGGAGCCGGCTGTGGTGGACTCGGACGGCGCCGAGGACTCCCCGGCGGCCGGAGACGTCGATGCGGGGGTGGAGGTGCCGGCGGCGGCCACGCCGCAGCCCTCGGGCGCGGTGCCCTCGGCCGGGGCGGCGGGGTCCTCCACGGTGAACGCGTAGGTCTGCTCCTCGGAGTGGCCGTCCGAGTAGACCACGCGGTAGGCGACGTCGTACGCGCCGTTCGGCAGGCCCTCGCACAGGGGCACGCTCAGGGTGGGCCCGTCGACGGTGCCGGGGCCGGCCTGCCACTGACTGCCGTGCGCGTCGCGCACCTGCGCCAGGTTCTTGATGCCCTGGCCGTCGATCAGGTCGCCGCTGAAGGTCAGCGAGACCTCGGACGGCGCGTCGGTTGCGGACGCCCCCTGCGCGGGGACGGCCTTGACCAGCTCGTCGTGCGCGGCGGCCGGCGTCGCCCCGGCCAGGGCCAGGGCGGGGAGCAGCGCGAGCCCGGCGGCGGCGCGCAGGGCGATGCGGGAGTGGCGGGGGATGGAGACGGGGGTCGAGTCGGGGCTTGAGACGGGGGTGTGGGGGTGCATGGTGTCCTCCCCGGCCCTCGGTGGCGCGGACGTGCCGCGGCCGGGGCCGAGATGCAGAGCGGGTGGGGGCGCGTGCGGCCCGCGCCCACGGGGCGCCATCAGGCCGCGAGGGCGAAGGGCGGCCCGCGCAGACCCGGCGTGCTGAGGACGAGGAGGGACTCCACGGGGCCCGCGGCGCGCGGGGCCGGGCGACCCGCGGGGCGGGCCGGGGCGGGGACGGGGGCGCTGGCCCACAGGATCAGGGTGGTCTCCAGGACGCGCTCCGCGAGCGCCACGACGGCGCGCTCGCCCCAGCGCAGCACCGCCACGGTGAGGATGGCGGCGACGAGGTGCGCCGCGAGCATGGCCGCCCCGGCGTCCGTCGGCGCCCCGGCCGACGCCGGTCCGGGCACCACCGCGAGCAGCGGCGCTCCCCCGGCCGTGGCGCGGCCGAGGTGGCCGGCGTGCTCGGCGGAGGCGGCGGCCACAGAGTGCCCGCCGTGGGAGAGGCCGTACAGCGCGTGGAAGAGGCCCTGCGCCCCGCTCACGGCCGCCACGGTGCGCCACAGGCTCAGGGCGCGGCCGGCGAGGGCGGTGCACAGCGGGGCGGCGAGGACGGTGCTCGCGAGCAGCAGGCCCGGCCCCGGAGCGCCGTGGCCCGGGGAGGCGGCCGTGTGGAACAGGGCGGCGAGCAGGGTCATCGCGGAGGCGCCGGCCCAGCCTCGCAGCAGGCGGGCGGGGCCGCGGACGACACGCGGGGACGCGTGTTCCATGGCGGGCTCCTCCCCCCTACGTCGCGGGACCGGCGGTGCCCTCGATTCTACGCCTCGTGGACGCGGACGCAGTCCGGAGATCGCCCGCCGAGACGACGACGGGCGCCCCGCGCGTGCGGGGCGCCCGTCTGGGCCGTGCCGGCCGCCTCGTCACGAGGCGCTCAGGCACCGAGACCGATCACTCGGAGGCGGCGGCCTTGAGCTTGGAGCCGGCGGTGACCTTCACGGAGTGACCGGCCGGGATGGTGATCTCCTCGCCGGTGCGGGGGTTGCGGCCGGTGCGCTCCTTGCGCTCGGTGCGCTCGACGGCGAGCCAGCCGGGGATCGAGACCTTCTCGCCCTTCTTCACCTGAGCGGAGAGCACCTCGAAGAGCGCATCCACGGTGTCGCTGACGGCGGACTGGGTGGTGCCGGCGCGCTCAGCGACGGCGGCGACGAGATCCTTGCGGTTCATGGCCATGGGGTCCTCCCTGTGGGACGTTGATGTCGGACCCGGGCCGATCGACCCGGGCTGCCAGTTGCGAACGTACCACCTGCGTCCGGCCTCCGCCCCATCTGAGCGGCGTGATTCCGCGAATTCCGGGCCGGAACGCCCCCAGGTGCACGAACGCCGACGGCGGTGGGGCCATCGCAGGGATGGCGCCCACCGCCGTCGGCGGGGTGGCGACGGCCGTCGAGGGCCGGTCTCCGACGCACCGGGCCGAGGGGCCCGGCGCCTCAGGTCACCAGGAGGACTTGGTCACGCCGGGCAGCTCGCCACGGTGCGCCATGTCGCGGAAGCGCACGCGGGAGATGCCGAAGCGCTGGAAGGTGCCACGGGGGCGGCCGTCGATGACGTCGCGGTTGCGCACGCGCACCGGCGAGGCGTCGCGGGGCATCTTCTGCAGGCCGATGCGGGCGGCCTCGCGGGCCTCGTCCGAGGCGTCGGGGTCGACCAGGGTCTTGCGCATCTCGGCGCGCTTCTCGGCCCAGCGGGCGACGATGGCCTTGCGCTGCTCGTTCTTGGCGATCATGGACTTCTTGGCCATCTCAGCGCTCCTCTCGGAAGTCGACGTGCTTGCGGACCACCGGGTCGTACTTCTTCAGGGTGATGCGATCCGGGTTGTTGCGGCGGTTCTTGCGCGTCACGTAGGTGTAGCCCGTGCCGGCGGTGGACTTCAGCTTGATGATCGGACGAACGTCCTTGTCCTTGGCCATGTCAGAACTTCACTCCCTTCGCGATGAGATCCGCGATGACGGCGTCGATGCCGCGCACGTCGATGGTCTTGATGCCCTTGGCCGACAGCGTCAGCGTGACGTTGCGGCGCAGGGACGGGACCCAGTAGGTCTTCTTCTGGATGTTCGGGTCGAACCGACGCTTGTTGCGGCGATGCGAGTGGGAGATGCTGTGGCCGAATCCCGGCCCAGCCCCGGTTACCTGGCAGTGTGCTGCCATGATCACTCCTCGTGGCAAGTAGTAGTAAAAGGACGGGCGGAACCCGCAGTGCGCTGCGCCCCGGACTCGTCGTCCAGGGACAACCTGTGAGCCCCGCCCCGGGTGTGGACACCGCACTCTTACTGCGACTTCTCGAAAAGGTGGACCAGGCTGGGTGAGAGCCAACCGAAGTGCCTTATGGGATCGCTGGTGTGAACGGTGAGCCCCGGCTCGCCCCACGGGAGGGGACGTCACCGGGATCCGGTCTGCGGGAGCGCGTTGCTTTTCCGACCCAGCCCCCACGCCCGAGGGCAGGGAGAATGAGAACAACGCGGCGTGCGCCGTCCCATCTTACGGGGAGCACCCCATGCGGACCAAACTCGGTCCGAAGGAGCGCGGCGACGTGCCGGAGCACGGATCAGGAGCCGGCGCGCGGACCCGGCCCGGCGGACCTGCGCGCGTCGGCGTCGGCGGACGCCTCGGACGCGAGCGGGAGGATCCAGTGGTCCTCACGCAGGCCCGCGAGGACCTTCGCGGACACCCGCGCGGCGTCACGGACGTCCGTCTCGTCCAGGTGCTGCACCCATATCTCACCCACCAGGCGGGTGTAGACCGCCGAGCACCGCACGGCACGCTCGAGGCCCTCGGACGTGAGGCGCACCAGGGTGACGCGGGCGTCGGTGGCGGAGGGGCGTCTGGCCAGCCAGCCGCGCGCCTCGAGCCGGCGCACCACGTGTGACAGACGGGAGAGGGAGGAGCTCACGCGGGTGGCCGCCACACTCATGGCCACCTCGCCGGACTCGGGATCGCCGTCCTCGCCGAGGAGCACCATCAGGAGGTGGTACTCGAAGGGCGTGACGCCGCACTCCCGGTGCAGGGAGGCCTCGAGCCTGGACTGGGCGGCCAGCATCGCGGCCACCGTCACGCCCCACGCGAGTCGTTCGTCCCGGCTGGTCTCACTCGTCTGGAGCGGATCCTCCAGAAGGCGGGCCAGGCCGGCCCGCTCCTCCTCCGAGGCGGGATGGGGGGCCGGGGACGACGATGCCATGCAGAAGACCCTCCCATGTCAGACCTCCGTGGCAGCCCCGACGCGCGGCGGCGGAACGTCACGTCCACGCCGGGACACTCCTCCGGCACCGCCGGATGACTGGCCAGATTGTTGAACAACATGTACCGTCACCTTCGCGCCACGTGACAGGAATCACCCCTGCCGGGACCCCCGCGCGCTCCCCACTCCTCCGGAAGGCCCCCCATGGCACATCCCGCTCCCGCCCCGCAGGGGACGACGCAGAGCACGCCCGCCCAGGGCTCCACCGCCCTCTCCTCCCCCCAGCGCCGCACGGCCCTGCTCGGCGCCATGTTCCTCATGGCCACGAGTGCGATCGGCCCCGGGTTCATCACCCAGACCTCCACGTTCACGGTGCAGCTCGGCGCCGCGTTCGCCCTGGCGATCCTGGTCTCGATCCTCATCGACATCGCCGTTCAGATGAACGTGTGGCGCGTCATCGGCGTCGCCGGCCTGCGTGCGCAGGAGCTGGCCAACCGCGTGCTCCCCGGCCTCGGCTGGCTGCTCTCCGCCCTCGTGTTCATCGGCGGCATGGTCTTCAACATCGGCAACATCGCCGGCACCGGCCTCGGCCTCAACGCCATGCTCGGCGCGGACGCCCTGATCGGCGGCGCCGTCTCCGCCCTGATCGCCATCGCGATCTTCCTCTCGAAGCGCGCCGGCGCCGCACTGGACCGCATCGTCGTCATCCTGGGCGCCCTCATGATCGCCCTGATGCTCTACGTGGCGATCGTCTCGAACCCGCCGGTGGGCGAGGCGCTGACCCAGTCCGTGAACGTCGGCAACCTGGACCAGAGCATGTTCCTCGCGCTGGCCACCCTCGTCGGCGGCACCGTGGGCGGCTACATCACGTACGCCGGCGCGCACCGCATGATCGACTCGGGCGTCTCCGGCGTGGACAGCGTCAAGTCCATCACCAACAGCTCCGTGCTCTCGATCATCATCACCGGCCTGATGCGCGTGCTGCTCTTCCTCGCCGTCCTCGGCGTGGTGGCCTCCGGCGCGGACCTGGGCACCACGAACCAGGCCGCCCACGCCTTCCAGGCCGCCGCCGGCGAGGTCGGCCTGCGCATGTTCGGCGTGATCTTCTGGGCCGCCGCCCTCACCTCGGTGATCGGTGCCTCCTACACCTCGGTCTCCTTCATCACGAAGTCCACCACCTCGGACGGGACCCGCAACCTGCTGACGGTGGGGTTCATCGTGGTGTGCGCGGTGCTGTACCTGGTGCTGCGCCAGGCGCCCACCACGCTGCTGGTGTTCGCCGGCGCGTTCAACGCCCTGATCCTGCCGGTGGGCTTCGCCGTGCTGCTCATCGTCGCCGCCTTCCGCCGCGACCTCATGGGCGGATACCGCTACCCGGTGTGGCTCATCGCGGTGGGCGTGCTCGCGTGGCTGCTCTCGGTGTTCATCGCCGTGCGCGCCTTCCAGCCCATGCTCCAGCTCTTCGCGGGCTGACCGCTCGCACCCCGCGCGGACGACGAGACGCCCTCCCGGTCCACAGCGGACCGGGAGGGCGTCTCGTCGTCCGTGGGCCGTCAGCCGCTGGCGGAGAGCTGCGGGCCCGGCCGTCCGCCGCGGGAGCCGAGGTGCTCGAGCACCGTGTGCTCGGCCTCGTCGAGGTAGGGGCCCAGGATCTCGGCCGCGGACTCGAGCTCCCCGTCCGCGATGAGCTCGGCCAGCCGGCGGTTGCGCGCGGCGAAGCGCGGGTGGAGGTCGGTCAGGACGTCCATCGGCTGGAACGCGAGGCGCAGGCGGGCGAGGACGCCGTCCATGACGGCCTCGAGGTCGCGGGAGTCCAGCAGCCGGACGATCGCCGCGTGGAGCCGGTGGTTCACGTCGCCGAGCAGGCGGGGCTCCCGGTCCGCGTCGGCGGCCAGGCGGGCGATCTCGGCCAGCTCCTCCACGGCGATGCGATCCGGGCTGCCCCAGCGGAGCGCGCCCAGCTCGATCACGCGACGGGTGCGGAAGATCTCGGAGACGTCGGCCTCCGTGGGGTGAGCCACGAACACGCCGCGGTGCGGGATACGCACCAGCAGGCGCTCTGCGGCGAGCGCCGCGAAGGCCTCTCGGAGGCTGTTGCGGCTCACGCCCAGCTCCGCGGCGAGGGCCACCTCCCCCAGCCGCGTGCCCGGGGCCAGCTGCGCGGCGGCGATGCGCTCGCGCACGCGCCGGGCGGCCCCGACGGCGGCGGGCTCCAGGGAGGGCGGGCTCCCGGCGCCATCGGGACGCCGGGGACCGCGGCTGCCGAGCCTCATCCGCCCACGACGCCCAGCCGCTGGCCTCGGGTGAGGGCGGTGCCGGGCTCGAGCGACTCGCGGCGGAAGACGCCGGCGGACGGAGCCTTCACGGTGGTCTCCATCTTCATGGCCTCCATCACGGCCACGACGTCGCCCGCGGCGATCTGCGCGCCGTCGTCGGCCTTCCACGCCACGAGCGAGCCGGTGATGGGGGCCGTGACGGCACCGGCGTCCTCCGCCGCGGGGGCGGCGGCGAGCGCCGCGCGGCCCCGGGAGCCGCCCCCGCCCAGGAGCGCGGCGTGGACGGCGGACGGCAGCCCCAGGCGGACGGCCCGGCCGTCGATGTCCACGGTCATCTGGGTGCGCGTGTTCTCCGGCGCGGCGGCACCGAGGTACGGCGAGGACTCGAGCTCGGCGGCGAAGGCCGACTCGATCCACGTGGTGTACACGCCCATCCGGTCCGCGCGGGTGAAGTCCTCGTCGTCCAGGACGGCGCGGTGGAACGGCAGCACGGAGGGCAGGCCCTCGATGCGCAGCTCGGCGAGGGCGTCCTTCGCGCGGGCGATGGCCTGGGGGCGGTCCGCACCCCACACGATGAGCTTGGCCATGAGCGAGTCGTAGTGCCCGGGCACCACGGAGCCGGAGCGCACGCCCGAGTCCACGCGGATGCCGGGTCCGGTCGGGGACTCGAACACCTCCACCGGGCCGGGCGAGGGCAGGAAGCCCATGGCCGGGTCCTCGGCGTTGAGCCGGAACTCGAGGGCGTGGCCGCGCGGCCTCGGGTCCTCGGTGAGGGAGAGCCGCTCCCCCGCCGCGATGCGGAACTGCTCGCCCACGAGGTCCACGCCGGTGGTCTCCTCGGTGACGGGGTGCTCCACCTGCAGGCGGGTGTTCACCTCGAGGAAGCTGATGAGCCCGTCCGGGGCGACGAGGTACTCCACGGTGCCGGCGCCGGTGTAGCCGGCCTCGGCGCAGATGCGGCGGGCGGACTCGTGGATGCGGGTGCGCTGCTCGTCCGTGAGGAACGGGGCGGGGGCCTCCTCCACGAGCTTCTGGTTGCGGCGCTGCAGGGAGCAGTCTCGCGTGCCCACCACCACGACGGTGCCGTGCGTGTCCGCCAGGACCTGGGCCTCCACGTGGCGCGGCCGGTCCAGGAAGCGCTCCACGAAGCACTCGCCGCGGCCGAAGGCCGTCACGGCCTCACGGGTGGCGGAGGCGAAGGCGTCCTCCACGTCGTCGAGCTCGCGGACCACCTTGATGCCGCGGCCGCCGCCGCCGAAGGCCGCCTTGATGGCGATCGGCAGGCCGTGCTCCTCCGCGAAGGCGCGCGCCTCGGCGGGGGACTCCACAGGGCCGTCGGAGCCGGGCACGAGCGGGGCGCCGGCACGCTGGGCGATCGCGCGGGCGGTGATCTTGTCGCCCAGGTCGCGGATCGCCTGCGGGGTGGGGCCGATCCAGGTCAGGCCGGCGTCCATGACCTTCTGGGCGAAGTCCGCGTTCTCGGAGAGGAAGCCGTAGCCCGGGTGCACGCCGTCGGCGCCCGCGCGGCGGGCGACGTCGATGAGCGCATCCATGTCCAGGTACGTCTCGGCGGAGGAGGTGCCGGGCAGGTGGAAGGCCTCGTCGGCGACGGCCACGTGCAGGGCGTCCGCGTCCGGGTCCGAGTACACGGCGACGGAGGCCAGGCCGTGGTCACGGCAGGCGCGCGCGACGCGCACGGCGATCTCGCCTCGGTTGGCGATCAGGATCTTGGTGAGCTGCGGCATGGCTCAGGCCTCCTCGGCGGGGTCGGTGACAGCGGGGTCGACGGGCGCGGGGTCCGTCACGGAGATGGGGGTGAGGCGCACGCGGGCGCCCGGGGGGAGCTGGGCTGCGGCGCCGAGGTCCTCGGGGGCGACGACGGCGATCACCGGATAGCCGCCCGTCACCGGGTGGTCGGCCAGGAACAGGACGGGCTGCCCCGAGGGCGGCACCTGCAGCGAGCCCGTGAACACGCCCTCGCTCGCGAGCTCGCCCTCGCGGGAGCGCACGAGCGGGGCGCCGTCCTCGGGGGCGGCCAGGCGCACGCCGATCCGGTTGGACTCGGCGGTGACGAGCCACTCCTGCGTGGTGAGGCGATCGATCGAGGCGGCGTCGAACCAGTCGTCGCGGGGGCCCAGCACGATGCGCAGCTCCGTGACGGAGCCGGCGGTCGGGGTGACGCGCACGGGCGGCTCGGGATCGCCCACGAGGGCGTGGCCCGGGTCCAGACGGCGGTCGACGCGGGTGCCCGCGGCCAGCGGCTTCGGGCCGATCCCGGACATCACGTCCGTGGCGCGACTGCCGAGCACGAGCGGCACGTCGATCCCGCCGCGCAGGCCCACATAGGTGCGCAGGCCCGCGGCCGGCTCCTCGAGGGTGAGGGTCTCGCCGTCCAGGAGGGCGAACGGGACGCCCACGGGGGCGGGGCGCGTCGCGGGGCCGAGGTCGGCGGGCACGGCGGTGATGGCGCCGCGCGCCTCCGCGCCGGTCAGTGCGAGCACCTGCGTCCCGCGGGCCGTGAGGGTGAGCCCGCCCAGGAGCGTCTCGATGACGGCCTCGCCGGAGGTGTTGCCGACGATCCGGTTGGCCTGGCGCGCCGCCGTGCGGTCGGCGGCGCCGGACGGCGTGACGCCGAGATCGCCCCAGCCGTGGCGGGCGAGGTCCTGGATGAGCGACTGCATGCCGGGCTCCACCACCGTCAGGCCGGGGCGGTCGGCGGCGGGCGCCGCGTCGTCGGCCTGGGCCGGAGCGGGGGCGGGGGCCGCGGTGAGCGTGGCGAGCTCGCGGACGGCGCGGTAGCGCACACGGTCGCCGGGGCGGATCAGGGCCGGCTCGGCGCGCTCGAGGTCCCAGAGGACGGCGTCGGTGCGGCCGAGGAGCTGCCAGCCTCCGGGCGAGACGCGCGGGTACACGGCGGAGAACTCCCCGGCCACGGCCACGGAGCCGGCCGGCACCGCGGTGCGCGGGCTCGTGCGGCGGGGGGCCTCGAACGGGGCGGGGTCCGCGGCGCAGTAGGTGAAGCCGGGGGCGAAGCCGCCGAAGGCGCCGAACCAGTCGGCGCTCGTGTGCGCCGCGATCACGGCGTCCACGCTCATCCCGGTGAGCTCGGCGACGTCGGCGAGGTCCTCGCCGTCGTAGAGGACGTCGACGGTGACGGTGCGTGCCTCGTCGGCCACATGGTCGTCCGGGACGATGCCGATGACCTCCCGGGAGGCGTCCAGGGCCTCGCCGCGCGTGCGGAAGACGAGGAGGACGGTCTCGGCCGCGGCGATCGCCTCGCGCTGGCCCTGGAAGGGGTGAGCGGTGACGTGCGCATGCAGGCGCATCACGTCGCCCAGGTTCGCGCACTCGAGCAGCAGCGCGGTGGGTCCTGCCCAGCGCAGGGTCGGCGCGCGGAACGCGGGGCGGCTCACGCGAAGGGCCGGATCTCGACGCCCGCGGACTCCAGGCCCGCCCGGACGGCGGCGGCCATCGCGACGGCGCCGGGGGTGTCCCCGTGGAGGCAGATGCTCTCCGCCTCGACGCGGACGTCCGTGCCGTCCACGGCGCGGAGGACGCCGTGGGTGGCCAGGCGCACCATGCGCTCGGCCACCTCGGCCTCGTCGTGGAGGACTGCACCGGGCTCGCGGCGCGAGACGAGCGTGCCGTCGGGGGTGTAGCCGCGGTCCGCGAACGCCTCGGCGACGCCGCGCAGTCCGGCCTTCTCGGCCTTGTCCAGGGCGATCGAGCCCGGCAGGAGCAGCAGCGGGAGGTCGCCGCCGAAGGCCTTGACGGCGTCGACGACGGCCTGGGCGTGCGCCTGGTGGTGGACGATCGTGTTGTAGAGGGCGCCGTGCGGCTTCACGTAGCGGATGGTGCCGCCGGCGGAGCGGGCCAGGGCCTCGAGGGCGCCCAGCTGGTAGAGCACGTCGTCGGCGAGCTCGGTGGGCGAGCAGTCCAGGAAGCGGCGGCCGAAGCCGGCGAGGTCGCGGTAGCCCACGTGGGCGCCGATCGTGATGCCGCCCGCGACGGCGTCGCGGCACGTCTGCGCGATGCCCGAGGGGTCGCCGGCGTGGAAGCCGCAGGCCACGTTCGCGGAGGAGACGCTCTGGAAGATGGCGGCGTCGTCGCCCATGGTCCAGTTGCCGAACGACTCGCCGACGTCGCTGTTCAGGTCGATGTGCATGGAAGGGTCCTCTCGCGCGGTGTCGCCCAGATCACTCCATGATGGACCAGCGGGGCGGGTTGTTCAACAATCCCTCGGGGCGGGCGACGCCGTGGAGTGGAGACGCGCGCGGAGGTCGGTGCTCCCGACGCAGGGCCTCGTCCGTCTCCGGGTCCTTGGCCTGCGGGGCGCCGGGCTCGTCCTCCCCCTCACCCATGGACCCGGTGTACGAGCGGCCGCGGGGGCCGGGGAAGCCCCGGCCGGCCTCAGCAGAGTCCGGCTCTCACCCCAGCTCCGGTCCTGCCGCGAGCCGGATCGGCCCGCGCGCGGCGCGCGGGTCCTCCACCCTCTTGCCCTTCTGCCGCACCTCCGCGACGCCGTCCGCGTGCAGCTCGGCGGCCACCTCGCGCGCGGCGTCCATCAGGTCACGCCAGTCCTCGCCTCCGGCCACGCGCGCGGCGTCGGAGGGACAGATGGTCGTGCCCTGGCGACGGGCGCGCAGCAGGGTGCGCATCGCCACGTCCGCCCGTCCACGACGATGTGGTGCCCGTCGGGGGTCCGTTCCGGCCCTGTTCGTCCGGGCACCGTGCGCGTCGGCCCGGTCATGCCGCCACCACCCCGGTCACACCACGTTCGTGCCGAGCCACGCGCCCACGGCGAACGTGAGCGCGAGGGCGAGCGCGCCGCCGAGGACCACGCGCAGCATCGCGGGGATCGGCCGGGCGCCACCGAGCCACGCGCCCACGGCGCCGGTCACGGCGAGCGCGAGCAGCGTCGTCGCGAAGGTGAGCGGCACGCGGATGTCCACGGGCGCCAGGATGATGGTGAGGAACGGGAGCAGCGCACCCAGCAGGAACGCGATGAAGGAGGCGCCCGCCGCGGCCCACGGGCTGACGACGTCGTCCTCGCGCATCCCGAGCTCCATGCGCAGGTGCGCGGTGAGGGCGTCCTTCTCCGTGAGCTCGCGGGCCACGGACTCCGCGGTCGGCCGGCTCAGCCCCTCGGCCTCGTAGAGCTCCACGAGCTCCTCGAACTCCCCCTCCGGGTCCGCCGCGAGCTCGCGGCGCTCCTTCTGGATCAGCGCCTTCTGCGAGTCCGAGGAGGAGGAGACGGACACGTACTCCCCGAGCGCCATGGACACCGCCCCGCCGACGACGGCGGCCGCGCCCGCGAGCATGACGGGAGCCACCGCGGTGGTCGCCCCGGCCACGCCGACGACGGTCGCGGCGACGGAGACGATGCCGTCGTTCGCGCCGAGGACGCCCGCGCGCAGCCAGTTCAGTCGCTGCTGCAGGCCGTTCTGCGCGTGGGGCTCGGCGGCGTCGTGGGCGGCGGAGACGGAGGGGAGGTCGGTGCTCATGCGAGCATCCTCGTCCCGGATCGGGGCGCCCGCCACGCAGGGAAGGCGATCCTGACCCCGCCCCTCAGCGCAGCGGCGTGTGCTCCGGGTCCACGGCCTCGCCCTCGCGGACGGGCCCGGGCGCGGTGCCGTCGCCGAAGGGGCGGCCGCCCAGCTCCTCACGGCGGTGCGCGCTCATCCAGCCGGTCAGGTCCGGGCCCTTCGGCACGATCCCGGTGGGGTTCACGTCCCGGTGCACCTCGTAGTAGTGGTGCTTGATCTGGTCGAAGTCGATCGTGTCGCCGAAGCCGGGCGTCTGGAAGAGGTCCCGCGCGTAGGCCCACAGCGCGGGCATCTCGGCGAGCCTCTGCCGGTTCGCCTTGAAGTGGCCGTGGTAGACGGGGTCGAAGCGGGCGAGCGTGGTGAACAGGCGCACGTCCGCCTCGGTGATGGTCGCGCCCATGAGGAACCGGCGCGTGGTGAGGCGCTCCTCGAGCCAGTCCATCGCGGTCCAGAGCCGGTCGTAGGCCTCGCCGTAGGACTCCTGCTCCCCCGCGAAGCCGCAGCGGTACACCCCGTTGTTGACCTCGGTGAACACGCGCTCGATGACCTCGAACATCTCGTCGCGCTCGGGCCCGGCGTCGGGGATCAGCTGCGGGGCGCCGTCGCGGTGGAACGCGGTCCACTCGGTGCTGAAGTCCAGGGTGATCTGCGGGTAGTCGTTGGTCACCACGCCGCCGGTGGGCACGTCCACGAGGGCGGGCACCGTGATGCCGCGCGGGTAGTCCGGGAAGCGCTCGACGTAGTTCTCCTGGAGCCAGTGCGTGCCGAGCACGGGGTCCGTGCCGCCCTCGTCGAGGTCGAACGTCCACGAGCGCTCGTCGTGGACGGGTCCCGGCATCCCGAGCGAGATCGCGTCCTCGAGCCCCAGCAGGCGCCGGACGATGATGGCGCGGTTGGCCCACGGGCAGGCCCGCGCCGCCACGAGGCGGTAGCGGCCGGCCTCCACGGGCCAGGCCTCCGCGCCCTCGCCGAGGCCGCCGCCCACGCGCCCCACCCGCGCGGGCCCCTCCGTGGGCCGCGCCCGGACGGCGCCCGGGTCGGCGACGATGCGGTCGCCGATGTAGTTCGTGTCGCGGTCGTAGCCGCCCTCCTCGATGTAGCCCTTCGGCGAGGCGGCGGCGTCCGATCCCTGTCCGGTCGAGTCCTTGTCCATACACTCGACCCTATGACCGAGGCCGTCGAAACTCCCGGGCTGACGCCCGCCCCCTCCGTGCGCTGTGTGACCGCGCACAACCCCTCTCCCATGACCCTCGCGGGCACCAACACGTACGTCGTGGGCGCGCCGGCGGCGAGCGCCGTCGTCGTGGTGGACCCGGGGCCGGAGGAGGGCGCGCACGAGCATCTCGACGCGGTCCTGGGGGCGGCCGGGGGACGGCCGATCGGCCTGATCCTGGTGACGCACCGCCACGCGGACCACACGGGCGGCACGGACGTGTTCCACGAGGCCACCGGCGCGCCCGTGCGCGCCGCGCTCCCGGAGCACTGCCGGGGCGGGGGCGAGCCGCTCCTCGACGGCGAGCATCTCGCCGACGACGGCGGCGCCCTCGCCGGGGTGGAGATCCTCGCGTGGCACACGCCGGGGCACACCTCGGACTCGTGCTGCTTCGTGCTCCCGGGTGCGGGCGAGGCGGGTGCCGTGCTCACGGGCGACACGATCCTGGGCGCGGGCACCACGATGCTCGACCACCCGGACGGCACCCTGGCCGACTACCTGGACAGCCTGCGCCGCCTCGAGGCCGCGGGCCCCCTGACGGTCCTGCCGGCGCACGGCCCCGTCCCCGCCCCGCTGGACGTCGTGGCGAGGGACTACCGCCACCATCGGGAGGGCCGCCTCGCGCAGATCGAGGCCGCGCTCGAGGAGCTGGAGGAGGACGTGCTCGCCCGGATCACCCCCGAGGAGCTGACCCCGATGATCTACCCGGGCGTCGGAGGCACGGTCGGCCGCGTCGCCGAGCAGACCGTGGCCGCGCACCTGGAGTACCTGCGCCACCACGCCGTGGGGCGCTGAACCGCCCTGTCCCCCACCCCGCGAACCAAGGAGAGCCCCATGACCATCCTCATCGGCTACAAGCCCAGCGACTCGGGCGACGCCGCCCTCGACAAGGCCCTCGACATCGCCCGCTCCACCCGCGAGCGCGTCGTCGTGGTCAACGCGGGCCCGGGCGGAGAGCACCGCACCGACTCCCTCGTCACGGAGGCGCAGCAGCGGGGCGTGCAGGCCCGCCTCGACGCCTCGGGCGTGGACGCCGAGTTCCGCCAGTACGCGCGCGGCCGCTCCACGGTGCAGGAGATGAAGGACGTGGCGGCCGAGCTGGACGCCTCCCTCGTGGTGATCGGCCTGCGCCGCCGCGGCGGGTTCGGCCGCTTCGTGATGGGCTCGGTCTCAGACGAGCTCCTCCAGCAGCTCGACCAGCCCGTGCTGTGCGTGAAGGCCTCGGCGGGCACCACGCCGGACGCCCCGAGCCATGTGGCCGAGACGGACCCGGACTTCCAGCGCAGCCTGCCCCGCTCCGAGCCCTTGCACGAGCAGCACCCGTTCGCGCCGGACGCGCACGGGGAGGGCGCGGGTCAGGCCTTCTCGAAGGAGCCGCCGGCCTCGTCGGGGTCCAGCGTCCGCTGATCCGGGCGGGCGGCGTGGGCTCCGGCCTGGCCCCCGCCGTCCGCCTCGCGCTGCGCGTCGCGCTGGGCCCGGCGTTCGGCGAACGCGTCCTCGCCGGGCCCGGCCATCTCCGCATTGCGCTGCACCGCGGTGATCGATCCCGTGTACAGCGCCGAGCGCTCGTCCACGCGGGTGAGCGGCGCGGTGGTGGGCCGCACGGCGGGGATCCGCATCGTCTGGGCGGCCGGCTCCCGGCCGCGTCCCGGCGACGCGGGCGCCGGAGCGCTCCCGTGGGCCGCGCCGGGGGCGGCGTCCTCGGGGGCGGCGGGCTCGTGCGCGGCGAGCTGCGGGGCCGACTGCCCCTCCGCGTGCCGCTGCGTGAGGATGCCCTCCGGGTGCTCCTGACGCAGGAAGGCCACGAGGTCCTCGCGGACGAGGCAGCGCAGGTCCCACAGCTCGCCGGAGTTCTTGGCGGAGACCACCGCGCGGATCCGCACCATGCCGCCCACGGCGTCCGTGACCTGCATGGCGTTCTCCTTGCCGTCCCAGAGCTCGGTGGACTCGAGCAGGGCGGCGAGCCGCGCCCGCAGGTCCTCCATCGGCACGCGCCAGTCCACGTCCAGCTCGACGACGCCGGCCACCGCCGAGCCCACGCGCGTCCAGTTCTCGAAGGGCTCGGTGGTGAAGTGGGAGGACGGGTAGACCATCCGCCGACCGTCCCAGATCTTCACGACCACGTTGGAGAGCGTGATCTCCTCGACCGTGCCGAACACGCCGTCCATGGTCACCACGTCCCCCACACGGATGGAGTCGGTGAAGGCCAGCTGCACGCCCGCGAACACGTTGGTCAGCGTGGACTGCACGGCAAGGCCGGCGATCACGGAGATCAGGCCGGCGGACGCCAGGAGGCCGGCGCCGAGCGAGCGGACCTCCGGGATGGAGATGAGCACCGCGGCGATCGCGATCACCACGATCACGACACTGAGGATGCGCCGGATCAGCATGGTCTGCGTGCGGATGCGCCGCTCGCGGCGGTCGTTGACCCCGACCTCGCGGTAGCGCCAGAGGATGCGCTTCTCCACGAGGTCCACGATCCGCCACGCCGCCCACGCCAGCGCGGCCACGAGCACCACCATGAGCACGAACGCGGCGCCGCGGTACCAGGTCTCCGCGCGCGCCGTGACGCCGAGCGCCAGGCGGGCGGCGAGGGAGGCGCCGGCGAGGGAGAGCGGCAGGCTCAGCGGGGCCATCTGGCGGCGCAGCTCGGCGCGGCGGAGCATGAGCAGCCGCACCGCCTGGAACGCGAGCCACACCCCCACCCAGCCGAGCACGAACGCGATGGCCGCCGTGAACAGGGCGCCGCCGGTCACCCCGAGGGCCTCGGCCGCGGCGTCCGAGGTGCCCTGGACGCCGTCCTGCACCTCGTCGGGGACCTCGGCGGCGGCAGCCAGGCGCACGAGGCCGGGGAACAGGGCGGAGGAGGCGAGGCTGAGCATGGCGCCAGTCTGGCATCCGCGGCCGAACGCCGCCCGGATCGGAGCACAATGGAGCCTGACCGCCCGCCCGCCCCGTGGCCGAGCGCTCCCTCCGGAGCGGCGCCGCCCACCTGCACCCCCTTGGAGGATCCCCGTGCTCTCCGTGACCGATCTCCGCGCCGTGGACACCGCCACGGCGGACCTGTCCAGCATCATCCCCCGCGCGGACGTGGACGTGGCCTCGATGGTCCCCGCGATCACGCCGATCATCGACGAGGTCCGCGAGCGCGGTGCCGCCGCCCTGCTGGACCTGGCCGAGCGCTTCGACGGCGTCCGCCCGGCGTCCCTGCGCGTGCCCGTCGAGGCGCTCGCGGAGGCGCTCGCGACGCTGGACCCCCGGGTCCGCGCCGCGCTCGAGGAGTCGATCCGCCGCGCCCGTCTCGTCCACGCCGCGCAGGTGCCCGCCGGATCCAGGGTGGAGCTGGGCGAGGGCGCCGTCGTCGAGAACCGCTGGGTGCCCGTGGGCCGCGTGGGCCTCTACGTGCCCGGCGGGCGCGCGGTGTACCCCTCCTCCGTGGTGATGAACGTGGTGCCCGCGCAGGCGGCCGGTGTGGGCGCGCTCGCCGTGACCTCGCCCCCGCAGCGGGAGCACGGCGGCCTGCCGCACCCCACCGTGCTGGCCGCGTGCGCGCTGCTGGGCGTGGACGAGGTCTACGCGGCCGGCGGCGCCCAGGCCGTGGCCATGCTCGCGCTCGGCGTCCGGGACGACGACGGCGACGGCTGGCTGTGCGCGCCCGTGGACCTGGTGACCGGGCCGGGCAACGTGTACGTGGCCGCGGCGAAGCGCGCCCTGCAGGGGACGATCGGCGTGGACGCCGAGGCCGGGCCGAGCGAGATCGCGGTGATCGCGGACGGCACGGCGCGGGCGGACTGGGTGGCCGCGGACCTGATCAGCCAGTCCGAGCACGATCCGCTGGCCGCGTCCGTGCTCATCACCGACTCCGAGGAGATCGTCCGGGACGTGCTGGCCGCCGTCGAGGCCCAGGTGCCCGGGTCGTTCCACGAGGAGCAGATCCGCACGGCGCTGACCGGCCCGCAGTCCGGGATCCTGCTGGTGCGGGACATGGAGCAGGCCCTCGAGGTCTCGGACCTCTACGCCACCGAGCACCTGGAGATCCAGACGCGGGACCCCGACGCCCTGGCGGAGCGCGTGCGCAACGCGGGCGCCGTGTTCGTGGGGCCGTACTCCCCCGTGCCGCTGGGCGACTACTCGGCCGGGTCCAACCACGTGCTGCCGACCTCCGGGACGGCCCGGTTCTCCTCCGGGCTGAGCACCGTGACGTTCCTGCGCTCGCAGCAGCTGATCCGCTACGAGGAGGCCGGGCTGCGGGGCGTGGCCGAGGGGATCGAGGCGCTCGCGGCCGACGAGGGCCTGCCCGCGCACGGCGCCGCCATCGCCCTGCGCTCCGAGTGAGCGGGGCAGCGGAATGAGCGGGCCTGCAGGCGGGGGGACCGTCCGGATCGACGCGTGGCTCTGGGCCGTGCGCCTCTACAAGACCCGCTCCGCCGCGACGGCGGCCGTGCGGGCCGGCCACGTCCGCGTGGACGGCGAGCCGGTGAAGGCGGCGGCGTCCGTCGTCGTCGGGAACCGGATCCGGGTGCGGCAGGACGGCCGCGAGCGGATCCTCGAGGTGACCGGCCTGATCTCCAAGCGCGTGGGCGCGCCGGTGGCGGTCAAGCAGTACGTGGACCACTCGCCGCCGCCCGTGCCGCGCGAGCTGCTGTCCATCCCCTACCGCGAGCGCGGCGCGGGTCGGCCCACCAAGCGGGACCGCCGGCAGCTGGACGCGCTGCGCGGGCGGGACGGGGCCGGGCGGGGCTGACCGCGGGGGCCCGGGCGCTCCCTCAGTCGTCCTTCCCCACGGCCTGGACGTGGGCGGAGGTGACCGGACGGGGTCCCTCCCTCTCGCTCGCGCAGGCCGACACCGTCAGGGCAGCGACGGCGAGGACCGCGGCGAGCGTGCTCGAGCGGGTGCAGGGGAGTGAGAGCGGAGGTGTGGTGATGGTGCGGGGTATGGAACGCTCCTCTGTCGATGCGATCGGGGTCAGTCCTCGCCGACGCGGACGGCCCGGTCGACGGCTGCGTGGACTAGAGGGTCGTGGCTGGCCACGAGTACAGCGGCCCCGGCCGCGGCGTGCTCGCGCAGCAGCGCGATGGCCTCACGGGCCGCAGAGCCGTCGAGGTGGCCGGTGGGCTCGTCGGCCACGATCAGGTGCGGCCGCTTGGAGAGGGCCCTGACCAGCGTCACCCGCTGGGCTTCGCCCCCGGACAGCCGGGAGGCGGGCGCGCCGAGCCGGTGCCCCAGTCCGAGTCGCTCGAGCTGGCCCCGGACCGTCTGCTGTGCCTCGGGCACAGACCCCGCGAGGCGCCCGCCGTGGATCCACACACCCGCGTTGTCGAGCGCGGAGAGCTCGCCGATGAGCTCGCAGGACTGGTCCACGTAGCCCAGGTGCACCCGCCGGTACCGCGCGAGATCCCCGGCCGAGAGGTCCGCGACCTCCCCGGCCAGCGATCCGTCGGGGCTGCGGTAGATGATCCGTCCGGACAGCGGGCGGGACAGCCCGGCCAGGTGGCGGATCAGGGAGGACTTCCCCGTGCCGGAGCGGCCCCAGAGTCCGACGACGTCGCCGGGCGCAAGGGTCAAGTCCAGGGACTCGACGAGCACGCGGGTGCCGCCGTCGGGATGGCGGTAGCCGACCTGGACGCGGTCGAGGGTGAGCACGGGCGCGATCACACTCATGCGGGCTGCCCCTTCCAGGCGCGGGCGAGCTGGGCTCGCCGGGTGAGCAGGGTGATGACGAGGGTGAGGAGCAGTGCGACGCCGGCCGCTCCCGCCACGAGGGGAAGGTCCGGGCGGGGGGTGAGCAGCGCCAGGACGACGCCGGCCACCACCGCGACCGCGATTGCTTCCACGGCCAGGGCGGGCACGTGGCGTCCCAGCAGCCGGGAACGGGTCCAGCCGGCGAGCAGGAGCACGGTGGCCTCCCCCCGGACGTCCGGGCCCTCCACCCGGTGCAGCTGCACCAGGAGGACCATCCCCACGACGGCGGCCAGCGCACCCAGCACCAGGCGGAACGGCAGGTCCTGGGCCACGGCGGCGCTGGCCAGCACGGAGACGCCGGCCTCGCGGCGGGCCTGCAGGACGACGGCCACGAGCAGGCCGGCACCGACTGCCACGGCCGCTCGGTATGCCGCGCCGGTGAGCAGCCGCGGCCACGTGCGCGCGGTCCACCGGGTCAGCAGCGCCGCCGGGGTGCGGGCCGGTCGGGCCGTGCCGACGCTCCCCTCCCGACCTGCCGACGCGGCGGGGCGGGCCGCGAGCACCGCCGCAAGCACCACGGCCCCGGCCAGCCCCGCCGTCGCCCCGAGGCCCACGGCCACCAACGGGGGCGCCACGCCGAGGCGCCTGGACATCGTGCCGACGACGGCGAGGGCGGCTGCCGCACCGACGAGCACCGTCAGTGTGGCGGCGTCCTCGCGGAGGTGGCGGGTCACGGTGGCGCTGCGTGTCCACCCATGGACCGCCAGCACACCCGCCCGGTGGCGCCGTGGCTGCAGCGCGGCGGCCACGCACAGCCCCGCCAGGGCGGTCAGCAGGACGACCACCGTCACCGTCTGCGAGGTCCCCGCGGTCCCGACGGCCGCGGAGACCCGCTGAGACGCGGCGAGCTCCGGGCCGAGCTGGCGCACGGTGCCGAGCGGCCCCGTCCGGGGATCACCCTCCGTGGAGTCGAACCGGTAGGACACCACCTGCATCTCGCGGGGCGCCAGGCTGGAGGCGGCCACGGTGACCGCTGCGAACCCGGCGGCCTCGAGGCGCTGGGCGACGGCGTCGATCGTCGCGAGGTTCTCCGGCGTCAGGTCCTCCCCCACACCGGCCACCCGGACGCGGACGGTGCTGAAGGGCCGCTCCAGTCCGAGTGCCCCCGCGGAGGCGGCGTCGACGTAGGCGGCGGGCATCTGGTTGGCGAGACCGAACCCGGTGGAGGCGGGCCGCAGCCGGACGTCCCGCGGAGTTCCGTCGGGGTCCGCTACCAGGGTGGTGGGCAGCTCGACATCCGTGAGCAGCGGGGCGATCCCCGCGAGTGCGGCGTCCGGCTCCGGCGTAAGGGTGCCCACGCTGACCAGCAGGGGCGCGTCCCCGGTTCCGAACCGTCGGCCATCGTCAGTGGCCGTGTAGTACGCGGACTCCCGGGACGTGGAGGCCGGCAGCGCCCGGGTGACCGCGACGTCGGGCCGGCCGGGGAGCGTGCCGGAGGCGGTCTCCACGGAGGCGGCCTCGGCCAGGGGCTCGTCCGCAGACGCCGGCCGGGTCAGGGTCCGCGTCTCCTGCACCAGGGACAGGCGGGGCGAGTCGTAGCTCAGGACCGGGTCCCGGCCCGTGGTCAACCCCGGCACGGGGACCACGGTGACCCCGAGCCCCAGGCCGCCGAACCGGCCTGAGACGTCGGAGGTGGAGACCTCGTCCTGCGTCGCTGTCCCGCCGGCGGGCAGCGCCCACACGGGCATCCCCACGATGCCGCGGGGCGCGGTGGGGTCCCGCGGATCCACCGGCGCCTGCTCGATGTCGAGCCGGGTGACCGGCTCCCGGTACGGGGCCGCGCGCACCTCGAGGGTCAGGGGCGCAGACCCGACGCTCGTGGCGAGCAGCGGGACGGCGGTGAGTGAGTCCACCGGCCGTCCGGCCGCATCCGCCAGGCTCTGGAGGTAGGCAGGGAGCCGATCCTTCGCCCTGACGAGCGCCTCAGTCTCCTCGGTTGCGGCGCCGGAGAGCCTGTCGACGACAGCCGGGAGGAAGCCGGCGGGCGAGGACTGCGCTAGTACGCGGAACGCGTCGGCGGCGGCGGGGTGCCCGCCGAGGGACAACAGCTGCGCCTCAGCCGCGGCGTCCACCACGATCATCCGATTGCCCTGCGGGTCGGGGTCCGCCCACGGGGCGGCCCAGTACGTGCCGGCCGGGACCTCACGCTGGGCGGGCGGAGGCGTCTGACCGCGGGGACCGACGGCAAGGGTGGGGAGCTCGACGTCCGTGCAGGGGCCTGGCTCGGGAGGGGCCGGATCGCAGAGGGCGGGATCGTCCAGCAGCGGACGGGCGTCCGCGATCGGCCCGTCGGAGAAGGAGCCGATCAGTGTGGCGTCCATGCCGAGCACGGGGCGCGGGCCGAGTCCGTCGTCCGTGCTCACCCGCGCGTCCAGGTCGAACGCGTGGGGACCCTCCACGCTGCCGTCCGCGGGGTAGCCGATCATGACGGCGTCCTGGTTGGCCACGCTGCGCACGCCGACGTCGCCGAGCGGGGCGGCCACCTCGACACCGGGCACCGCCCGGATGCGGTCGAGATCGGCCGGGCTGAGGCGCTCGGCTGAGCTCGTCCAGGCGGCCGTGTCCAGCGGGGCCATGAGGGCTGCCGCGCTCTGTGCGGCCGCGGGTGCGGACACGATCAGGTCATAGGACCCGCGCCAGCTGCTGTCGACGAGGGCCTTGAGCCGCTGTGTGGCCTGGGCCTGGACACCAAGGCCCAGGACCAGGGCCACAGCGAGCGCCCCGGCCACCAAGCGCAGCAACCGCACGGCGGGGAAGGAGGGCCAGGCTGGTCCTACACGGCGAGAACCCTCACCAGTGCTCGTCTGGACTCGCGAGCTCTGGGGCGGTCGGGACGTCATTCGGAGGGAACCGTCAACGCCACCCGGTAGGGCTCGTCATTGTCCACGGTGACCGTGAAGGTCACTGGCCCGGCCTGTTCTATGGGAGGCGTCGCTGCGGACCACCCGCCGCACAGGGCCTCCGATCCGGCCATCCACGTTTTCTCATCGCCATCGCCACTCGAGACGTGGATGTCCGTCTTGCCAGTCGCATCGGAGGGGCAGAGCAGGACGACCCGAAGGACCGCGCCCTTCTGGGCATCCACCGTGATCTCCTGGGTGCCCCGACCGACCCTCTCCTCCAGGACGGACTCCTGCTCCACATCGATGTAGTCGGAGTCCGGATTCTGACGTGCGTACTCCTCAAGGGTCATGCCCCCCTCCTCGAACAGAGCCGCGGGGAGAGCCTCTGCCGCGTTCGGGGCCTGGGCCCCGGCATCGGACGAGCCGCTCGTGGCGGCTGACTCCGAAGGGGTCGCACTGGCGACAGCCGTGGAAGTGCCCGAGGGGGTCGGAGTGTCGGACTGAGAGGCGGAGCACCCGGAGATCGTCGTGCCGACGAGCACAGCGGCGGCGAGGGCGGCCAAGCGACGTGAAGGAGACAAAGGGAACATGACATGCCTATCCGTAGGGGGGGAATAGGGGGGGTGCAGCGTCAGGCGCCCTGCGCCCGACGCTGCACCGCTCACCGCATCAGAGCTTGAAGTGCTGGAAGTAGAACTGCTGCCACGGGGTGTAGAACGAGCCGCTGCGCAGCGTGACCACGTCGCAGCTGCGGTTCAGCATCTGACGCTTCCATGTTCCCTGTGCCTGTTTGGCGCCGATGGCGAGCTTTCCACCGTTCGTGTAGGTGCTGGGCACGGTCCAAGCACCGCTGACGGTATTCGTAGACGAGTAGCTGACTCCCACACGGGTCCCGACCTTGGCGGAGACGCCAGCGACAATGGCGCTCACATCGCCAGAGAGTTCGCCTGTGATGTCGCCACTGACACCGAACGTGCGCCCGGTGGCGATAGTGAGCCTGACTCCGGGAGCCCCGGACACTGACGAGTAGGCGGAGTACGACTGCTTGAACTTGTTCGATGTCACGGTGGTGCTTGTCCAGTACTCCTCGGCACAGTACGCGTCCGGGGTAGCAGTCTCCCCTCCCACGGGCGCGGTCGCAGCCCCCGCTACGGGAGCCACCGCTAGCGACGGCGCCATCACCGCACCGGTGGACGCCGCCATGATCCTCATCTTCATGTCCATCCGCATGATCCGATTCCTTCCAAAGAACCGCCTGCGGGGGCCGCGGGTCGCGGTCTCGAGCTCCCCCCCTCTCGAATGACTGAATCCTGACTGCGGCCAGGAGCATGTGTCAAGCATCACATTTCTATGCTTCGCTCCACCCCAGCTCAGGTCGCGAACAAGCTTCTCTGCGCCGCCCCCTCAGCCTCCCGGCGATCGACGCACCCTCCGTGACCCCGCGCGTCGCCCGCCCCCCGGGCCGCTTTGACCATCCCTCGGACCCCTCCGTAGGCTGATCCCCAGAATCACGAGTCCCCGTCATCACGGCCCTGGCCGGCGGGGCGGCAACCCTCTCACGCAGTAGTGGGGTGCTCCAGGTGAGGATTCGGCCCGGCGGAGGACCCCGACGGGCAAGTACTCGCGTCTCCGCGGATCACGCCGATCCGCTCAGGTGAACCGCCCTTCGCGGAGCCGCGTCCGTCACGAAGAGGACCCGCGCCATGACCTTGACCCTGACCGACCACCACGCCCCTTGCCGGCCTGCCGGCGCCCACCCCGCCTGGCAGGCCGACGTCTCCCGCGACCGCCTGCGCCCCGGCCTGGCGGCGTTCCCGACCGGCGTCGTCGCCGTCGCCGGCCTCGTGGACGGGCACCCCGAGGTGATGGTCTCCTCCTCCTTCAGCGTGGGCGTCTCGTGGGAGCCGGCGCTCGTCTCCTTCTCCGCGCAGCTGACCTCGCGCACGTGGCCCCGACTGCGCCGGGCCGAGTCGATCGGCGTGTCGCTGCTCGCGGAGGACCAGGCGCACCTGTGCGGGCAGCTGGCCTCCCGCACCGGGGACCGCCTCGCGGGGATCGACGTGCACGTCAGCCCGAACGGCGCGCTCCTGCTCGAGGGGTCCTCCCTGTGGCTCGAGACACGCCTGCACACCGAGGTGCCCGCCGGGGATCATGTCGTCGCCCTGCTGGAGGTCTCCGGCTTCGCGGACCACACGGACGCCCGCCCGCCCGCGGCGCTGCATCGCAACCTCTTCCACGGGCTCACCGCGCTCTGAGGAGCGCCCCGGAGCCGGGATCCGCACGGACTGGAACGGCCCCAGATTGCGCTCACAGGCGAACATCCGATGAACATCGACCCCGTGGTCGCCAGGCGGTCGAATCCGTGGCAGTATGAACCTTGAAGTTGATCCAAGCTGTATCCCGTAACATCACTGCTTGTCAGTCCCGGCCCCGGTCGGAACGATGAGTGTGGGCACGCGGTTCAGTTCTGCCGCTTCACCCGGAGGCCACAGTGGCCACCGGTTCCCACATCGCCCCTCCGGGGGCACATCGAAAGGACACCATCATGGCTGTCGGTACCGTCAAGTGGTTCAACGCTGAAAAGGGCTTCGGCTTCATCGCTCCCGAGGATCAGTCCGCGGACGTCTTCGTGCACTTCTCCGCCATCACCGGCTCGGGCTTCAAGGAGCTCCAGGAGAACGACCGCGTCGAGTTCGAGACCCAGCAGGGCCCCAAGGGCCTGCAGGCCGCGAACGTGACCAAGATCTGATCTTCCTCCTCTGAGGATTCCGTCCCCGGCGCCTGAGGCGCTGACGGACGATCACCGAAGGCCCCGATCCCCACGGATCGGGGCCTTCGTCGTGCGCCACGGCTCACGCGCCGGACCGGCCCCGATCCACACGGCGCCGCAGCAGCCACGTGACCCCGAGTCCCAGCAGGTACGCCCCGCCCACCGCGAGCAGGCCGAGGCGGAAGTCCCCGGTGTGGTCGCGGAGCAGGCCCATCACGAGCGGTCCGCACGCGAAGCCGGCATACATGCCCATGGCGTTCGTCCCCGAGGCATCGCCGAGCTGCCCGGCCGGGACGCCGTCCATGATCCCGGCGTTGATCACCACGTTCGCACCCAGCACGGTGAGCCCGTGCAGCACGGCGGCCGCCCACAGGAGGGCCGGCGCGTGGCTCACGTCGGCGGCCAGGAGGGCGGCCACCACCAGCAGCGAGCCGGCGCAGATCGCCGCGAGCAGGGTGGTGGGCCGATGCCCGGCGGCCATGCGGCGGCCCCACCAGATGCGGGAGAAGACCCCGATCACCCCGGAGACGGCGGCGGCCGCCCCGCCGACGACGAGGGACTGGCCGAGCGTCTCCACCGCGAACAGCGGCAGGTACGCGTTCACGGCCTGCATGCCGAGGCCCGTGAGGAACGCGATCGCCGCGAAGAACCACACGCTCGCCGGCAGCCGCTCACGCCCACCGCGTCGGCCGGTCGTCGGCGCTCCGGCACCCGCGGGACCCTCAGCGGCCCGCGGCGCGCCGTCGTCGTGCCGGATGTGCGCCGCGGCCGCGGAAGAGCCCGCCGGGAGCGGCGGCACCGTGGCCCACGCGACGACGCCCAGCACGCCCGCCACGAGCGCCGCCCCCAGCGCGGCGCCCGTCCAGCCGAGGGCCAGTGCCGCGGCGGGGAAGAACAGGCCGCCGAAGAGCTGCGCGAGCTGCACGCCGGACTGCTTCACCCCGATCCACCCGATGCGCCGCTCAGGCGGGGCGACCTCGCGGATGATGCGGTTCGTCGTCGGGTTCGAGATCGCCTGGGTGACCCCGGCGAGCGCCGCCGCCGCGTAGAGCGCGAAGAGCGTGGTGGAGAACGCGCCCACCACGAGCGCCAGGGCCGCACCGCCGAAGATGATGCCCATCTGTGCGCGCGAGGAGAGGCTGTCCGCGAGGCGTCCCAGCCACACGGACGTGACCGCGGCGGCGCCGAACACCACGGTGAGCACGGTGCCGAGCTGGCCGGAGGTGACGCCCAGGCGCTCGATCACCAGCGCGGAGGAGCTGGCCACCCCGTAGTTGAACAGCGGGCCGGCGGCCATGGCGGCGAGCAGCACCGTCAGCAGCAGGACGTCCCCGGGGCGGCCGGGCTGGCGGGCGGGTACGGAGGGCGGGGTCACGGCCCCAGGGTATGCCCCCTCCTGCGACGAGCCCTGCGCTGCTGCTCCTGTCCGGGGCGGACAGGGGCAGCAGCGCAGGGCTCGTCGAGGGGGACGGCGGGTCGGGTCAGACGACGCGGCCCTCGCCGCGCGGCTCATCCTCGACGCGACCGGTGGTGTCGCCGTCGGAGACCTCTTCGCCGTCCTGGCGCTCGGGGCGTGCCCCGGCCTCGGGCGGCAGCTCGCTCGCGTCGTCCGCATGGCCGCGGCGCGGGGACTGGTCGGACCAGTCGGCGTCGGTCTTGGCGGCCGCCGCCGAGTCCCCGGACGGGCCCGGGACGGGGCTGGCGGAGGCGTCGTCGTCCTTGCCGAGGCCCACGGCCTGGGCCAGGCGGCCCACCGTGCGCCCGTAGAGGGTCTCGCCCTCCTTGAGGGAGGCGACGCTGGGCATGGGGGAGGTGCTCAGCGAGACCCCGTTCGCATCCCGCGGCTCGACGGCGATCCGGTCCTTCGTGGCGAGGGATGAGCCGGCGCGGGACAGGGCCGAGGGCGCCTGGCCCTGCTCGCCGTCGCGGCCCGGGGCGGCCAGCTCGGAGCGCCACTCGGGGTTGCGGTCCGTGAGGTAGTCGATGCGGGCGTGCTCACCGAAGTGGTCGGCGTCCGCCTCCTCCCAGTCGAGGTCCCAGCCGGCTGGCGGGTCGTTGAGCAGCTCGTCCGTGCGCAGCCAGTGGTAGATGGACGCGTAGGAACGGGTGCTCAGGTGGTCCACGCGGCGGCGCATCATGCGGGTGTTCAGCTGAGACGGGTGGGAGACGCCCATGGACGCCATGATCTGCACCGCCTCGCGGACGGTGAGGCGGTGGTAGTTGAACACGCGGTTCGACTTGTCCTCCACGTCGACGGCGCGGGCCAGGCGCGGGTCCTGCGTGGCGACGCCCACCGGGCACTCGTTCGTGTGGCACTTCTGCGCCTGGATGCAGCCGGTGGCCATCATCATGGCGCGCGCGGACATGGTGAAGTCGGCGCCCTGGATCAGGCGCTTGACGATGTCCGAGCCGGTGGCCACCTTGCCGGCGGCGCCGAGCTTGATCATGTGGCGCAGGCCGGTGCCCACCAGGGCGTTGTGCACGAGCATGAGCCCCTCGGTGAGCGGGGTGCCCACGCGGTCCGAGTACTCCAGCGGGGCGGCGCCGGTTCCTCCCTCGGAGCCGTCCACGATGATGAAGTCCGGAGCGATGCGCTCCTCCCACATGGCCTTGCACATGGCGAGCACGTCCACGCGGGAGCCCACGCAGAACTTGATGCCGATCGGCTTGCCGCCCGAGAGCTCGCGCAGCCGCCCGATGAAGCGGACCATCTCGCGGGGGGTGCGGAACGCGGAGTGCGAGGCCGGGGACAGGCAGTCGCGGTCCATGGGGATCTCGCGGGCCTCGGCGATCTCCTTGGAGATCTTCTCCTTGGGCAGCATGCCGCCCAGACCGGGCTTGGCGCCCTGCGAGAGCTTGACGGTGATGCCCTTGACCTCGGGGAGCACGGCCTTGGCGGCGAAGCGCTCAGCGCTGAACGTGCCGTCCTCGTTGCGGCAGCCGAAGTAGCCGGAGCCGATCTCCCAGAACAGGTCCGCGCCGTTGCCGCGGTGGTACTTGGTGAGGCCGCCCTCGCCGGTCTCGTGGATGAAGCCGCCCATGCCGGCGCCCTTGTTCATGGCCACCACCGCGTTGGCGGAGAGCGAGCCGAAGGACATCGAGGAGATGTTCATCAGCGAGATGTCCGCGGGCTGCGTGCAGTCCGGGCCGCCGATGCGCACCGTGGGGGGCTCCTCCGGCGCGTTCACGGGCGCGGAGGAGTGGAGGAGGAACTCGTAGCCGATCTCCGAGGTGTCCCGCTCGGTGCCGAACGCCTTGTGCGCGTCCAGGCCCTTGGCGCGGGCGTACACGAGGGAGCGGGTGTCGCGGTCGAAGGGCTTGCCGTCGAAGTTGCGCTCGATGAAGTACTGCTGGATCTCGGGTCGGATGGACTCGAGCAGGTACCGCATGCGCCCGATGACCGGGTAGTTGCGGAGGATGGCGTGGCGCTTCTGCGTCACGTCGTAGATGGCCAGGATCAGGAGCGCGATCATGATCGCGGCCAACACCCACCAGGCGCCATTGCCGATGACTGCGACCAGGACCAGGACCGCGGCGCCGAGCGAGAGTGCGGCGACGATCAGAAGTCTGTTGTTCACCCGACCAATGGTGCCCCACATCCCACGGTTCCGACACCCGCCCCGCCGGGATCCGACGCGGTGTCCCGGGCCTCTGCCGGACCTCGGCCCCGCCCCTCACCGGGACGGGGCCGACGCCGAGCCGTCAGAGCACCTCGTCCGTGAGGTGATCGGGGGTGCCGAAGCGGTGCGCGGTGACGGAGACGGCCTGCTCGTGGAGGAAGGGCAGCAGCTCCACCTCGCCCGCCGAGACCACGGGACCGGCGTAGACCGCCACGTCCGGGGAGTCACCGAGCGCCTCGTTCAGCGCGGCGCGGGCGGCGACGGCGCCGTCGCGGTCGCCCGTCCAGTCCGCGATGAGGCGGATGCGGGCGTCCCCGCCGCCCTCCGCGGTGGCCGGCACCTCGGCCATCCGCCGAGCGCGCTCGTGGAACGCGGCGGCGTCCTCCACGACGACGGCCACGGGCGTGACGCCGCCGTCGGCGTGGTCCTTGCGGACGGAGCGGGCGAGCTCCTCCACCTGGCCGCGGACGGCGGCGGCCGAGAGGTCGGCGGCGCTGCCGGGCTCGGTGGAGGGCACGTGGTTCAGGCTCACGGTCAGCGGCGCTCCGGCACGCAGGCCCGCCGACACCACGCGGAGGAGGTGCTCCGCCGGGCCGGACGCCCAGCGCACCAGCACGGGGGTGGGCACATGGCGCAGCACGTTGCGCTCGGCGGCGAGGGCGGAGATGTCCCGGTCGGCGCCGAACACGGTGGTCCAGGCCTTCTCGTCCAGCTTCCGCGCGGTCTGCAGCCACGAGGGGTCCACGCCGCCCGCGGTGCCCTCGGCGGTCTCCGTCGAGGAGGACTCGGGGCTCGTGAGCCACGTGGGCACGTCCTCCCAGTCCACCAGGCCGTGCAGGTAGTGCGGGCCGCCCGCCTTGGTGGTGGGCCCGACGACGGAGCGCTTCCAGCCGCCGAACGGCTGGCGGCGCACGATGGCGCCCGTGATGCCGCGGTTGACGTAGAGGTTGCCCGCCTGGATGTGCTTGAGCCAGTAGTCGATCTCCTCCGGGTCCAGCGAGTGCAGGCCGGAGGTGAGGCCGAAGTCCACCGCGTTGGCGAGCTCGACGGCCTCCTCGAGGGTGGCGGCCGTCATCACGGAGAGCACGGGGCCGAAGTACTCGGTGAGGTGCGCGTCCGCGCCGGGGCGCACGTTCGCGCGCACGCCGGGGCTGAAGAGCCGGCCCGTGTCGTCGAGGGAGCGCGGCTCGAGCGCCCAGGACTCCCCCTCGCCGAGCTCGGTGAGGCCGCGGCGCAGCTTCTCGCCGGGTTCCTCGATCACGGGGCCCATCTGCGCGCGGGGGTCGTCCGGGTGCGCCACGTGGATGGACGAGGCGGCGTCCAGCAGCTGGCGGCGGAAGCGCTCGGATGAGCCCACGGAGCCCACCAGGATCACGAGCGAGGCGGCGGAGCACTTCTGCCCGGCGTGGCCGAACGCGGAGGTGACCACGTCGCGGGTGGCGAGGTCCAGGTCCGCGGAGGGCGTGACGATCAGCGCGTTCTTGCCGGAGGTCTCGGCCAGCAGGTGCAGGTCCGGGCGCATGCCCTTGAACAGCGTGGCGGTCTCGTAGCCGCCGGTGAGGATGAGGCGCTCGACGGCGGGGTCCGTCACCAGCGCGGTGCCCACCTCCTCCTCGTCCTCGTCGGCCATCGTCACGAGCCGCACCAGGTCGGCCGGGTCGACGCCGGCGAGCGCGCCGTCGCCCTCGAACAGGCCGGAGTCCCGCAGGCCCTGCACGATGAGCTCCCACGCCACGGCGCCCGTGCGCTCGGACTGCGGGGCGGGCTTGAACACCACGGGCGAGCCGGCGCCGAGCGCCGCGAGGACGCCGCCCACGGGGATGGCCACGGGGAAGTTCCACGGCGGGATCACGAGCGTCAGGCGCACGGGCACGGCGCGCGCGCCCTCCACCTCGTCCAGGCCGCGGGCCAGGCGTGCGTAGTAGTGGGCGAAGTCCACAGCCTCGGAGACCTCGGGGTCGCCCTGGTCCAGGGTCTTGCCGGTCTCGGACGCGGCCACCTCGAGCAGGCGGGCGCGGCCGGCGTGCAGGGCCCGCCCGACGGCGTCGAGGGCGTCCGCGCGCTGGTGGCCGGTCAGTGCGCCCCAGCGGGCGCCGGGCTCCTCGGTCGCGGCGATCGCGGCGCGGGCCTGCTCGGCGCTCGTGGCGGCGTGCTCCCGGGCCGTGTCCGTGCCCAGGGTGGAGCGCGGGATCGCCTCGAGGATCTGCCGGGCCCACGCGCGGTTGCCGGGCAGGGAGGGGTCGGTGTCCGGGGTGTTGGCGAAGCCGTCCACGGGGGCAGGGGTCTCCCCGTCCACGCCGCGCGAGCGGTCCTGGCCGCGGGCCGGGCGGGGCACGGCGGTGTCCAGCCGGCGCAGGGAGGCGAGGAAGCGCTCGCGCTCCCGGTCAAAGAGCGCCGGGTCCGCGTCCAGGTCGAAGACGGCGGACATGAAGTTCTCGTGGGAGGCCCCCTCTTCGAGACGGCGCACCAGGTAGGAGATCGCCACGTCGAACTCGGAGGGCTTCACCACGGGGGTGTAGAGCAGCAGCGAGCCGACGCTCCTCTTCACGGCGGCGGCCTGGCCGGTGGCCATGCCGAGCAGCATCTCGAACTCCACCGCGTCCTTCGGCAGCCCGCGGCGCTCCATGAGGCGGTGGGCCAGCGCGACGTCGAAGAGGTTGTGGCCTGCCACGCCGATGCGCACGTTTGCGAGGTGCTCGGGGGTGAACGCGAAGTTGAGCACGCGCTTGTAGTTGGTGTCCGCCTCCTGCTTGGAGGCGACGGTGGCCAGCGGCCAGCCCATGAGGGAGGCCTGCATCTGCTCCATGGGCAGGTTCGCGCCCTTGACCACGCGCACCTTGATCGGCGCCCCGCCGCTGGCGACGCGACGCGCGGACCACTCCTGCAGGCGGATCATGGCGCCCAGGGCGTCCGGCAGGTAGGCCTGCAGCACGATCCCCGCCTCGTAGTCGCGCAGCTGCGGCTTCTCCAGGAGGCCCATGAACACGTCGAGCGTCAGGTCGAGGTCGTGGTACTCCTCCATGTCCAGGTTGACGAAGGTGCGCTTCTCGCGCGCCAGCTCGTAGAGCGGCGTGAGGCGGGCGGTGATGTCCTCCACGGCCTCGTCGTACGCGTAGGGCGCGTGCGGGGCGGTGGCCGCGGAGACCTTCACGGACACGTAGTCCACGTCGTCGCGGCGGATGAGCTCGGCGATGCCCTCGAGCCGGCGGTCGGCCTCGCCCTCGCCGAGGATGGCCTCGCCGAGGAGGTTGATGTTCAGGCGCGTGTCCTCGTCGCGCAGCGTCTCGAGGGCCTTGCCCAGCTGCTTGTCACGGGCGTCCACGATCAGGTGGGAGACCATCTGGCGCAGCACGCGGCGTGCCACCGGCACGGCGATGCGCGGCACCAGCGGGGCGGCGCGGCCGCCGACGTCGAAGACGGCGCGCAGGGCCGGCGGCAGGAAGCCCGGGCGCTGCTGGGCGAGCTCGCGCAGCGCGCGGGCCGCGATGGCGGGGTCCTCGGGGCGGATCACGT
Source organism: Micrococcus sp. NPDC078436 (assembly GCF_040702705.1). NCBI lineage: Bacteria > Bacillati > Actinomycetota > Actinomycetes > Micrococcales > Micrococcaceae > Micrococcus > Micrococcus sp. NPDC078436. The sequence continues at coordinate 27,556 of NZ_JBFBLX010000003.1, read as the reverse complement.
GGTCCACGAAGCGCACGATGAAGTCCAGGCCGCCCGGCTCCTTGAGCGCCGCGGCCAGCTGCTGGGCGGCGAAGTCGGCCTCGTGGCCGCGCGCGTCCTCGAGCCAGGCGCGCACCTGCTCGACCGCCTCGTCGGCGAGGTCCTGCAGGTCGGCGGGGTCGGGGATGCCGCCCGTCGCCTCGAGGAGTGCATCGGTCTCGTGCGGGGCGGCGGCGCGGCTCTCTTCCATGCCTCCACCCTGTCTGTCCGGGGGGCTCCGGCGCAAACGCGGGGACGCCGGGTGACCCGGGCCCCGGAGGCGGGCCCGAGGCGGCAGGCGCGGCCGCGGGCTCAGCGGTGGTCCGCGCCGGCCCGCCAGGCGTGGGGCAGGGGGGTGCGCGCGGAGGGCAGCGCGACGTCGGCACGCCAGCCGTGGAGCCACTCGGGAACCGTGGGCTCGGCGCTCAGGTCGTGGCCCGCCTCGGCGAGGGCGGCGCGGACGACGTCGTTGGTCACCGGCGTGCCGTCCTTCGCGCGCAGGCGCGTGCAGATGAAGGCGCGCACCGCCACGTCCCCGTCCACGACGACGCGCTGCTCGAACCACACGGCCCGCTCGTCCAGGCCGATGCACTTCGTCTCGATGCTGAAGGCCTGGCCCAGCGTCACGGAGCGGCGGAAGGCGACCTGCTCGGCCTGGACCACGGGCGTCCATCCCCGGCGCTGGAATGCGCTCATGACGCCGGCGCGGGCCATGAGGTCGAAGCGGCCGAGGTCGAAGAGGCCGAAGTACTGGCCGTTGTTGATGTGCCACGCGATGTCCACGTCCGTGGGCAGGGCGCGCAGGGGCAGCGAGGCCGCGTCCCACACTCCGAGGCGGGGGCGGCGGCGGGCCCGGGCGAGGACCCAGAGGGTGCGCAGGAGCAGGTGCATGGGCACACCCTATGCTCGGTGGGGACCGCATCCCACCCCCAGGAGACGCCCCGGCATGGCCCAGCACCCCGACGCCCTCGATCGGCCGGAGCGCGTCTGGCTCGCCCTGCCGCCCCGCCACCCCTCGGCCGCGCTGCTGGAGGAGACCCGCGACGCGATCGCCGGGCTCGCGGAGACCCTCACCGAGGCGGCCGACGTCGCCGTCCTCGTGGACCCCGAGGACCGTGCGGCGGCCGCGCGCCTGCTCCCCGGCGCGGTCGAGCAGCTCCCGGTCCCCCTCGACACCCCCCTGGTCGGCCGCACCGGCCCCACGTTCCTGCCCGCCGGCGAGGCCGTGCACTGGCGCCTGGACCCGCGCTCCCGGCACCCCGACGTCGGCGTGCACCGCGACGCCGCGGTGGGCGGCGCGATCGCCCGCGCCGCCGGGCTCCCCGTGCGCACCCCGCTGCTGGCCGCCTCCCGCGACTCGTGGGTGACGGACGGGGCGGGCACCGCCGTGGTCGACGCCGGCGCCGTGCTGGCCCCGGAGGTCAACCCGGGCTGGAGCGCCGCCCAGGCGGAGGCCGAGCTCACGGGCCTGCTGGGCGTCACGCGCGTGGTCTGGACCGCCCTGCCCCGGCGTCCGGGGAGCGGGCCTTTCGGCGGACCGGGCCACCTCGGCGGCTGGATGCGCTTCGTCGAGCCGGGGCGGCTGGCGGTGCACTGGCGTGCCGACCGGTTCCACCCCGAGCACGCGGTCGGCGCGGCCGCGCTGCGCGGACTCGAGGGCACGCCGGACGCGGCAGGCCGTGCGCTGCGCGTGCGCACCGTGCCCGGGGGCGCGCTGCCCGAGGCCTACGACCCCGCCGAGCAGGGGGTGCGCTCGCTCGTGGACGCCGTCCCGATGGGCGGGCACGTGCTGCGGCCGGCGTTCGAGGACGCGCCGACGGAGGAGGCGGCCACGGCGCTCACGGCCGAGCTGCACCCGGGACGGCGTCAGCTGCGCTTCCCGGCGCCTCCCCTGCTGCGCCTGGCCGGCTCCCTCACCGACCTGGTGCTGGTGCAGCCCCGTCCGCAGGACCGGCCACGGGATCCGGGGCCGGACTCAGCGGCGGCCCCGCATCCTCCGGCCGCTCCCCCACGCCGCTGACCCCGGCGGGGCGCTGCCCCCGCTTGGCGCGCCGGGCCTCCGCGGGGCTCAGGCCCACGCTCACCCCGCGCGCCTCCTCGCGCGTGTGGCTGCCCTCCTCCGCGGAGGAGCCGCCGCGCAGCCGGGCCAGAAGGGTGGACTGCCTCCGCTCCATGCCCTTCAGGTCCGAGGCGATCAGCGAGTTGATCCACCGTGCGTTCGGATCGGCGTCGATCAGGATGGCCTTGGCCAGCAGGGTGCAGGGGAGCGCGAGGATCGCACCGAGCGGGCCGAGGACCCACGCCCAGAACAGCAGGGAGAGGAAGCTGACGGTGGGGATCACGCCGATCGCGTCCCCGGCCACCTTGGGCTGGATGATGGACTGCAGCACGAAGTTGAGCACCGAGTAGCTGATGACGACGCCGAGGAAGGCGGGCCAGCCGCCCTCCGCGAGGCCCAGGATGGCCGGCGGGATCAGGCCGATGATGAAGCCGATGTTGGGCACGTAGTTGGTGAGGAAGCTCAGCACGCCCCACACGAGGGCCATCGGCACGCCGATCACCAGGAGCGCCACGACGTCCAGGACGGCCACGATCAGCCCGAACACGGTGGTCACCACCCAGTACCGGCGCACGCCGCCCGCGAAGTCCATGAGCGCCTGGCCGAACTCCCGGCGGGCCGAGCTCAGCAGCTGGACGCGGCGCTCCACGGCCATGGAGTCCATGGCCAGGAAGAACATCCCCATGACCACGGTGATCAGCAGGCCCACCACCGCGTAGACGTTGGACGCGATGGCGGTCAGGGCGGTGACGGCGGCGCCCGTGACCTGCTTGATGTCCACGGCCTGCAGCTGCGCGTTCACCATGTCCGGGGTGAGCCCCTGGGAGGACAGCCACGCCGAGACGTCCTGCATGATCGCCTGGAACCGCCCCGCGTACTCGGGCAGGGAGCTCACCAGCTCGAGCCCGGACCAGAAGATCAGCCCCACGAACACGGCCAGCACGGTGACCACGAGGAGCACCGTGGCCGTGGCCCCGAGGACGGGGTGCACGCCGCGCTCGATCAGCCAGCGCTGCAGGGGGTAGGCCACGATCACGAGGTTCAGCCCGAGGAAGACGGGCGCGATGATGGAGGAGATGCCCTGCAGGAACTGCACGAGCACCACGAGGCCCGCGAGCGTCAGCACGATCACGAGCATGCGCGGCCACATCCGGTGCGGCCTGCGGATGTCCCAGTCGGAGGCCGGCGTCGCCGGGGCGACCTGGGGGGCGGGGGCGGGTCCGGCCGGCGCGGCCTCGTCGGGGGTGCTCACGCGTGCAGTCTAAGGTCGGCGCGGACGCGATAGGCTGGCTCCAGTCCACATCGACAGGGGAGCGCCGCAGCGGCGCTGAGAGTGCGGTCCGCCGCAGACCCTCGAACCTGCTCCGGCTCGCACCGGCGAAGGAAGTCGAGACCCTTTCCCGGGGCGTCCGCATGCCGCGGGCCCGCCCCCGGCCCCTCCCGCCGCGCAGGAGGAGACCCGCATGACCCGCACCGCCACCGAGCACGCCCGCCGCCCGCGCACCGCCGCGCTGGCGGCCCTCTCCGTCGCCGCCCTCGCCCTCACGGGCTGCTCGCTCTCCGGCCAGGGGGGCTCCGGCTCCTCCTCCGCGGCGGGCTCCGCGGACGCCGCAGCCGCGGCCACCACGTCCGGCTCCGCCGCCTCCGGCTCCGACTCCGCGGGCGGTGGCAAGACCGTCACGATCATGACCCATGACTCCTTCGCGCTGCCCGAGGAGCTCATCGCCCGGTTCGAGCAGGAGTCGGGCCACCAGCTCTCCACCACCGCCCCGGGCGACGCCGGCTCCGTGGTCAACCAGCTGCTGCTCGCCAAGGACCACCCCACGGTGGACGGCGTGTACGGCATCGAGGACCACTCCACGCACCGGCTCATCGACGAGGGCGTGGTGGCCGAGTACACCCCCGCGAACCTGCCCGAGTCCGCGAAGGACCGCGTGGTCGAGGGCCGGATGATCCCCGTGGACCAGGGCCAGGTGTGCCTCAACGTGGACACCCCGTGGTTCGAGGCGGAGGGGATGGAGGTCCCCGACTCCCTCGAGGACGTCACCGACCCCCAGTACGCGACGCTGACGGTGCTCACCAGCCCCGTGACCTCCTCCCCCGGCCTCGCCCTCCTGGCCGCCACCAAGGAGGAGTTCGGCGACGACTGGAGGGGCTGGTGGGAGAAGGCCCTCGACGGCGGCGCCAAGGTGGACGCCTCGTGGTCGGACGCGTACTACACCGACTTCTCCGGCGGCGAGGGCAAGGGCGAGTACCCGATCGTGCTCTCCTACTCCTCCTCCCCCGCGTTCGCCCCGGCCACGGACGTCCTGGAGGCCTCCTGCACCCCGCAGACGGAGTACGCCGGCGTCGTCGAGGGCGCGAAGAACCCCGAGGGCGCGCAGGCGTTCATCGACTTCCTCCTCTCCGAGGACGTGCAGAAGGCGCTGCCGGAGTCCATGTACATGTACCCGATCGACGAGTCCGTGGAGCTGCCCGCCGAGTGGGCCGAGAACGCCCCCCTCGCCGAGGACCCCATCTCCCCGGATCCGAAGGCCGTGGACGCCGAGCGCGAGGAGCTGCTCAAGGAGTGGACCGCGCTGCACGAGGAGCACGCCGGGAAGTGACCTCTCAGGTCCCCGGCCCGCCCGCGCTCGCCGAGCCCGTCCTCGCGCCCCCGGGTCGCCCCGCGGGCGGACGGCGACGGCGCCGCACGCGGGCCGGCGGGGACGGGATCGGCGCGTGGTGGCTGCTCGCCGCCGTCGTGCCGCTCGCGTTCCTGGCGGTGTTCTTCGCGTGGCCCGTGGCGGCCATGCTGTGGCGCGGCGTGTCCGCGGACGGCGCACTGGACCTCACCGCGTTCGGCGAGGTCCTCGCCCGCGAGCGCACATGGCGGATCCTCGGGCAGACCCTGGGGATGGCGGCGGCCGGCACGGTGGCCGCCCTCCTGCTCGGGCTGCCGGCCGCACTCGTGCTGCACCGCCGGGCGTTCCCGGGCCGCGCGCTGCTGCGCGCGGTGGTGACGGTCCCGTTCGTGCTGCCCACCGTCGTCGTGGGCGTGGCGTTCCGCGCCGTGCTGGCCCCCGGCGGGCCGCTGGGGTGGACGGGCCTGGACCAGTCCACCGCCGCCGTCGTGCTGGCCCTCGTGTTCTTCAACGTCTCCGTGGTGGTGCGCCAGGTGGGCGCGCTGTGGGCGTCGCTGGACCCGCGGCAGGAGGAGGCCGCGCGCACCCTCGGGGCCTCGCCCTGGCGCGCGTTCCGCACCGTGACCCTCCCGCAGCTGGCGCCCGCCGTGGCCAGCTCGGCCGCACTCGTGTTCCTCTTCTGCTCCTCGGCGTTCGGGATCGTCCAGACCCTGGGCCGGCCGGGCTACGGCACCCTCGAGTCCGAGATCTGGGTGCAGACCTCGGTGTACCTGGACCTGCGGGTGGCCGCGGTGTTCTCCACGCTGCAGTTCCTGGTGGTCATGGCCGCCGTCGGGATCTCCGGGGCCACCGCGGCGCGGAGCGTGCGCGCCCTGCGCCTGCGGGACGCCCCGCTGCGCCGCCTCACCCGCGCGGACGCGCTGCCCGTGGCCGCCACGCTGGCCACCGCGGCGCTCGTGCTGCTGCCGCTGGGCACCCTCGTGCTCCGCTCCTTCCACTCGAGCCAGGGGTGGGGGCTGCGCAACTACACCCTGCTGGCCACGAGCTCGGGGGCCGGCTTCGCCGGCGGCACCACGCCCCTGGAGGCGCTGGACCACTCGTGGCGCACCGCCGTGGACGCCACGCTCCTCACCCTGCTCGCCGGCGTGCCGCTCGCGCTCCTGCTCACGCGGCCCGTGCGCTCGGCGCTCGCCCGGCGGGCCCAGCGCTGGCTCGACGGCGCCGTCCTGCTGCCCCTCGGCGTCTCCGCCGTGACGGTGGGCTTCGGGTTCGTCGTCTCCCTGCGGGCGCAGGCCCCGGACCTGGCCGCCTCGGGACTGCTCGTGCCGCTCGCGCAGGCGGTGGTGGCGCTGCCCCTCGTGGTGCGCTCGCTCGTGCCCGTGCTGGCCTCCGTCGACCCGCGGCTGCGGGAGGCCGCCCGCACACTCGGGGCGGGGCCGCTGCGCGTGCTGGCCACGGTGGACGGGCCGTTCCTGGCGCGTGGGCTGGGGCTGGCGGCGGGGTTCGCGTTCGCGGTGTCCCTCGGTGAGTTCGGGGCCACGAGCTTCCTCGCCAGCCCGGACCGACCCACGCTGCCCGTGCTGATCGTGCGGCTGCTCGGCCGGCCGGGCGCGGACAACTACGGGATGGCGCTCGCCGCGGCCACGGTACTGGCCGTGCTGAGCGCCGCGATCATGCTGGTGTGCGAGAGGCTGCGTCCCCGGGGCGCGGCGGGAGCGGGAGGCGCGTGGTGAGCACGGCGGAGGGGCGCACGCCCCACCCAGGGAAAGCCAGCGGTGCGGCGGTCTGCCACGACGGCGGCGGCACGCCAGGCGCGCCCGCCGGGGCGGGGGTGCGCGTGAGCGGCCTGAGCGTGGCCTACCCCGACGGTGCGGTGCCGGTGCGCGGCGTGGACCTCACGCTCGCGCCCGGCGAGATCGTGGCCCTCGTGGGCGCCTCCGGCTCGGGCAAGTCCACGGTGCTGCGCGGCATCGCGGGCCTGGAGGACGTGGTGGCCGGGTCCGTGGAGATCGGGGGGCAGGACGTGACCTCCGTGCCCACCCACCGGCGCGGCGTGGGCATGGTGTTCCAGGACGGACAGCTCTTCCCCCACCGCACCGTGGCCCGCAACGTGGGCTACGGGCTCGAGGCAGCCGGGTGGGACCGGGCGCACCGGCGCGCCCGGGTGGCGGAGCTGCTGGCACTCGTCGGGCTCGCGGAACTGGCGGACCGGCCGGTGCAGAGCCTCTCCGGCGGCCAGGCGCAGCGCGTGGCCCTGGCCCGCTCGCTGGCCCCCTCCCCCCGCGTCCTCCTGCTGGACGAGCCGCTCTCCGCCCTGGACGCGGACCTGCGCGAACGCCTCGCCGTGCAGATCCGCGAGGTGCTGCGGGCGGCCGGGGTGACCGCCGTCGTGGTGACCCACGACCTCTCGGAGGCCGCCGTCATGGCCGACCGCACCGTGCGCCTGGGGGTGTCCGGGACCCACGACGACGGGCGCCCCGGCACGGGTCCGGGGTAGCCTCGGGCGCATGACCCCGCCCCCTGCCGCCGCCTCCGCCCGGGGCCGGCTGACCGCCGAGGACGTGGTGGACGCCGCCGTCGGCATCCTGCAGGACTTCGGCATGGGCGACCTCTCCATGCGCCGTGTGGCCGCCGTGCTCGGCGTGCAGGCCTCCGCCCTGTACTGGCACGTGCCGGACAAGCAGACCCTGCTCGCCCGGGTCGCGGACCGGATCGTCGCCGAGATCGGTGACACGGTGCGCGCCCGGCGGATCGGCGACGTCGCCGGGCGGGCCGCCGTGGCGGAGCAGGTGCTGCTGCGCCACCGGGACGGCACGGACGTGGTGCTCTCGGCGCTCGCGCTCGGCCTCGGCGGCGGGGCGCTGCACACGCTCCTGACCGAGGCGGCCGACTCCCCGGAGGAGGGCGAGCGGGCCCTCGCGCTGCTGCTCGGCACGGTCTCGCTGCGCCAGCAGCGCTCCCAGGCGCAGGCCCTCGGCGTGGTCACGGGACCGGACTTCCAGGGGCTTCGCCGCAACGTCCTCTGAGGCCCGGAGGGGTGCCGTGCAGGGAAGGTCGACCCCCGGCATTCGGCGGGCTCTGCGACGTCGATCAGGGGGCTCCGGATCTCCACGGGGCGCGGAATCCCTCCGCCCTGACGGAACGCAACGTTCCGCAGACCTCCCCAGCACCGGATCTGCTCCCTACAGTGGAGGGTGACAGATGACGAGCTACGCCCTCGGCGTCGGCTCACAGTTCCACCCGACGCGCTCGCCGAGTCCGGCACGAATTCTCGGTGAGACCCCTTCGACCCGCCGGATTGCCACTCATGGGAGCCAGGAAGAACCACCCGCGCGAGGCCATGCACCGCCCCGTGCACATCGACGCAGACGCCGCGATCCCCGCGGCGCTGCTCGACGTGTCCTGGGCGTTCCACGGCCCCGCGGCCCACCGCGCCGGCGCGCCGGTCCGGGACGGGGCCTTCCTGCGGGTGGGCCCGGTCGGCTCGGGCAGTTCGACCGCGAAGAGGTCGGACCACGCCGGACCGGTCAAGCCGAACACCTCCGCGCATGCCCGCTCCTCCGCGCCGCGGGGCCGACTGCGTCCCCTCCACCTCGTCCCGGCCAGCCGCCCCCGCCCCCCGCGGCCGGCGCCGCCCCGCGTCCGCGTCCGTCAGGACGGGGTGCGCGTCGTGGCCCATCCGCTGGCCATGCTCCCCGGCGTCACCCACGGGCCCTCCCTGCGCCTGGACCTGCATCCCGTGCCGGACGGGATCGTGTACGTCATCCGCACCCTGGAGCTGCGCGAGCTCGGCGACGACGACAAGGGGCCCGTGCAGACCGGACTGATCACCGCGCCACGGCTCAACCGCTTCTGGGACACCGTGCTGCACGACCTCCCCGCGGGCCGCCCGGTGATCGTGCGCCTCCGCTCGGATCGGGAGGCCGACCTCCTGACGCTGCTGCGCATGCTCGCCCCCACGGACGTGCCGGTCGTCTCCTACCGCCTGGACGAGTCCCCCGTGGGCTCGCAGCGCTCCAGCTACCTGCTGCCGGACGTGGACGCGGACCGCGTGATGCAGCTCGGGGCGGAGCGGATCGCCCTCGAGGACCTGCGCGCCCAGGAGGCCGAGGATTCCGCGGGGCGCCGCTCGGGGCAGGTGTTCCTCTCCCGGCGCCGCGCGGACCGCTTCATCCGGCGCACCCTGCCGCGCCTGCACCACAGCCTCGCGTTCACGGATCCCGCCGACCTCACGGACGTGTACGTGGACGGGTCCCTGCTGCGCGGCACCCGCACGGGAGGGGCGGCCGCCGTCGCCCGCGACCGGATGTGGGCCGCCCATCCGCTGCAGGGGGCCACCCTGCCGCTCGAGGTGGAGCTCGAGGGCCTCGTGCTGGGACACCTGATGGCGGCCTGGGGCGCCCCTCCGGGGGGCGAGGTGACCATCCACTCGGACTCCCGGGCGGCCCTGGCGCTGCTGCGCGAGGCCCACCGCGAGCGCCTGACCCTGGGCGGCGCGCGCGGCGAGCGCATCCGCCGCTCCCTGCGCCGGCTCCTGGCGGCCGTGGACCTCAGCCAGGCCGCCGGCGTCCACGTGAACACCACGTGGGTGAAGGGCCACGCCGGCCTCGAGGGCAACGAGTTCGCCGACGCCCTGGCCCGCTCGGCCGCGCGCAACACGGCCGCCGGCGTCTCCGAGGGGGACCTGCACCGCCGCCTGGAGCACATCGTGCGGCTGCGCTACGCGATGTACGCGGAGACCTGGAACAGCGACTGCGCCTGAGCGCGGCGGGCCGTGCCCGCCCGGCGCAGCACGTAGCCTGGGCGCATGGATCAGATCACCGAGGCCATCGCCGCCTTCAACAACGTCTACTGGTATGTCGTGATGGCGCTGCTGGCCGTGGCAGGCGTGTGGTTCACCATCCGGACGGTCGGCGTGCAGGTGCGCATGCTCCCGGAGATGCTGCGCTCGGTCACGGCGGGATCCTCCACGGGGCCCGGCGACGACGGCGTCTCCCCGTTCCGGGCCTTCACCATCTCCGCGGCCTCCCGCGTGGGCACCGGCAACGTGGCGGGCGTGGCCATCGCGATCGTGCTCGGCGGACCCGGCGCCGTGTTCTGGATGTGGCTGCTGGCGCTCCTCGGCGGCGCCACCGCGTTCGTCGAGTCCACGCTGGCCCAGCTCTACAAGCAGAAGGGCTCGGAGGGGTTCTTCGGCGGGCCCGCCTACTACATCCGTGACGGCCTGCGCTCGAAGTGGCTCGCCATGGTATTCGCCGTGGCGATCACGTTCACCTACGGGTTCGTGTTCAACGCCGTGCAGTCCAACTCGATCTCCGAGTCCGTGCAGGCCAACTGGGGCCAGTCCATCACCACGGCGTGGATCGTGGGCGTGGGGCTGGCCGTCCTCACCGGCCTCGTGATCTTCGGCGGCGTGCGCCGCCTCTCCACGGTCACCAACGTGGTGGTCCCCATCATGGCCGTCTTCTACATCATCCTGGCGATCATCGTGATCATCGTGAACATCACGGAGGTCCCGGCGATGTTCCTGCACATCGTGCGCCACGCGTTCGGCATGGAGCAGGTGGCGGGCGCCGCCGTCGGCATGGCGATGATCCTGCACGGCGTGCGCCGCGGCATGTTCTCGAACGAGGCGGGCATGGGCTCGGCCCCGAACGCCGCCGCCACCGCGGCGGTCTCCCACCCGGCGAAGCAGGGCTTCGTGCAGTCCCTCGGCGTCTACTTCGACACCCTGATCGTCTGCACGGCCACCGCGTTCATCATCCTGCTCTCCAACCCGACGTACGGGGACAAGGACGCGCTCGGCATGGTGGTCACCCAGGGGGCGCTCCAGCAGGCCGTGGGCCAGTGGGCGGGCCCCGCGCTGACCGTCATCATCTTCTTCCTGGCCTGGTCCTCCGTGCTGGGCAACACCTACTACGGCGAGGCGAACATCCGCTTCCTGGCCGGCCGCCATGCGGGCGGCGCCATCACCGTGTTCCGCTTCCTCGTGCTGCTGTGCGTGATCGGCGGCGCGCTCGCCAAGGTGGCCCTCGTGTGGGACCTCGCGGACACCTTCGCGGCGATCATGGCCACCATCAACCTCATCGCGATCCTGCCCCTGGGACACCTGGCCGTGAAGCTCCTCAAGGACTACGAGCGCAAGCTCAAGGCCGGGCAGGACCCGCACTTCCACATCTCGGACCTCCCCGAGGCCCGCGGCGTGGCCCTGTGGGGCGCCGAGGACGGCACGGACGTCGCCGGCCGCGATCAGCTGCGCGGCGCCGGCGGGGACTCGCTCTCCGCAGGCAGCCACCGCGCCTGAACCGGCGCGCCCGCGAGCACTGGACGCGTCCGGGGGGCGTCGGCCTAGGTTGGGCTCAACAGATCGGCCGCGCTCCCGTGGCCGGCACGACGTCCCAGGAGGACATCACCATGGGCATCCTCTCCAGCCTCACCGGTTCGCTCGGCGGCACGCAGCAGCGTGGCCGCGGCCGCTCCACCCGTGCGTCCTTCGGCCGCCCCGGCCCGGGCCAGTCCGGTGTCGGCCGCACCAACGGCCGGTCGGGTGCGTCCCACGGCATGCTCACGGCGCTGGGCGGCCTGGCCCTGAGCCAGCTGGCGCGCCGGGCCGGCGGCGCGGCCGGTCGCCGCGGCTACGCCCCCACGACGCGTCGGGGCACCCCGCGCGGCGGCGGCCTGCTGGGCTCGCTGCTCGGCGGCACCACCGGTCGACGCACCACGCGCCGTGGCCCGCTGGGCTTCTGAGCGGTTCCTCCCACCGCACGCAGGAAGGGGCGGTCACCTCGTCCGAGGTGGCCGCCCCTTCCTGCGTGCGGGGTCCGGACGGGTCGGGCCACCCAGGCCCTCGGCGGGTGGGGCGTTCCCGGGCCTGTCTCAGGCGTTCCGGCGCCGGTGGTTCGCCATGGCGAACACCGCGAGGAGAGCCGCCACGACGAGGAACGGGATGCCGCCGATCCAGACCTCGGGCTCCACCTGCGTGGCGAGCAGCAGGCAGGAGGCGACGCCGAGGACCGGCAGGAACGCCGGCACGCGGTAGTGGCGGTGCGCCACGGGGTCCTTGCGCAGCACCAGCACGGCCACGTTCACGGCCACGAACACCACGAGCAGCAGGAGCACCATGATGCCCGCGAGCAGCTCGAGGGTGCCCGTGAGAGCGAGCACCAGCGAGATCGCGGTGGTCACGATGACCGCCACCCACGGGGTCTGCCGGCCCGGGAGGACCTTGCCGAGGAAGGAGGGCAGCAGGCCGTCGCGGGCCATGCCGTAGGTGAGGCGGGAGCTCATGATGCCCGTGAGCAGCGCACCGTTGGCCACGGCCACGAGCGCGATCACGCTGAACACCACGGGCGGGATGATCCCCGCCGCCTGCACCACCTGCAGGAGCGGGGCCGAGGAGGAGGCGAGCTCCGCCGTCGGGACGGCGGCGGAGGCCACGACGCCGACGGCCGCGTAGAGCAGGCCCGCCACCGTGAGCGCGCCGAAGAGGGCGCGGGGGTAGGAGCGCGCGGGGTCACGGGTCTCCTCGGCCACGTTCACGCTGGTCTCGAAGCCGGCGTAGGAGTAGAAGGCGAGCACGGTGCCGGCCAGGACGGCCGCGAACGGGCCGTTCTCCGGGGTGCCGAGCTGCGTGAGTCGGGAGAGGTCCCCGCCGCCGCGGGCGAGCAGGATGGCGCCCAGGACCACCACGAGCACCAGGCCGCCGACCTCGATGACGGTGGCCACGCGGTTCACGCCGAGCGACTCGGCGATGCCGCGGATGTTCAGGGCGGCCAGCAGCGCGAGGAACACGACGACGACGATCGCCGTCGGCCAGTTCACGAACGCGCCGAGATAGTCGCCGGCGAAGCCGAGGGCGAGCGCGCCCACCGAGACGATGCCGGCCGCGAGCATGCAGAAGCCCACGAGGAACCCGACGAACGGGCCGAACGCGCGGGTGGCGTAGTGCGAGGAGCCGCCGGCGCGTGGGTACTTCGTGGCCAGCTCGGCGTAGGAGCCGGCCGTGAGCAGCGCGAGGAGGAGGGCGGCCACGAGCGGCACCCAAACGGCGCCGCCGGAGAGCTTGGCCACGGAGCCGGCGAGGACGTAGACGCCCGCGCCGAGGACGTCGCCCAGGATGAACAGGAAGAGGCTCCACGTGCCGACCTTGCGGGCCAGTGGGCTGCTGATGGCGGGGTCGACGTCGGCGGAGTGAGCGCCGGCGGAGTGCGAAGAGGTCACGGCTCTGCTCTCGTACGGAGGGGGACGCGGGGGTGCCCGCTCACGGTAAGCGGTGGGGAGGGTGTCTGCCCAGGTCAAAGGGGCGGGACGCGGGATCACGCGGATCACCCTTGATTGTTGGATTTCCTAGCATTAGCGTGACGCCCACCACAGGCCGCCCAGAGATCGGACTCCCCATGACTGAGGCCCACATCGTCGACGCCGTCCGCACCCCGGTGGGCCGCCAGGACCTCGACTCGGCCGCGGACGCCGAGGTGCTCCTCGACGGCGTCGACCAGCCGGGGCCGCAGGCCATGCACACCGCGCGCCACGCCTGGCGTGCCGCAGGGCTGTCCGAGGACGTCCCGGGGACGACGGTCGAACGGCTCTGAGCCCCCTCCCTGCCCCTTCCGCTCCACCCCCTGGAGGACACCATGTCGCAGACGACCCCTGACACCCACGCCCGCGGCCCGGCACCTGAGGACACCATCGGCCGCCTCTTCGCCCGTGCCGTCGCCCGCTCCCCCCGCGCCGTGGCCCTGCGGTTCGAGGACCGGGACTGGACCTACGCGCAGCTGCGCGACGGCGTGCACCGCGTGGCCCGCCGGCTGCTCGCCACCGGGATGCCGCAGGGCTCCCGCGTCGCCGCCTACGCGATGAACTCGGACGCCTACGCGGTGCTCTTCCTGGCGTGCGCCACGGCCGGCTACGTGCACGTGCCCGTGAACTTCGCCCTCAAGGGCGGAGAGCTCGCCCATGCCCTCGAGGACTCCGGCGCGGAGCTGCTCGTCACGGACGCCGCGATGCTCGAGCGCGTGGACCAGGTCCGCGCGGAGGGCCGCGTCCCCGCGCTGGGCCGGGTCTGGCCCCTGCTCGCCGCCGCGGACGGCGGGGAGCCCGCCGTCCTGGAGACCGCCCGGGACGAGTCGGCGGACGCGTCCGCGCCGGACGTCGACGTGCAGGCCACCGACCTCGCCCAGCTGCTCTACACCTCCGGCACCACCTCCACCCCCAAGGGCGCCATGATGTCCCACCGGGCGCTCGTGGCGGAGTACCTCTCCGCGATCATCGCGCTGGACTTCACGGCTGAGGACCGTCCCCTGGTGGCCATGCCGCTGTACCACTCGGCCGCGATGCACGTGTTCCTGCTCCCCTACCTGAGCCTCGGCGCCACGGTGCGCCTGCTGTCCGCCCCGGACATCCCCCGGATGCTCGAGCTGGTGGAGACCGAGCACATCGGCTCCCTGTTCCTGGCGCCCACCGTCTGGGTGCCGCTGGCGAACCATCCGGACCTGGCCACGCGCGACCTCTCCTCGCTGCGCAAGGCCCAGTACGGGGCCTCGATCATGCCCGTCACCGTGCTGCAGCGCCTGCGGCAGGCCCAGCCCGGCATCGGCTTCTACAACTGCTTCGGCCAGTCCGAGCTCGGCCCCCTCTGCACCGTGCTGCGTCCCGAGGAGCACGATGCCCGCCCCGCCTCGTGCGGACGCCCCGTGTTCCACGTCGAGGCCCGCGTCATGACGGCGGACGGCGCCCCGGCCAAGCCGGGTGAGCCGGGCGAGATCCAGTACCGCTCCCCGCAGCTGCTCAACGGGTACTGGAACCGCCCCGAGGCCACCGCGGACGCGTTCACCGACGACGGCTGGTTCCGCTCCGGCGACCAGGTCACCCAGGACGCGGCCGGCTACATCCAGGTGGTGGACCGCATCAAGGACGTCATCAACACCGGCGGCGTCCTCGTGGCGCCCCGCGAGGTGGAGGACGCCATCTACGAGCTGGACAAGGTGGCGGAGGTCGCCGTCGTCGGGCTGCCGGACGAACGGTGGATCGAGGCGGTGACCGCCGTCGTGGTGCTCAAGGAGGGCGCGGAGCTGACCGCGGAGACCGTGCGCGCCCACGTGAAGGAACGCCTGGCCGCGTTCAAGGTCCCCAAGCGCGTCGACTTCGTGGCCGAGCTGCCGCGCAACCAGTCCGGCAAGCTGCTCAAGCGCGCCCTGCGCGCCGAACGGACGGCGGGCCAGGGGTGATGCGGCCGACCTATGACGTGACCACCCCCCTGGACGTGGACTACCTGGGGGCCTTCACAGAGGCCACGGACGAGGACCGCGCGCACTGGGACCGCGCTCGCGGTTACGGGCGGGAGGTGCTCGAGCGGATCGACGGGCACTGGGACCGGGCGGAGTACCCGCTGGACCTGGTGGCGCGGGCGGGCGAGCTGGACCTGCTCACCGACGGGCTGGAGGTGCCGGGGCACGCGGTGATGTCCCCGCTGGCCGCGGGCCTGGTGGCGATGGAGATCTCCCGGGCGGACGGCTCCATGGCGGCTGCGGCGGCGGTGCAGGGTGGGCTCGTGCTGCGCGCGCTGGTGCACTGCGCGAGCCCGGAGCAGAAGGAGCGGTACCTCGAGCCGGTGGCGCGTGGCACGCTGCCGGGCGGGTTCGCGCTCACGGAGCCGCTGCACGGCTCGGACTCGGTGTCCCTCGAGACGTCCGCGCGGCCCGACGGCGCCGGCGGCTGGGTGCTGAACGGCGCCAAGAAGTGGATCGGCAACGGCGCCTCCGGCGGCATCACGCTGGTGTGGGCGCGCGACACGGAGGACGGCCAGGTCAAGGGCTTCATCGTGGAGCAGTCCACGCCCGGGTACGAGGCCGAGGCCATCACCGGCAAGGGCGCCCTGCGGGCGATCCACCAGGCGGAGATCTCCCTGACGGACGTGCGGGTGGACGACGACGCACGCCTGCCCCACGTCGCCACGTTCAAGGACGCCGCGCGCGTGCTGGTGGCCACCCGCGTGAACGTGGGGTGGTCCGCGCTGGGCCACGCCTCCAGCATGTTCGAGTCCGCGCTGGCCTACGCGACGCAGCGGGAGCAGTTCGGGAAGCCCCTCGGCGCACACCAGATGGTGCAGGAACGGCTCGCGCAGATGCTGGACGAGGTCACGGGGATGCAGGCCCGCTGTGCGGCGGTCGCGCGGCTGCAGGCGGCCGGGACCCTGCGGGACCAGCAGGCGTCCCTGCTCAAGTACAGCTGCACGCGGGGCGCGCGCCGCGTGGCGCAGATCGCCCGGGACATGCTCGGCGGCAACGGCATCCTGCTGGAGAACCAGGTGATCCGCCACATGACGGACGTCGAGGCGCTGCACACCTATGAGGGAACGGAGTCCGTGCAGGCGTTGATCCTGGGCCGGGACCTGACCGGGATGAGCGCATTCGCATGAGCAGGATGGAAGGAGACGACATGGAGATCGGGACGAACGTGGGCCGCGAGGCCCCCCAGGGCCGGACGGGCGTGCGCGTGGAGGTGCGGCCCGGCGTGCGCCGGGTGGTGCTGGACCGGCCCGACCAGGGCAACGCGCTGAGCCTGGACCTGGGCCGAGAGGTCCTGGCCATCGTGCGGGAGGCCGAGGCGGACGCGTCCGTGCACGTGCTCACCCTCACCGGAGCCGGCCGGCTGTTCTGCGGCGGCGGGGACGTGCGTGCCATGGCCGCCGCAGCGCCGGAGGACCGCCCCGGCGTGATCGCCGACCTGGCCGCCGCCGCGAGCGACCTCGCGCTGGCGCTCGTGCGCTCTCGGCTCGTGGTGCTCGCCGGCGTGAACGGGACGGCCGCGGGCGCCGGGCTGGGACTCCTGCTCAACGCCGACCTCGCGCTGGTCCGGGAGGACGCACGGCTGCTGACGGCCTACGGGGCGGCGGGGCTGGTGCCGGACACGGGCGTCTCCTGGTGGCTGCCCCGCACCGTCGGGCCGGCGCGCGCCGCGCAGCTGGCACTGGGCGGGCGGCAGCTCACGGGCACGGAGGCCGTGGAGTGGGGCCTGGCGGCGGAGGTGGCGGCGGGTGACCGCTTCGAGGCGCGCCTGACCGAGCTGGAGGACGAGCTGGCCGCCGGCGCCGTGCACACCTACGGGCCGACGAAGGCGCTGCTGCGCGGCCCCGACCTCGAGGGCTTCGAGGAGCACCTGCGGCGGGAGAGCGCCGCGATCGCGGCGGCGTCCGGGCACCCGGAGGCCGTGGCCCGCGTGGACGCGTTCGCGCGGCGGTGAGGGGCGGGGGCTGCCGCCAGGTGCGTCACAGTGCCCGGCGGTCGCCCACACCCCCCTAGGGTGACTGACACCACACTTCCCGTGACATCCCGGAATGAGGAGCCCTCATGGAGCCCAC
Source organism: Micrococcus sp. NPDC078436 (assembly GCF_040702705.1). Taxonomy (NCBI): domain Bacteria; kingdom Bacillati; phylum Actinomycetota; class Actinomycetes; order Micrococcales; family Micrococcaceae; genus Micrococcus; species Micrococcus sp. NPDC078436. Next base: position 10,497 of record NZ_JBFBLX010000003.1, on the reverse strand, counting down.
CGCAGCCGCCTCGAGCGAGCGCAAGCAGGCGAGCCTGGCCACCATCGTCTTCCCGATCGTCGTGGTGGCCTTCGCCGCGCTCGGTGCCTTCGTGCCCCAGGTGGCGCTGCCCATCGGGCCGTACGTCCCCTGGCTGCTGGGGTTCATCATGTTCACGATGGGCCTGACGCTCACCCTGCCGGATCTCAGGGTGCTGAAGGCGGCGCCGTTCGCGGCCCTCTTCGGGCTCCTGCTGCAGTACACGATCATGCCGTTCGCCGGCCTGGGCATCGCGGTGCTGCTGAACCTCGACCCGATGCTCGTGGCCGGCATGGTTCTCCTGGGCTGTGTGCCGGGCGGCACCGCCTCGAACATCGTCACCTATCTGGCCAACGGCAATGTCGCCCTCTCCGTGGCCATGACGTCGCTGTCCACCGTCCTCTCCCCGTTCCTCACGCCGCTCCTTGTCATGTGGCTGGCCGGCAGCTATCTCCCCGTGGACGCCGGGGCCATGGTGATGCAGATCCTCCAGATCGTGCTCATCCCGGTGGTCCTGGGCGTCCTCGTGCAGCTGTTCGCGCGGGGCTTCGCGCAGCGGGTGGCCGGCATCGTGCCCTGGCTCTCGATCGTCGGCGTGGCCCTCGTCCTCGCGGGTATCATGGCCAAGTCCGCCGCGGTGGTGTTCAGCGCGGGCGTCGCCGTCTTCGTCGCCGTGATGCTGCACAATGCCGTCGGCTTCGGGCTGGGGCACCTGGCCGCCACGCTGGCCGGCCTCGGCCCGCGCGAGCGGCGCGCCGTGTCCATCGAGGTGGGCATGCAGAACTCCGCGCTCGCCGCGACGCTGGCCTCGGCCCACTTCGGTCCCCTGGCCGCACTGCCCGGCGCGGTCGCCGCGGCCTGGCACAACATCGCAGGCCCGCTGCTCGCCCTGGCCTACAACCGGGCGGACACGCGCGCCGAGCGCGCGGCCACGTCGGCGCGCGACGCCGCCGAGGCCGAGGACGTCCGCCACCAGCCCACGCTCTGACACCCCGGCACCACGACGACGGGCCCGCACCACCACGGTGGTGCGGGCCCGCCGCTGTTCCCGGGCTCAGTCCGCGAACACCTTGCCGGGGTTGAGGATGCCCGCCGGGTCGAAGGCCGCCTTGATCCGGCGCTGCAGCTCGTACTGCTCGTGCCCCAGCTCCTCCTCGAGGAACATCCGCTTCAGCAGGCCCACGCCGTGCTCGCCGGTGAGCGTGCCGCCCATCTCGAGGGCCGCGCGGAACACCTGCCCGACGGCGTCCCACACCTCGGCGGGCACGCCGGTGGACGCGTCCACGTCGCCGACCTCCCCCGCTCGGCCGAACACCGGGATGGGATGCAGGTTGCCGTCGCCGGCGTGGGCCGACGTCGGGATGAAGACGCCGGTGGCCGCCTCGATCTCCCGGATGCGGGCGAACATCTCCGGCATCTTCGAGCGGGGGACGGCGACGTCCTCCACGAGCGGGGTGCCGAGGTGCTCCAGGGCGGGGAACACGCGGCGCCGCAGGGTCACGAGACGGTCGGCGTGCTCGGGGTCCATGGTGACCGCGACGTCGCCCCCGGCGGCGCGCATGAGCGCGGCCATGCGCTCCCCCTCGGCCTCGGCCCCCGCACCGTCCGCCTGGACCAACAGGTACGCGCCGCGCTCGGGCAGTGCGGAGACGTCCTCGCCCAGGAAGAGCGTGTAGCGGCGGATCGCGTCCAAGCTGGCCTCGTCCAGCAGCTCCATGATGGCGGGCACAAGGCCAGCCTCGGTGATGGCGGCGGAGGCGCGCGCGGCGGCCACCACGTCCGGGAAGAAGCCGCCGAGCGTGGCGACGGGCGCGGAGTCGAGGGGTCGCAGAGCGAGGGTGGCGCCCACGATGATCCCGAGGGTGCCCTCCGAGCCGATCATGAGGGCGGTGAGGTCGTACCCGGTCACGCCCTTGACCGTGCGGTGGCCGAGGTGGAGCAGCGCGCCGTCCGCGAGGACGACGTCCAGGCCGAGGACCGCCTCCCGCGTGACGCCATACTTCGCGCACAGGAGGCCGCCCGCGTTGAGGGCGATGTTGCCGCCCACGCTGGAGATCTCCTTCGACGCCGGGTCCGGCGCCCACCACAGGCCGTGCTCCGCCAGGGCCCGGTTCAGGTCCCCGTTGAGGATCCCGGGCTCGACCACGGCCACACGGTCCGCCGGCGAGACCTCGAGGATGCGGTCCATCGCCATGAGGTCCAGGCTGATGGCCCCGTCCCCCGCGACGGCGCCGCCCGAGATGCCGGTGCCGGCCCCGCGGGCCACGAGCGGCGTGCGGGTGGCGGTGGCGATCCGGCACACCTCCTGGACGTCCTCGACCGACTGCGCGCGGACCACGCACAGCGGGGCGACCTCCGCGGAGAAGCCCGAGCGGTCCCTCCTCGCGACGGCGATCGCGGCCTCGGAGGCGTCCACACGGCCGGGCAGGGCAGCCTCGAGGCGGGCGAGGACGTCCTGCGGTAAGGCGGAGGCAGGCGTGGCGGGGGCGGGATGGTCAGCGGACGATGTGGCCTGGGTCATAGCGGCCAGCGTAGGACGCCGCGGCGCCCGCGGCGCGGGTGTGAAGGGGTGTGGCTCAGCGAGGGCCGGCACGGCGAGGACGTCAGCCGCCCCGTGCCGGCGACACACGAGGGATTCTTGATGAACAACAGCGGACTCCCCCGCCGGGCCGGAGCGGCGCGCGATGATCCAGGCACTCGGCGAGGCGGCGGGCGAGGTCGCGGTGGCGCTGACGGGCTCTCGCCTGCTGGTGCTGGCCGGCGTCAACGGGACGGCCGCCGGGGCGGGGCTCGGGCTCATGCTGGGCGGCGACGTCGTGCTGGTGCGCGAGGACGCGCAGCTGGTGACGGCGTTCTCGGCGCTCGGGATGACACCGGACACGGGCGTGTCCTCCTGGCTGCCGCGGGTGCTCGGGCCGGTGGCGGGCCTCCCCCGGGCCGACCCCGGTCAGGTGCGCGAGGGCGTGGAGGTCACTTGAACATCTTCAGGACGTCGCCCAGGCCGACCGTGGTGCGCCGGTAGACGGCGTTGTAGGCGGCGCGCTTCGGATCGCGCAGCCAGCCCATCCCCTTGCGGCCGTAGCCGGGGATGACCTGGCGCTTAATCGCACGCTTGGCGCGGCCCGTGGTGCGGGCCTTAATGGACTTCTTCAGGCTGGGCTTGCGGAGACCGATCTTCATGGGGCGAGCGTACTGGGTGGGGTGGACGGGGTGAGGGGGTCAGCGCCTCGCCAGGACCTGCCCCTGGCAGGGTTGTCAGGCACTTCTGTCGTCCTCCTGGACGGTGCGCAGGAACCACTCCAGCGCGTCGAGGAACGCCTCCTGCGCCGCGGCCGGCCGAAGGGTCTGCGGCTTGATGCTCGGGCGCCGGCGGAGAGATTCAGGGCCGAGTTCCACCCCGGGGATGAGATTCAGACGTCCCCGGAATTCGTCGAGAAGCGCCTCGTCCGTGAAGGGAGGCCACTTCGCCAGATGATAGAAGACGACCTCGACACCGTACGTCGGGTACAGGATCACCGGCCAGATGGCGCGTGCTGACGTGCGTGGGACGACCAGGAAACAACCGCCGGCGGCATTGTCCGCGAATTCCGCCCGGCCACTGTGCTCAACCCAGCCTCGTTGGACCTCGATCAGTGCGCGGGCCGATTCGGGATCGTTGTGGTCGTGAAGTCGGTCGACCCAGCGGTCCCGCAGCGCAGGGTCGTTGCCCGGGGCGGCGAGCGACCGGGGATCGGTCAGGTCGACGTCGACGTCGATGAGTTCGGCGAGCTGCTCCGCCAGCAGCCGCTGGCCGCCGTCGGCACGTCCGTCCTCGGAGAAGCGCACGCCTTCGGCTGCGAGGACGTCGTGCGGATCATCCGTGCGGTGGACGTCAGCCCACCGGAAGGACGGAGAGACGGTGCCTCCCGCCTGGAGCACACGATGAGCGTGCGGCAGGGCCGTCCGTGCGAGGTAGGTCCCCACGGGGACCGGGTGACTGCCGATCAGCCGTGCGAGTTCGCCGTAGGAGGTCCAGAACCCGGCGGGAATGGCCTCGACGGCATCCGTCAGCGTCTGCCAGGCCGTGTGGGCGACTCCGGAGGCGGCCTCGGCTGAGGGCCCCGGCCAGATACCGACGATCCGGTCCGCCAGCCGCTCGGCGCGAGCACGGATCTGCGCGGGACCCCACACCGGCTCAGCGGAGATCTCCTGGTTCATGCGGATGCCGCTCTTGGCCAGCTCCGCACGCTTGACCTCGAAGGGCCCGTTGCTCAGCTCGCTGTTGTACCCGGTGAGGGTGAGGTTGCCCAAGGTGTGGAGGAGTTCGGTGTGCACCTCTCGAAGGTCCTGGTGCGCCTCGAGCTGGTCGGCCAGAGCGCGCTCCCACTCTTCCGTGAGGGTCTGCGGCATGACGTGCTCGATGGTCGCACTGTCGAGGTCCACCGGCTCCTTGCTGCCGTAGGACTCCTCGATCCACCGCAGGATCAGCTTCCGGTGGGCCGCCCGGCCCGTCGTGTAGAAGGGTGCCGTCATCACGGCCTGGCGGACCTGGTCGTCGGAGGCGAAGTGCTTCCGTCCGCTGGAGAGGAAGCGCTGCAGGGCGTCCGCCGGGTCGTCCTGACCCTGGATGTCCGCCGTCGCCGCGAGCAGAGTGCTGTTGAGACCGTCGGAATAGCGGCCGAAGACGAGGCGTCGGACCAGGTACGACTCGAGGTAGAGGAGCGCACGGGCCAGTTCGTCCGAGTCGATGTCCCCCAATGACCGGCGCTCCATCAGGTGCAGTGTGATCGGGAACGTCGTCGTCGTGCGCCAGGCGCGCAGGCGTGCCAAGCGGAAGCGCACTGCGTCGTCCTTCTCCTTCTCCGGGCGGAGCATCACATCGTAGAGACGCCCCAACGCCAGGAACCGCTCGACTTCCGCCCTGACCTGCGCCTCGTCCTGCAGGTCACGCATGCGACGCTGCTGCCCCGCGTAGATCTCCGTCTGGCGGACCTTGGGATCCTGTTGCACCAGGTCAAGCCAGAACAGGGTCTCCAGTTCCTCATTGGAGAGCAGGTTCTGCAACGGGAGCCACAGGGTGGTGTAGACCTCATCCGCCCGTGTGGGCAGCTGCATGAACAGGTAGTTCCTGAGCAGGTCGCCCTGGGTGAGCTTGAGACCGGTGTTGTTCAGCGACTCGAAGATGCGGTGGGCGTTGTCGTTCTCCCCGGTGGTCACGGACACGATCGACAGGCCGGCGACGACGGCGGACTCGACCTCCGCCAAGGTCAGCGGCTCCTCTTCACCGTCAGCAGACGGTTGACTCAACCCGAGCAGCCTCGTCAGGAAGAACTGGTGGGCTTCGCTGATCCTGGAGCCTTCGGCAGCGTCCGGGGCGTGCTCGATCCGTCCGCGGTAGGCGCCACGGTCGGCCTGGGTGGGCAGGACCTTGTACCGGAGATCGCCGTCCTCCCACTTGTTGACCAAGTACTTCTCGTTGACCCGATCGGTGTGCATGGGGCCTTCGTGCTCAGCCCTGTGGTCGCGGACAGCGGCAAGGAGGAGCGTCAGAGTCGTCAGCCGCTGCTGCCCGTCCACCACCAGCCACCGCTGGACGCCGCCGGGCCCGTTGTCCCGGAAGCCGGCGAGAACGAGGGAGCCGATGAAGTGAGTCGCTGAAAGGTTGTGCCGCCGGTGGTCGGCGACGTCCACGACGTCCTCCCACAGTCGCTGCCACTGCGGGCGTCCCCAGGAGTACGTCCGCTGATAGAGCGGGACCGTGTACTGGTAGGAGCCCCCGAGGAGTTCCTGAAGGGTGACTTCACGCGCGGCGACCATGTGACGAGCTTAACGGGGGCTCTGAGGCCAGATCGTCCCGAGGTGTCAGGGCCGCTTGCCCTGCTGGGAAAGCACATGACCTTGTGGTCGCGGCCCACGGAAAAATTGCGTTCGACCTGCGCGGAGCCCCCGATCTGACGCAGTTCGACCACGGTCTCTGGCTCTACCAACGACACCGTTGAACGCAAGTCACTCGAAGAAGTCCTCGTCGATCTGCAGTACGTGAAGGGTCTTCTTCACCTGAGCGCCAACCCGGTACTTGAGCATGAGTTGCGTGAGCTTCACGCCGTCGATCAGCACGATCCGGTTGGGCACGGCGTCCGCGTATGACTGGGCGTGCCTGCTGAAGGAACTCGTGGTGATGAAGACGCCCTTCGTCGCACCATGCAGGTGAAGCGCCCCGACGAATGCCTGGATCGGCTCCCGGCCGACCGTGTTCGCATCGGCATACCGCTTCGCCTGGACGTAGACACGGTCGAGGCCGAGGGCATCGCCGTCGATGACCCCGTCGATGCCGCCGTCGTGAGAATTGCCGGTCACGGCCGCCTTACCCTGGGTCCCGCCGTAGCCCATGGCCATGAGCAACTGGACCACGGCTTCCTCGAAGAAGGTCGGCGTGGAGTTCTGCAACCGCTCGAGCAGTTCGACACGGACGGCCTCGTTGAGGCTGGTGACGGCGTCCTGAGCCTGTTCTTCAGGGTCCACGATCGGGTCGGACGCAACAGCGGATTCAACAGCGGGCCGCGCTTCAGCATGGGCATGGGCCTGGACAGGCTTCTTGGCGGTGTCTTTGGACCAGAACGGATCGAAGAATGCGCTGGCGCCGGCGAAGTCGTTGAAGCCTTCCGGATAGTCCTTCAGCCAGGTCCGCCCAGCCTCTGTCAGCACGTAGATGCCCCGCGCGGGCCGCTCGATCAGTCCGGCCTTGGAGGAGTGCGTCAGTGCCCAGCCGCCGCGCCCGCGGTACCGCACTTCTCCGGACTCGACCGTCTCTGCCCTGGCCTCTTCGCTGAGCTCAAGTCGGTCGGCTGCCGCCTCGATCACGTCGCGGCGCTTCATGCTCTCGTGGTCTGCGAGTACCTCAAGGGCAGGGCGAACGAAGCGCGGCCAGATGGGGACGGTGTTCATGCCGGTGATCCTGTCATGAGCCGCTCCCCGCTGCTCACCCCAGCGACAGCGCCCCGGACCGGATGCGGTCCAGCAGCGCCACCTGCGCAGCGGGCGTGTACTTCACGTTCACGAAGGTCTCCCCGTCGCGCTCGCCCCCGTACCCGACGATCCCGACCGCAGCTCCCTCGTCCGTTGGCTCCCAGCCCCGATCACCCTTGCGGATCAGCCCAGCTGCGGCGAGCGCCTTGTTGAGCTTGACCGCGGACAGCTTCAGGCCGTCCGGCAGCCCACCACTCTCGTCCCAGGCCGCGATCATGGCCCAAGCCACGACGGCGTCTCCCGACTTCGGGGCAGAGACCTCCGGGACACTCGGCTCCGCCGCCGGTTCCGGCGCGGAGATCGGCTCGGCCGCCGCGACCTCCACCGGGGCTGCGACCTGCCCGTCGTCGTGGGTCACCGCGGGCTGCCCTGCCGGGGCGTCCTTCACGGCCATCCGGCGGACCAGGCGGAACACGGGGCCGCCGTCGTTCCAGCGGGTTTTCGCGCCGAACACGATGAACAGGTCCTTTGCACGGGAGACGGCCACGTTCATCAGCTCGAGGGTGTTGTCGATGAAGCTCGCCTGCCCGGAGTTGTCCCCGTACACGGAGGAGAACAGCACGATGCTGCGCTCGGCGCCCTGGAGGGTGTGCGCGGTGCCGACCGTCACGAGCTTCTCCCGCTGAGCGCCGAGTACCCGTTTGAGCGTCTGCTGGATCACGCGGGCCTGCGCGGCGAACGGCGTGACCACGCCGAACACGCCCTTCTGCTTCTCGGGGTCACCGGCCGCTCCGTAGGCCTCGCAGAAGCGGTCCCAATGCTCGTCGAGCCACGCGGCGATCGCCTCGGCCTCGGTCGGGTTGACGCGACTGGAGCCCTGCCGACGGTCCTCGGAGCCGGGCACCTCGCGGAAGAGGAACGGGTGCTCCACGAGTCCCTCGAGCCGGTACCCGGCGGACGGCCGCGACGGCACGAGCTGGCCCTTGTAGAGCAGCTCGTTGCAGTACTCGATGATCTCGGAGCGGCAGCGGAAGTGCTCGGCGAGGAAGAGCCCCTCGTCGTCGTCCTTGCCGTAGGACCAGCGAGAGGCGCCCCGGCGGCCATCATCACGGACGAGTGGTCCGAGGCCGTCAGGCCGCGGCGCTCCAGAGTGTCCCATTCCGGCCCGAAGCCGAAGGACTCACCCATCACGCGGTCGCTCTCCGGGTCGATGCCCCACACGGGGGCGAGCTGCTGCACGTCGCCGACCACGAGCGCGCGCTTGGCGAGGGCGAACGCTGCGGCACCGAGGGAGGCGTCCACCTGCCCGGCCTCGTCCACGATCAGCAGATCGGCCCGTTCGAGGTCGTAGGCGGACTTCTCGCCGGCCTTGGCCCACAGTTTGAAGTACTTGGGCAGCTGGTAGGCGGTCATCACGAAGCACGGGGTGAGGGCGGCGGCCTGCGGCCAGTACCGGTCCATGTAGCGCAGAGTGGTGCGGTTGCGTTCGGGCTGCGGGATCAGGTCCTCCCCCGCGCACACCGTCAGCCACTGCGCCTCGTACCGGTGCACGGCGAGCCAGAACGCGGCGTGGCGGACGGTGACGTCGAGGGCCTGGTCCAAGGCGAGGAGGTCCTCGGCGGTGCGCAGCCGATCCACCTGCTCCTCAGTGAGCAGGCACAGGCGCGTGAGGTCCGTGAGCGGCTCGGTGACCGCCTGACCGTAGGTGAGGGTGGCCTGGTGCGCGACGCCGGCCCGCGCGGCTTGGTCCCGCTCAGCCCGTTCCAGCGTGCCCGCCAGCTCCACCAGGCGGTTCTGGTAGAAGGCACGGAACTCGTCGACGGAGTCGAAGGCCGGGGCGGGTTCCGAGTCGTCATAGTTGAACTCGGCATCCATGGCGTCCGTGGGGCCGGCGGCGGCCACGGACGTCCAGAACCGCAGGCGGTCCTCGTGGACGGCCATCTCGGCGCGCAGGGCGGCCACGTCCGCGCCGGGGCCGGCCGGGGCGGGGACGGCAGCGTCCGCGGCGTGGCGGGCGGTGAGCAGCTCGCGGCGGCGCTGGTCCACGCGCTTGAGCGCCTTGGCAAGGAACGCCTCGGCCTTGGCCAGGTCGGTGGGCGCCCCGAAGCGCGCGGCCGTCGTGTAGCCGCCGAGGTCCGCGAGGAAGCGGGCGGTGGCCGCCTTCACGTACTCGGGGGCGGAGTACTGCGTATACACGCCCGCCTTGCGGTTGTTCTCCAGCAGGTAGCCCTTGGCCTGGGCCTCCTTCGCCTTGGCACCGGACGGGACGTAGGCGGCAAGTCCGCGCAGGGGCGTGTCCGCTGCGCCATCCTCGGTGGCGGCGGGCAGCCAGCGGCGGGCGAGGGGGCCGGCGTCGTCCTTCGCCACGGAGCTGAAGGAGTCGATGATGTTCGTGACGGCCTGGTTGTTCGTGGAGGTGCCCATGATCAGGGGCGCCGGGCGGTCTTGGAGGCAGTGGGTGACGATCAACGAGGCCACCACGGACTGGAGCATGGTGGTCTTGCCGGTGCCGGGCGGGCCGGAGACGGCGGTGACGTCCCCGTGACCGTCCAGGAGGAAGGCGTGCACGGCGCGGCGCTGGGAGGCGGTGAGCGGGAAGCCGTCGGACATGCTGCCGGTGGCGCGGCTGGCGGTCTCCAGGAGGAGGTCACAGTCCTCGTCGATGCCGTCCTCGGAGCCGCGGTCCTGGCCGTCGAGGGCGACGAACTGCTCGTAGAGAGCCGGGGACGGGTCGTCCTCGACGAGGTGGCGGTACAGGTCCAGGATCGCGCCGTTCGCCTCGATCACGGTCCCCGGGGTGAGCCAGCAGGTGTGCGGCACCGCACCGGGTCGGTGGAGTTCGGCCTGCAGTTCCCCCTCGAGGCCGTCGGCGATCAGATCGGCGTCGAAGACGGCGTCCACCATGGCCTCGGTGTAGGCGATGACGTCCGCGAAGTCCTCCGCCTGGGAGACACGCTCCTCGCCGGCCGTGAGGCGCCAGCGCCAGAAGCCGGCGAGCGTTCCCACCATGAGCTGGCGGTCCGTGACGCCGGAGCTGCGCAGGCGGCTCGCCGGGATCCAGGGGGCCTGCGAGCCGAGGTCCGCGGTAAGCCGACCGTCGGCGTCCAGCTGCGCGACGATGAGGGCGAGGCCCTCGGCCTGGCCGCCGTTCTGGAGGGTGGCAAGAGAGATGATCACGTCCAGCGGCCTGTCCCGGCGGGCCTTGGCCAGCGTGAACAGCTCGTTCGTGACCGCCTCGTCCAGCCGCCCCGCGGCGATGTCCGCAGATGAGACCGTGGCGAACGGCGTGCGTGAGGTGAACCGGCAGTCCTGCAGGTTCGCCTGCGTCTGGATGGCGCGATAGTAACTGGTGAGCTGCTGCAAGGTGGCGTCCATGGCTCCCGCTTCCTTGGTGACCGGGCACAGCACGGTGCTATGTGACTGCTGTCACCACCCTAGCTGTTGTGGGTCATGAGGTTCTTGCCACGGGGTACGGGCTGAGATGAGACGAGCGGGTCCCTGCCGCAGGATGGAAGTTCCTCAACAACCCACCTG